>NZ_WTKY01000032.1:0-31546 GCF_011378815.1 Pseudoalteromonas sp. 31A1 | reverse complement strand
GCCTAACGTAAATAGGCCTAATTTGATCATTTTGTTCATTTTAATATCCTTATAGATTGAAATATGCCGCAATTTTCTGTGCAGCTAACAGCTTTATCAGAGGACACTTTCCTCTTTTTATGAGCAATGTATGTCCCCTTAATTATTTTTAATATTAATAACAAATCCTGTAACACATTGCCAGCTTTAAACTTTAAGTCAGGCTGTTCTTTTATTAAAATGCAGAAAAGAGGAAAACGTCCTCATTTCTTGACTTAGGAGGAAAAACGTCAATACTGTATATAAATACAGTTAACTGAGATTTAAAATGAAAACTAAATCCCCTTTTCTTAATAGTATTATCAACTATATGTATAGCCATCACTATGCTAAAAAATCTATCGAAACTTATGTATTTTGGATTACTGCCTATATCCATTTTCATAATAAGCGGCACCCTACCAGTATGGGCAATAATGAAGTAGAAATATTTTTAAATCACTTAACAGTCACTAAAAAAGTGGCAGCGAGAACACAAGCAACCGCTTTAAATGCGCTTGCTTTTTTATATAAACATATTATTAAGAATGAGCTCTCATTAGATTTAAATTTCGTTAAAAGTAACCGCCAACAGAAACTTCCTGTCGTACTTACACAAACTGAGGTATCGCTATTTTTTAGAAATATAAATAAACGACATTATTTGATAGCAAGCCTGCTATATGGAAGTGGTTTACGGCTGATGGAAGCAGTAAAATAAGAGTTCAAGATATTGACTTCGACTATAAAAACATACGCATTTGGAACGGTAAGGGTAATAAAAATCGTATTGTGACACTTGCTGAAGAATTAATACCAATGCTAAGAAATCAAATAATTCAAGTTGATGAATATTTACAGTTAGATTTAAAAAATGATGCGTACGCCGGTGTATGGATGCCTCATCGACTTAGTAAAAAATACCCAAGCGCTAATAAGTCTTTACAATGGCAGTTTTTGTTCCCATCACATAAATTAAGTACGGACCCTGAAACAGGAGAAATAAGACGTCACCACTTAGATCATTCTGGGGTAAGAAAGGCAGTTAAACTGTCTTCAACAAAAGCTGAAATTAATAAACACGTTACGCCACATACTTTACGCCACTCTTTCGCTACGCATTTGCTGCAAAGCGGCGCTGATATCCGCACAGTACAAACACAACTAGGCCATAGTGATGTGCGTACTACACAAATATATACCCATGTACTACAACAAGGTGCTAATGGTGTTATTAGTCCTTTTTCAAGATTATAAATAGCTCAGTAACAAAACAAAAATTGGGTTATATAGTTTATCTATATGAGAAGTTTTTAACGCAGTTAATGAGTTATTTAGAACGCTAAAATGTTTAACGTTTTAATTCAGCGGGTATCCTACCCATGTACTACAACAAGGTGCCAACGGGGTTATTAGCCCTTTTTCAAGATTATAAACGTCCCTTTTTAATCCTCTAGGCATACATACTCGCTTACGAATCAATACAGCTATCAATTTCGACTTTAAAAAAACACAAAAAAGCCCCGCTTGTTTTTACACAAGCGGGGCTCCACACTAATTTTTTACTCAAAAATAAAAGCGCCGATACTGCGGGCGCTTTGCATCATTGAATTTTATTACTTTAACTTACTGATTAACTACGCTTTTAAGCGGATTAATCGGCTGTGCGTTATCGTCTAGTAGGTTCATATCAAAATCGAACTCATCTACACGAATCGCTTTTTCACGTTTGATGTTGTAATCAATTAACTGAATGTGTTCAGCTTGCGTGATTACGTTTGCCGCTAGTGCGTTATCAAGCGTGATGTTAAAGCGTATACCTGGTTTAATTACTTTAGCACGTAATGCTTTTTTAACTTTAGCCAGTTCGCCAAGTGATGCCATTTTAGCTTTGTAAGCTTGCTCATTAATATGATGGCCATCGCCCACTACTGGTTTAACTAAATGCGTGATTTGCGCTTTAAATGCGGTATCTAGCTGAGCTTGCTTAGCTAGTTCGCGGATTAAATCGTCACTAATTTTTGGCATTTTAGTTGAGTAGTTCATTGTAATAAAACGAATAAACTTACGTGTACCACTTGCAGGGAAGTTATCTAAAAACTTATGCAATGCTTCTTCAGCACTTTGTAGTGCAAAACGAGTCGCGTAATGGAAATAAGGTGCTGCTTGCTCACGGTCACTACTTGATACTTTTTGCTCGTAGTATTTAATTGATGCCATAGCTGCATATAAGAAGCTCATTACATCGCCTAAACGTGCCGATAGCATTTCTGCTTGTTTTAACTTACCGCCAAGTACAAGTAACGAAAAGTCTGCGTACACTGCAAGTTTTGCAGATAATTTATGTACTGCTTTTTCGTAGTCGCGTACTTCTGGTAATTCAGAATTAGCACTTGCTGTAAATGGTAAAACACCTAAGCGGAAAGCACGTAAGCTGTTTGCTGTGCTGTAGCCAATTGTTTTACGTAAAATACCGTTAAATTCTTTATCTGCGCCTTTGTCTTCGCTGTGAATTGACTCAACCATAGATTGTAAATATGGGTGACAACGCATAACACCTTGACCAAAGATCATTAGGTTACGTGTAAGAATATTCGCGCCTTCTACCGTAATGGCAATAGGTTGTGCAACATAACCACTTGCTAATGTATTTTGTGGGCCATTTTGAATCGCTTTACCTGCTTGAATATCCATTGCTGAATCAAGTACGTCGCGACCAAGCTCTGTCATGTGGTATTTAGCGATTGCGGTTACTACTGATGGTTTTAAGCCCATGCCTAAGCCTTCAGTTGTAAGTACGCGCATTGCTTCTTGTAGGTATGTTTTACCTGCAATGTCGGCTAGTTTTTCTTGAATACCTTCAAACTGACCAATGGCTAAACCAAACTGTTCACGCACTGCTGCGTATTCAGATGCTGATTTAAATGCAACTTGCGCGGTACTAACACCTAGCGCAGGTAATGAAATACCACGGCCAGCACCTAAACAGCTAACCAGCATTTGCCAACCACGGCCGATGTTTTTCTGTCCACCAATAACAAAATCCATTGGTACAAATACTTTGTTACCACGCGTAGTACCGTTGTAAAAACGAATACCCATTGGGTCATGGCGATTACCAAGCTCTACACCTGGGTGCTCTTTTGGAATAAGTGCACAGGTAATACCTAAGCTTTCTTTGCCACCTAATAAACCATCAGGGTCCATTACTTTAAAGGCTAAACCAAGTACGGTAGCAATAGGTGCAAGCGTTATATAGCGCTTGTCCCATGTGACTTCAAGGCCAAGTACTTCTTCGCCTTTATACATGCCTTTAGTAACTGTACCAATGTCTGGAATGCCACCTGCATCAGAACCCGCTTCTGGGCTTGTTAATGCAAAACATGGAATATCTGTACCATTTGCTAGGCGTGGTAAGTAATGTGCTTGTTGTTCTTGCGTACCAAAGTGAAGTAATAACTCACCCGGGCCTAACGAGTTAGGAACCATTACGGTTACCGCAACTGCTGAGCTTTTAGTCGCAATTGTGCCAACAATAGTAGAGTTTGCATAAGGGCTAAACTCTAAACCACCAAACGACTTAGGAATGATAAGCGAGAAAAAACGCTCTTTTTTCAAAAATTCTAAGATGTCATTTGGTAAATGAATGCCGTTTTGAATCACTGAATCGTCAATCATGCCCAATAACTCTTTTACTGGACCGTCTAAGAATGCTTGCTCGTCTGCGCTTAATGTAGCAGCAGGTACGTCGCGAAGTGCACTGAAATCAGGTTTACCTTGGTAGATAGAACCTTCAAGCCATACATCACCCGCGTCTAGCGCTTCTTGTTCTGTGATAGAAATACTTGGTAATACTTTTTTTAGTTTTGTACGTAAACTCATGATTGAACTCATCCGACCAGCTAAATAATACCTACATTACGTCATAAAAAATCGTTTAGATCAATTGCTCTATTCAATTAATTAACAGTTTTTTCAATTTATTTTCTTTACCTGAACGTAAACTGTTGAAACACAAAGGCTTACAGTTGTACGCTGAAAAAAAGTATTTTGATTAAAATGATGAATAAAACAGCAAAAGCTCTAGCGCTGTATCTATTTTTTTATGGGCATAAAAAAACGCAGCACAAATAGGCTACGTTTTTATTCAATTTGTAGAGGCTACATTATTAGTTAATCTAGCTAAAACTACCTAAATTTAAATCAAATTGTATAAGCGCTTCACTTAGTAACTTTAACAACTTGCTTGCCGGTAAAACCACCAGCAAGTTGTTTATTAAGCGCTTGCGATACTGAGTCAGCACTAAAATCTACGGGCGTTATTTCTGGGTGTTTAATGTCGCCACTAACAGCGCCTTCAAGTAACAGGTTGCCCATAAAACTCAAACGTTGTTGTGCACATAAACTATTAGCAAGCCATGCTCCACCAATTGATACTACGCTAATATTAGGCGCTCGGTGATACATTAAGTCTTGATCAAAACAAGGGAGCGGATTTAAGCAGGCAATACGTCCGCAAAAACGCATTAACTCAATATTACGCTGAGTACACTCACCACCAATCGTATCAATAACCGCATCAAAGCCTTGTGGGCCAAGTTCTCTGCGGATTTTTTCGCATAGCTTTTTATCGCTATAGTCAAAAACCACATCAGCGCCTAACTGCTTAACCAACTTATGATTACGCTTTGATGCTGTGGTAAATACGTCTGCACCGCGCTGTTTTGCATATTGAATAGCAAACTGCCCTACCGCTCCGGCTCCGCCTTCAATAAAAATAGTATCGCCTTCACTAATGCCTATTTTATCTAAACTAATAAGTGCTGCCATACCGGCGCATGGAAGTGTTGCTGCAATGGCCGGGTTTAAACCGCTTGGCACAACCGACACTGCAAAGTTAGGTACCTTGGTGTATTCGCTCAAAGCACCTTGCTCACCAATGTTGGCATGCCACATAACGCGCTGGCCAACATTTGGAAACACACCTTTATTAGCTTTAACCACAACACCTACGGCATCTAAGCCTAAAATGTGTGGATACTGCCATTTACAAAAGCCTGTTTTAGCAAATTGACCATCAACTGGATTTAAACCAACGTACTCTACTTTTACAAGCAGCTCGTTATCTGCACAAATAGGAACAGGCAGCTCAGCATCCGCTAAGTCAATTGCTTCATTTGGTTCTGGCAGTACAATAGCGCGCATAGTTTGCGGGATAATGTATTCATGTAAATTTTCAGTATTTGGCATCAATATAACTCTACTTATTAGTGTCGTTTAACGCATAACTCCATTGCCCATTAAATGACTGGTAAGCATTTACTTTGGCAAGCAGTGAAGAAATTGTTGTTTCAACAGCATTTTCTTGTGCTATTAAAACATCCTGGCGCGCATCTAACAACTCAAGGTAAGGAATTTGACCTTCTTCGTACATTGCTTGTGCTTGTAAAAATGCTTTATTAGCAAAGTCATAACGTTCATCGGCAAAGCGTTTTTGCTGTGCTTGATTGACCAACAATTGCAGTGAAAGTTCACTTTCACTTAGTGCAGTTAATACTACTTGTTGATAATCGCTGTACGCAGCTTCACTTAAAAACTGTTGCGCGTCACGCTGCGCTAAAAGCGCAGGATAACTTAAAATAGACCACTGTAACTGCGGCGCTACTTGCCACTGTTGATCGGTATTTTTTAAGCCTGTGCTATCTATACTCACAACCCCTGCAAATGCAGATAAGCTAATATCGGGTAATAACGCTTTGCTAGCTGCAACACTTAAACTATTTGCTTGGCTAAAGTCAAACAGCGCGCGGCTAATATCTGGACGTAAGGCAATGGCATTATTAGCGTTTTTTAGTGCTACGCTAAAGTCACGTTCAAGCACGCCTTGCTCGTTTTCAATAGCAATATTTTGCGCTAGCTTACCGCTTAGTACTGCAAGCGCAGATAAATCGCTGTATTTTGCATACTCAATAGCAGGCATTAATGCTTGTTGCTGCCTAAGCTGCGCCATCGTACGGTTTAAATCAAGCTCGTTAGCTACACCTTCATCAACTCGTGCCTGTAAAACGTCAATACTTTGCTCAAGCGCTTCAATTTGAAGTGTAACAATGTGTTGTTTTTCAACATTCCCTTGGTAACTTACAAAGCCTTTAACGACTGACGAAACAACTTCAATTTGTAATAAGCGTACTTGCTCTGCTTGGCTCATGGCCGATGCATTTGCTGCATCAACCAACGCCGTTATGCGACCAAATAAATCTAGTTGCCAATCAAGTGCAACGTTTGCACTTGATTGGCGGTCAAACACGCTTGGTGCATCGCTTCGAGCTGCGCCAACATTTACGCCACCTTGCGGCAGGTATTGGGCTTTTTGCTCTCCTAATCGCGCTAATGCACTTTTAAGTGTTAACTGGCTTGTTTGCAAATTATAGTTATTTGCAAGCGCACCAGTAACAAGCTCATTTAGTTGATCAGAATTAAGCTTTTTCCACCAGTTTGTCTCATCAGCAACGCTAACGTTACTAGCAATATTAGCTTTAGCAACAAATTCGTTAACGGCTTTTTGCTCGCTCATGGTGTCTATTTTACTCGCACATCCTGCTAAAAACGCAGCAACTAATACTGCACTGGCGGTCAGACTTGTTTTAAGTCTTTTTTGCATTAATTTAGTCATGAGTATTCTCCTGCGCTTTCTCTTTTTTGTTAGTCACTAACATATAAAATACCGGCGTAAACAATAGGCCAAACACGGTTACACCTATCATCCCTGAGAATACTGCGTTACCCATTGCGTGTCGCATTTCGGCGCCCGCACCGGTAGCAAGAACTAACGGTACAACACCTGCTGTAAATGCAATTGAGGTCATTAATATTGGGCGCAAGCGCATACGACATGCCTCAAGTATTGCCTCTAAGTGCGATAAGCCTGAGTCGTGTCTATCTTTTGCAAACTCAACCATCAATATCGCATTTTTAGAAGCCAACGCGACCAGTACTATTAACGCTATTTGGGTGAATATGTTGTTGTCAGAGCCGACAAACCACACACCTAATAAGGCTGAGAAAATAGTCATTGGTACAATTAATATAATTGCCAGTGGTAAACGTAAGCTCTCGTACTGCGCTGCAAGTACCATAAATACAAGTAATACAACTAACGGGAATACATAAACCATGGTGTTACCGGCAAGTACTTGTTGGTACGTTACTTCAGTCCACTCATACTCAATACCTGTTGGTAGTGTGTCTGCGAGTACTTTTTCAATAGCAACTTGTGCTTGGTCAGAGCTATAACCTGGCGCTGGGCTACCATTTAGTTCTGCACTTGGGTAACCGTTGTAATGCATAACACGGTCAGGACCAATTGTTGGTGTTACTGTTAATACAGAGCCTAGTGGCACCATATTTCCTGAGCGGTTACGTACTTTTAGATTAAGTATTTGATCAGGGTCTAAGCGGTAGTCAGCATCAGCCTGTGCATTTACTTGGTAGGTACGGCCAAACATATTAAAGTCATTTACGTACACAGAGCCTAAGTAAATTTGCAGTGCGTTAAATACTTCATCAAGTGGAATACCTTGAATTAGCGCTTGCTCACGGTCAATATCAATATCCATTTGTGGAACTTGAATACGGAAACTCGAGTACAAGCCCATTAATGCTGGGTCTTGTTGCGCTTTACCGATAACAGCTTGCAGACTATTAAATAAGGCTTCAAATCCTTTATTTGCTCTGTCTTCTATTTGCAGTTTAAAACCGCCGGTAGTGCCTAAACCTTGAATTGGCGGCGGTGGAAATACCGCTACAAATGCTTCATCAATGGCAGCAAAACGTTTATTCAACTCGGCAGCAATCGCCATCGCTGATTGGCTTGGGTCGGTACGTTTGTCAAAGCTTTCAAGTGGTGTAAATACAATGCCGCTGTTAGGGCTATTAGTAAAACCGTTCACTGATAAGCCAGGAAAAGCAACTGTATGTGCAACGCCTGGTACTTCTAATGCAATTTGCTGCATTTGAGAAAGCACATCTTCAGTACGATCAAGGCTTGATGCATCAGGTAACTGCGCAATAGCCACTAAATACTGTTTATCTTGCTGTGGAATAAAGCCACCCGGTACGGTATCAAATAACTTAATTGTGCCACCAACAAGTGCTATGTAAGCCACCATAACAACAACGGTCATACGAATTAGTTTTTGTACCAGTTTTTCGTAACCTTTAGCACCACGATTAAATACGCGGTTAAATGGTTTAAATAACCAACGACCAAACAATTTATTAAGTAAACGCGTGAACGCATCTGGTTTTGCATCGTGCGATTTTAATAACAATGCAGCAAGCGCAGGCGATAACGTTAATGAGTTAAACGCTGAGATAATAGTCGAAATAGTAATTGTAAGTGCAAATTGCTTATAAAATTGACCTGATAAACCGGTAATAAACGCAGTAGGAATAAATACAGCACTTAGTACTAGCGCAATGGCAATAATAGGGCCTGTTACTTCACTCATTGCAACGCGGGTTGCTTCAAGTGGCGATAAGCCTTTTTCGATATTACGCTCTACGTTTTCAACAACTACAATCGCATCATCTACAACAATACCTATGGCCAATACTAAGCCAAACAACGATAAGGTATTAATTGAGACACCTAACCACTGCATTACGGCAAACGTACCAATAAGTGAAATAGGCACAGCAATTAGCGGAATAATTGATGCACGCCATGTTTGTAAAAATACAATAACAACAATAACTACCAATACAATTGCTTCAAGCAAAGTGGCAATTACCGCGTCAATTGAGCCGCGAACAAATACTGTTGGATCGTACACAATGTCGTATTCAACACCGGTAGGAAAATCTTTAGATAAGCGCGCCATTGTTTCGCGTACTTGATCAGATAGCTCAATAGCGTTAGAACCAGGGCGTTGAAATATTGGCATTGCAAGTGCTGGTTGATTATCAAGCTCTGCTCGAAGTGAGTAAGTGTCTTGACCTAAATCAACACGGGCTATATCAGATAAACGCGTTAACTGACCCTCGTCGCCTACTTTAATAATAACTTGTTCAAATTCTTCAATACTGTTTAAACGACCTTTAACGTTTAACAATATTTGAAATTGACTGTCGTTTGAAATTGGTTGCGCGCCTAAGCTACCTGCAGCAACTTGCTGGTTTTGCGAGCGAAGTGCTGTTACTACATCTGTTGCTGTTAATTCGCGTGCAGCAAGTGCATCTGGGTTTAGCCATACTCGCATTGAGTATTTGCCGGCACCAAACATGCGAATATCACCTACACCCGGTAAACGTGCAATTTCATCTTTAATGTTTAAATCGGCATAGTTAGATAAGTACGCTGTGTCGTGCGTTTTTTCAGGTGAATATAAATGCACTACCATGGTTAAATCTGGTGATGACTTTTCAGCCACAACACCTAAACGTTGTACTTCTTCTGGCAAACGCGGAAGCGCACTGTTTACACGGTTTTGTACTTGTACTTGAGCACGGTCTAAATCGGTACCTAATGCAAAGGTTACCGTTAGTGTCATGCGGCCATCACTGGTACCTTGCGAAAACATATATAACATGTTTTCAGTGCCGTTAATTTCTTGCTCCAACGGTGTTGCCACTGTTTGCGCAATAACGGTCGGGTTAGCACCCGGGTAGTTAGCGGTTACAACCACGGTTGGAGGAACTACTTCTGGGTATTCACTTACTGGTAGTTGGAATAGTGATATACCACCAGCAATTAAAATAACCAATGACAGCATGGCCGCAAATATTGGACGCTGTATAAAGAAATGCGAGAATTTCATCAATAAACCTTATTGCTTAGCCACAAGTTGTGCGTTGTCATTTAACAATGTAAATGCCACACCACTTGTATCAATTGTTACTGTTTGCGGAGAGATTGGCATACCAGGGCCTACGCGAGCTGGGCCATTTACAGCAATAACATCACCTTCGTTAAGGCCCGATGTAACCGCACGTAAGGCACCGTAACGCTCACCTGTAGTGATAAGTTTGTATTCAAGTACGTTGTTTTCGCCAACCGTTAATACAAAACGATTTTTTAAGTCGGTACCAATTGCACGTTCTGGGATAATAATCGCGTCACTAATAGAGTTGGCTGCAAGCTTAATACGTGCAAACGAGCCTGCGCGTAATTGGTTGCTGTCTTCATTAAATACTGCACGTACGCGTAATGTACCCGTTGATGAATTAATTTGGTTATCAATAAAGTTAATGTAGCCTTTGTATGCAAAATCGCTTTGACCCACTTTTTGCATTACAACAGTTTGCTGGCTCGCAGCAGTAACATCATTAAAAGAGCTATTCCATGTGCGTTCATCAACATCAAAATAAGCGTACATTGCTTGGTTTGAAACAATTGATGTTAATACGCTTTGACCCGCAAGTATGTTATTACCTTTAGTAATATTTGCGCGAGAAATAATGCCATCAATTGGTGATACAACTGACGTAAATTCTAAATCAAGTTCTGCTGATGTAAGCTGTGCTTGAAGTGCCGAAAGCTGTGCTTCGCGTTGGCGTAGTGTTGAAGTACGCGCTTGTGCTTGCTCAGTAGAAATTGCTTTACGGTCTAATAATCGTACCGCACGTTTGTCTTCACTTTTAGCTTGCTCTAAGGCAGCTTGTGCGCTGTTGATTTGCGCTTTTAAACTAGCAACCACAGCAGCAAATGGACGAGCATCTAATTGAAATAAAACATCGCCTTCTTTAACCACATCGCCTTCTTTAAATTCAATGCTATCGATGATTCCCGATACACGCGGCATTAAAGCAACTTCTTGTGGAGACTCTAAACGAGTTGTATATGTGTGCCAGCTTTGTACTGGTTTAACAAGCACCTGTGCTACATCAATTGGTTGAAGTTGCTGTGCAGGTGCTGATTGAGCTGTGCTCTCATCGGCACAACCTGCTAGTGTTAAAGATGCCGCAGTAAGTGCAGCAGCAATTAGATGTTTGTTCATGAAGACGCTCCATTGTTGATTAGCCTCGCATAATACGGATTTAACCCGTGTTTAAAAACCATAGATTTTTAAATTCATTAATGCCAAAATGGCATCAATTAATTAGTTAAGGTGTAATAATGGATACAACAAGTCGACTTTTAATGTTACTTGAAGTGGTTGAGCAAGGCTCTTTTGCAAAAGCTGCAGAATTACGCAACATAGATCGCTCTGTTATATCTAAACAAATTAGCCGTTTAGAGGATGAGTTAGGCGTTAGGTTACTTAACCGCACAACGCGTTCGTTTTCGCTCACAGCGGCGGGCGCCGAAATGATCAAAAAAGCCGCTGAGCTTAGAGAGTTGCTCGGCGAAACAGTACGCATGGCTGAAAACTACCATTTAGAGCCACGCGGGGTGTTAAAAATCACGTCATCAACATTGATTGGCAGGCGTTATTTGCAACCTGTACTTAATGATTTCCAAAAACGCTTTCCGCAAGTAGAAGTTGAACTGCGCTTAGACGATAGATTAGTTGATATAGTTTCTGAAGGGTTTGATTTAGCATTTCGTGTTGGTGAGCCAAAAGATTCATCCCTTATTGCACGTAAAATAGCGCGTAATCGCTTACTCATTGTTGCAGCACCAGAGTATATAGACACTTATGGTATGCCCAAAACAATGGAAGATTTAGCACAATTGCCAGCAGCAAGCTACGCCAGTAACTCTATTCGGATAGATGCAATAGATTACTACAACAGTAAAGGTGAGCCCTGCGAGCAAAAAATAAAAAGTGTGTTTAGAGCAAACGATGCAGAGTCATTACTGATGAAAACATTATCGGGCACCACTTATTTTGTCGCCCCTGCATTTATTATTGGTGATGAAATATCACAGGGTAAACTAGTGCCTTTATTAACTGATGTGAAACTAATGGAGTTTAGTGCGATGTATGCCGTGTATCCGCATCGAGATTTACCGGTAAGAACTCGGTTATTTTTTGATGCTGTACGCGAACATATAGGAAAAGATAAACCAATTTGGGAAAACGGGATCCCCAATTTTGAGCAAATGTATTAAGTAACCCTGCTTAAGCAACTACCGTTTCGTAGTCATGTTCTTTTTTAAACTTACAATACACTTTATTGCGACCAAATTGTTTTGCTTTGTATAACTGTTTATCCGCTTGGTTTACAAAGCTTTCCAATGAATTAGTACTTTTAAATTTTGCGATTCCAATACTCGTTGTAATATTGATAGCAAGGCCATCAATATCAAATGTTGTATTTTCAAAACGTGCTCTTATTTGTTCTGCGGTATCTAGTGCAGCCTCTTCATTTGCAAAAGAGCTAAATAAAGCGAACTCTTCACCGCCAACTCTAAATACGTACCCTCTGCCAAGTGCAACCCTTAGTAAAGTGGCCACTTCAACAAGTACTTGGTCACCGACACCATGGCCATGCTCATCATTTATCTGCTTAAAAAAGTCTAAATCGAGTAAAAACAAATATAACTGTGACTTATCTTGTAGTTCTACTTCAAAGTAGTGGTTCATTGAAAGGCGATTACCTGCACCCGTTAATGGATCAAGTAACGCTAAATTTTTAAGGCGCTTTGAAAAATGTGAGCGGCTCCCTTCAAAAACATGAGAAATCGCCCAAATACTTAAATAAGCACAGAGTAGATTAAGGGATAAGTTAAAAGTTTCAAAGGGGGCAAATGTAGACTTACTCCCTAAAATAAACACTTGGATAACTAATAAATTTGCAGAGAAAATCACACCATATTGTTTACCTAACAACAGGTAGTACAAAATAGGTAATGCAAACGACCATACGAATACACCGTTACGAGGAGATGCTAAAGCTGTAGCTAAAATAACAATAAACGTTACAAGTGCACACATCACAACGGATTGCCAAAACTGTAGTGGACAACGTGTAAGTGAAATATAAGTAAATATACAATAAATAGAAAAACAGATTTCGATATAGCCAAGCAGTGGAAAGTTATTTACGGTTAAATTAAGCCCCGCAAATCCTACCGATAAAGAACCAAAACAAAGACACATCCCTCTAAGGACGTCTTTTCTTAATGATTTAGTGCTATTAAGAGCTGCGATATCCATTCTAATCACTTAACAAAAAATAAAAATTAAGTTTAACGGGAAAATATAATTTAACAAGCCTTGTTGATATAAAACCATGTAGATACAACCAGTTATTTACCTTTTGGGGATAATGTCGTATGTTTTAGAAACACGTTTGATACTTTAATATCACTAAGTGGCTTTAACAACTAGCCACCTAACATGGATAAATTAGTAGTAATACCTGTATTACCTTGGTGTAAAAGGTGAGTTGGTTTTTTGGTTTTAATATAACGAGATAACAATGCCATTAATTCACTGTTTGAACTGTCGTTCATATATTCTCTTAGCGAAATACCCTCTTCAGAAAACAAACACAAGTGCAGATTCCCTTTTGCTGTAACCCTCAATCGGTTACAGGTACTACAAAAGTCGTTGCTGTAAGGCATGATCAAACCAATTCTGCCTTGATAATCAGGATGAGCAAACTCTTGAGCAGGACCTGCTGATGCACTACGCGCAACTTGCTGCCAACCCGTTTGTAATAACTGAGTTTTTAAAACTTGCCCAGAAACGTGGTTAGCATCAAAAAAGGCTTTGTTGTCGTTTGTTTGCATCAATTCTATAAAGCGGATGGTAACGGGACGGTGTTTAACCCAATTTAAAAATGTATCAAACTCTTTTGCGTTGTATTGCTTCATCAGCACGCTGTTTATTTTTACCGAATCAATACCCGTTTCAAGCGCAGTATCAATGCCTTTCATTACTGAGGTAAATTTGTCATGCCCAGTAATGGTGTTAAACATACGTGAATCTAAACTATCAATGCTTACATTAATGGCGTTTAAGCCTGCATCTACCCAGTCATGAATATTCTTATGAAGAGAAAAACCATTGGTAGTCATTGCAATTTTTTTTATGCCCGCGACATCTTTTGCCGCGCGAACAACATCTATAAAATCTTTTCTAAGAGTTGGCTCTCCGCCAGTGATCCTTACTTTTTCGATTCCATGGTGTGCAAACGCTTTAAGCGTGTTGCTAATTTCATCAATTGTGAGAAAACCACGGTCTGGCCCGCCCTGATAACCATCTGGTAAACAATAAACACACTTAAAATTACATACATCAGTAATAGACAAACGTAAGTAACTAAACTCTCGCCCTGTTGGGTCGATTAGCATAAATAAACCTTAACTAATATCAACAAGTAATAACAACCTAATACCAATTTGCAATAATACTTAATCATTTAATTAAGCGAATTAGTATAAACAACGCTACTTATTGATACATAAATAATAATTACATAAATATATTTAATAACTTAAAGGAGCAGCATAAAGCATACCCCTTTAGTTATTCTTGTTTTACGCTTCTAAGCCTTTTTTAAGTTCGCTTGGCTTCATTGGTAGGTCACGTAAACGTACGCCTACTGCATTAAATACAGCATTACCTATGGCTGGCGCAACGCCTATAACCCCAGGTTCACCTAAACCAACCGGAAACTCATCACTTTGTAAAAACTCAATGTCTATATCTGGTACATCTTGCATTCTTAGCGGTAAATAAGTATTAAAGTTAGTAGCCGATACTTGCCCATCTTTATACGTATTTGACTCGTGTAAAGCAAGGCTGCTACCCCATAATAATGAGCCTTCAATTTGCGCTAATGCCCCATCAGGATGAACAATTAAGCCGGCATCTACAACAACATAAAGCTTTTTAAGCGTTATTTTACCACTATCACGGTTAACATGAACATGTGCTGCGGTTGCAAGCCAAGCTGGCATTGTGCGCTCTTGCCCCGAACTCACTGAAAAACCAATGCCTTCATCTTTCGCTAATTTAACAGAAGCGACTTTATCAGACACGGTTTTAAGTACGTTACGTAAACGTAGCGCTCCGCCAACACTCTCAGGTGCTTTACCTGCTTGCTTGCCTTTACCATCTAACATTTCGATTCTAAATTGAACGGGATCTTTGCCTTGCTTATGGGCAATTTCGTCAATAAACGACTCAAGGCTCCATGCAATCCAACCTGGTCCTACTGAGCGTAACCAGCCTGGAGTAAAGGTGCTTTGTGCAACTTCGTTATTAATAGCACGTGCTCGATGACTACTCATGCTATACCAATGATCTGCGCCCGATGCTGAAAACGCATCAAATTTACCTTTACCATCAACACCTGGAGCTAGAAATCCTGGTGCCATTGCTTTGGTAGGCCAACCTGCCGCAAATGCATGTTCCATTCCTATGAAAGTGCCGTTTTTATCAAACGAAGCTGTCATTTTTGCAGCAGATGCAGAGCGAGACTGATCAAATAAACTATCGTCTGCGCGTGTAAATACTAGCTTTACTGGTTTACCCACTGCTTTTGCAGTTAGGGCTGCCGGTACAGTCCAATCACCAAATAGTCGGCGACCAAAACCACCGCCTAAATAATAAGGACGAATAATCACTTTCTCTTGGGCGACTTCAAGTGCTTTTGCAACAGCAGGTAACGTAAGCGATTGCCATTGGTTCCCCGTATGAATAATCCAATTACCGTCTTTAAATTCGGCTAATGCATTAAGTGGCTCTAGCTGATAATGACTCGCTGTCGCTGTGGTATACATTGATTCTAACGACTCACTGGCGTCTGCTTGGGTTTTCTTTATATCGCCTTCATCAACAAACAACGTACCTGAGTCGCGTTGCTCGCACAATCGTTTACCTTCGTTTTGAATATCAGCTTCAGATATATTTGCCGACTCACCCTTTTTATAACTCACCTTTAAAGCATCTACTGCTTTAATGGCACTTGGGTAGTTGTCCGCAAGTACAACAACCCAGCCTTGTACAGTTTCGCTTGGATCATTTAAAACTTCATAACCTTTGTAGCCTTTAATCGCTTTTGCTGCTGTATCGTCAACATTTGTCACCGTACTGCCATAACGGGTTGGCGGTATTACTGGGCGCGCGTACAGCATGCCTTCAACTTCTACATCTATTCCGTATACTGCGGTGCCATTTGTTTTGGCTGGTATATCAAGCGCTTTAAAGTCTTGTTTAAGCCCAGTTAAATGACGTTTATTAGCAGATTTGAGTGGCAGGTTTGCAACTTCATCGCTGGTAAATGTACGATTAAACTCGCCTTTTTTAACTATGTCAGCGTAACTAACCGATTTTTCGCCTGCAATAATATAGCCCTTTTCAGCACGACATTTATCTGCAGGCACGCCGAGCATTTTAGCTCCAGCTTCTATTAATGCAATTCGACCCGCAGCACCGGCTTGAGATAATGGCTTAAAGCTTTGAAATACAGACCACGAACCGCCGGTAACCATGTAGCCCCATTTTTCGTGAGTATCTACGTAGGTAATTGATACTTTATCCCAATCACATTCAAGTTCATCAGCTACAATGCGCGCAAGTGCAGTACCGATATGTTGACCCATTTCAGCTTTAGCAATACTCACTTCTACGGCGCCATCGGTGCTCATAGTCCACCAAATAGTCGGTGAAAAAGCCTGTTGTGCAATAGATTCTTTTGCACTGAGCGAACCCGAAAACAACGCAGGGGCGAACGCCATAACCAAGCCCGCGCTAGCAGTGCCAATCATAAACGAGCGACGATTTAAATTAACGGTTTCGCTATTTTTTTGAAATAATTTTTTCATTATCGGCTCCAGTTAAGCGTCTTGTGCATTTGGATCAAATATATTTACTACACTTTGTGACTCATCTGCAGCGCGTTGAATAGCCGTTTTAATGCGTTTGTAAGCCATACAGCGGCAATAGTTGCCATTCATGTGGCTCACTATTTCTTCATCTGACGGGCTAGGATTAGCTGCTAGTAATGTAGCAGCTTGCATTATTTGCCCCGATTGACAGTAACCGCACTGTGGTACTTGCTCTTCAACCCATGCTTTTTGAAGTGGGTGTTCGTTATTAAGCCCTTCAATTGTAGTAATGTTTTTTCCTGCAATTGCGCCAATTGGTAAAACACATGAGCGAGTTGCTTGCCCATCTAAATGCACCGTACACGCACCACACATTGCAATACCGCAACCAAACTTCGTACCTTTTAATCCAATTTCATCACGAATAACCCATAACAATGGTGTATCTTCACTTGCGTGTGATTCAACCACCTTGCCATTAATTGTAAACGTCACCATAGCTTGCCCCTTGATTAAGCTTTATAACCCGTGTTTAAATTATTTAATTTAAACACGGGTTATAACAGTTAAGATTGTTGTAACTACTAATCCATAACACATATAGTTACCGCATCAGCTACATTAACAGCTAAATACCATAACCACTGCACTAAAGCGTTAGCGCAGCTAAAACTTATTTTGCCCTACTAATACTTTTTCACTCATTTTTAGCTATAAAATTACTTAGCTGCTTTTGAGTATCTATGTCTAAACTCGCACTACGTAAACTAATTGTATTGACTACTTCACTGTTGGAGCGCAGTAATTGCTGTGCACCTCTATCTGAAGTTAAGCTTGCAAGCTGAGATAAATCAACCGCTGGGAATATAGCGGGTACACCTAAACGCTCGCCATAGTTTGCGCACCAGCGCGATGGATTACGTGTAAAACCAGTAACTAACTCACTTAAGTGCGCTACTTTTAGCTCAACCTGATCCGCAAGCATAAATAAAATCCCATCAAAGGACTTATTTTTAAACACTGTTTGAGAAGCTATCGCGATTGAATTACCTAAACCTTGGCTCCATTGCTTGTTCTCAATGAGCTCTATGTTTTTATAACCTGCCAGTGCTTGTGATACTTCTTTATGCCATGCCCCGGTAACTACATACACCGGCGTGTCATCAAGTGCTTGAAGTGTATTTACTGCATGCTCAATCATTGTTTTGCCAAACCCGATATCAGCCGTTAATTTACAGCCGTTAAAGCGAGATGATTGACCTGCGGCTAAAACAACTTTTGCAATTAGCACGGCTCCTGCCCCCAATGGCTTAGCGATTGGGCGTTTTTGTCACACAGCACTGCATGTATTTCACTGATCAGCGATAGTGCAATACTCTCTGGCGAGTCGCCGCCTAAATTTAAACCGACAGGGCCAAAAACAGGAGCCTTAATTTGTGATACTCGCGTATTTGCGTGCTCTAAAACTTGTTCACGTCTGTGCTTAGGACCCAATAACCCTATGTATTTAAAAGGAACATCTTTAAATTGAGCCAACGTACTGGCGTCAAGTTCAACGCTGTGAGCCATTAAAATAGCAGCATCTACTTTATTAGTTATGCAATATTCTTTTAACTCACTCGGTGTGAAGCGCAAAATAGCATCAGCATTTTTAAAATATTGCCTTTTTGCATTGGCAGCACGTGTATCCCATACAGTTACACTCCAACCAAGTTGTTTGGCAAATGTATAAACCGGAACTGCATCAGCGCCACCACCTACTATTAATAGATGGGGCGGTGGATAAATAGAGGTTTGCAAGCACGTAGCGCCTTGTAATTCTACCAACTGCGCTTTGCGGTTCATTGATAAACCATGCAACTCATCATTTTGCGTAAATACACCACTACCGGCTGGCAAAATGGGGCTTACTTGTTGAAGATATCGCCCTGGTTTATTCTCATTAAGTGCTTTAGATACAAGCTCTAACTGTAAATAGTCATTAGCCTTATGAATAGGCTGCAGTAAAATATGTACTATACCCCCACAACCAATGCCAAGTTGAAATGTTAAATCGTCTTCATCGGTGGCATCATAACTAATGGTTTTACTGGTTAAAGTACTCATTACTTGTTTAGCGTGGCGCTGTATGTCAGCTTCTAAACAGCCTCCTGAAAGCATCCCCAAGCGCTCGCCTAGGCTCGAAATAAGCATCATAGCCCCTAGTTTTCTGTAGCTAGAGCCTTCAATTTTGTACAAAGTAGCTAAAACCCATTCTTGGTTGTCCCTATTGAGATACCAAGTGTTTAAGATACTTTTCAAATCTGTAACCATATATTGCCCTTTAAAAAGCATTTTTTGCGTTTAAAAACAAACCAGCCTAAACAGCTAATTTAAAACTTAATAATTCACGCACAATTTAGTTTTCTATTATATCGTTTAAGGTCTCAATTAACTCATCAAATTGATCATTAACGCTTTGGCGTTGTTTATCATTTAGAGTTAGGTTTAATTCGTAGAGTAAATTTATATATAAATTTAAGTTTGCTTCATTGCTTTTCAATAGTGCGTCGCTCATATAAAGTTCGCGCTCTTCAATAACCGTACTTAACTGATTTATAAATTCTTTTTTTGTAATTTCAGCATTTTTGAATACCTGTTTGGCTGCATTCAAACGGTTTTGCTTGTACTCTAACCACAGCGCTCCTGCATCTTGATGTTGCTCATTAGTAGATTTAATCAGCGCTTTTTGTTGTTTATTAAGCTTGCCTATCCACTGCTCGTAGTATTCAAATTGCTCTTCCAAACGCTCACTTTTTCGCTCAAGCGGGGTTTGTTTGTTAAACTCTTCGCGTTCGTCGTTAATTTTTATTTGGATGTTGTCTAAAAGCTCACCTCTTTGCTCACTTGATAAGGTTGCTCCAAGCTCAGCTAAAGGCAGTTTTGCGTACCCAAGTAGGTTCTGCCAATGTTGTTTTGCAAGCACAACCTGTGTTTTTAATTGTTTAGCCTCCAATGTTTGGTTAAACAATACTTTTATATTTTGTATGTCTTGTCTGTAGGCCGGTAATTGGGTAGTTCGGTGCCAATTTTGTGTTGTTGTAATTATGTTTTTTAGCTGTGTATTTTGCTTTTTATTTAAATCAACATAATCGTCAACCCAAAACGATGAAAGCCAACTCAAATTATTGTAAGTAAAAGATGCCGAACAACTACATAAAAACAACATACTTACAGCAAGGCATATCTGTTTTAGTTTTTTTGCTTTGAAATTATTAAGCATAACCTTCTCTATTATTTAGATTGTGGCAAAGCTCAAAACTCATTTGATAATAATTATCATTTAAGTATTGACTTGCATTTAGATCTAACTGATAATCGTTCGCACAAACACAGTGTAACGACCTCAGTGCCTACGGAAGAATATTCAGCAAGGATGCTGACACATTAAAAGAAGAGCGTGCCGCTTCGTGTTATTACTTACTCGACCCAAGTAATAACATCAAATATCACATTTACTTGCTACATTGCTCATATTAGTGACGGTTAATATGACTCAAAAAAGCCCTAACGGGCTTTTTTTATTTCTTTAAATTTTCTATAAAATCTGTATCTTACACCTCTTAAACTCGTTTACTTACCTTAAAAGTCCACCGCGCTATTATTTACATTTTATACGCACGATCTGATAAGGTATCGCCTTGCGTTTGCGCTAAAGCTGGCGTAAAACATAACAGTAGACACCCTTTTTTGCATCTATTTATAATAACCGATTTAGTCTCTACTTAAATGCATTGAGTATTAAACGTTTAAAATGCGCAAATAGTGCAAAAATTTAATAATTTAGCATTTAACTAAAGTCTGTTTACCTTTCGGGATTAAAACTTGTTCTATTTAGGCGCTATTTAATCGCGGCAAGATATACTGGCCCTAAAACCTATCGTAACTATTACTAATTGGAGACATTAATATGTCACAGTTTAATTTGAAAGCACTCGTTCTTGCTGGCGTTTTACTTGTCAGCCCTTTCGCTCATGCAACATTAGAAGATGGCATAAGAGCAGCTAACGAAGGTGAATTTGCAGTCGCCCTAAAAGAATTTCAATACCTTGCCGATAAAGGTTTTGCACCAGGAATTTACGAACTAGCTAAATTATACGAAGGTGGATACGGTGTAACACGCGATTACCGCAAAGCAGCTGCGCTTTATCAACAAGGCGTTAAAAAGAACCACCCGGATTCAATGTTTGCGTTAGCTGTTTTATACGACGAAGGTAAAGGCGTAAAGCTTGATCACCAAATGGCTGTTACCTTATTTGAAAAAGCAGCCAATAAAAACCTGCCTGCGGCTCAGTTTAATTTAGGTGTAATGTATTCTAATGGCGTGGGCGTTACGCGAGATTATGAAGCGGCACGCAACTGGTACGAAAAAGCAGCTGCAAACAATTACTCTTTAGCACAATTCAATTTAGCCCTCATGTATTTTGAAGGGCTAGGTATGCCAAAAGATTTAGAAAAGTCATACATTTGGAATACTATCGCTGAGTACAACGGCAATATGCAAGCGAGTCATAGCCGCAAACTTGATGAGCGTAAAATGCTGCCTAAAGAAATTGAAGAAGCTAAAGAAAAAGCCGATGCCATTTATGCAAAAATACAAGTGGGTACTTATGCTGGCGAAGGTCGCTTATTTTAAAGTCTTATTTTAAAGTTTAAGAGTTTAAGACCTTAGTTTGAAACTAATCTAAAAAGGCTGAATTACATAACGTAATTCAGCCTTTTTAATATATCTTGATTTAGCAGATTCAAAATCTATTCAACTTTACAAAATCAACATACTCTTATTTTATGTAAAGCCACTTTAGTAGCTTAATAAGAAGTTTGCTTTGTTTTAGCAGCATAACAATACGAGGATTAAACGAGCCCGATACTAACGTATTTTTAGCATGGCTAAACGTTAAAAACCCTTCTATGCCATGATAATGCCCCATTCCTGAATGCCCTACACCACCAAAAGGGGCATCGTCAGCAGTTACTTGCACTAACGTATCGTTAATTGCCACAGTGCCACTGATTGTTTGCTTCATAATGTATTCTTGAGCGTGCTTATCTTGCCCTAGAATATAAAGCGCTAACGGGTGGTGATGGGCTTTAATATAGTCAATTGCGCTGTCGAGCTTGTCATAACTCATTATTGGTAGTATTGGGCCAAATAGCTCATCTTGCATAAGCTGCATTTCGTCAGTAACTTGAGTCACTAAGTGCAGCCCCATACGATGTTTTTGCTCATCTTGCTGGTTTTGCTCAAGTGGCTTAATAATGTTTGCGCCAAGCTCTTGGGCTTGCTCTAAGTAGGTTGCTAAACGTTTATAGTGTGCATCGCTAATAATAGAGGTTAAGTTTTTACCTTCAACACCGTCTTTAAAGTGCTTTTTATAAAGCTCGCATAATTGCTGAATCAGCTGATGCTCAAGCGCTTTGGGTACAAATACGTAGTCGGGAGCAACGCATATTTGCCCTGCGTTGGCCATTTTTCCAAACAGTAAAGCTTGCGCCGCTTTTTTAATATCGGCATTTTGCGTAATAATAACTGGCGATTTACCACCGAGTTCGAGCGTTACTGGTGTTAAATTACGACTCGCTGAAGCCATTACTAATTTACCAACGGCCGATGACCCCGTAAATAATAAATGAGCAAATGGCAGTGATGAAAACTGCGCGGCTACGTCGCTACCGCCTTGTATTATTTTGCAATGCGTTTGTATGTCGTCTTTAAATATTTTTTCGATAACGACGTTTGTGTGAGGTGTAAACTCGCTTAATTTGAGCATAACTCTATTACCGGCAGCTATGGCGGTAAGCACAGGTACTAACGCTAACTGAATCGGGTAATTCCACGGTGCAATAATACCAACCACACCTTTAGGTTGGTAATTAACACTTACTTTTGAAGGCCACAAACTTAAACCTACAGAGCGATTACTTGGCTTTGCCCATTTTGGTAGCTTTTTGATAATGTGCGCGAGTGTTTGAACCGTAGGCAATATATCGCCAAGTAGAGTATCGAAAGCGGTTCTGTAACCAAAGTCTTTTGAAGCAGCATCCACTAGCTCTTGCTCAAGTTCAACAATACGTACACGGAGTTTTTTTAATAAAACGAGACGTTTATCAATTGGCAAGTAAGGCGTTTCGAGAAAGCTTTTTTGCAATTCATCAAATTGAGGAATTAAAGGCATTGCCTGTGATGTGTCGGTGCTCAAAATAGATTACTCAATTTTTAAAGTTACCGCAGACTATAACCTTGTTCTGTTTTTCGAGCAATAACACTAATTATCTAAAAAAGAGCTTATTGAGCAATATAAATAAGTATAAAGAGTAGTTTTGTTTAAAACTGTAAATATAAACAAAACTACTCTGGTATAGGTTGGTTGGAACTAATTTAGTGGGTATTTAAAAGCCAAATACTTGCGCTGCGATAGTCATTGTCACTAGCGTAATTAATACAATGGCGACAATATTTAGCACAAACCCTGCTCTTATCATGTCGCGCATTTGTATTTGCCCTGAGCCAAACACAATAGCGTTTGGTGGTGTAGCTACCGGCATCATAAACGCACAACTACACGCTATAGCTGCAGGAATAACCCAAACTAAAGGCGAACCTGTTATAGACTCTGCAACGGGTCCTAACAAAGGAAGAAAGCCAGCTGCAGTCGCTGTATTACTCGTGATCTCAGTTAAAAATGTAATTAATGCCACTACAACAAGTACACTCATAACAAGTGGAATGGCACTAGCGCCTTCAATTAGGTGAGCAATAAATTCAGCAAGCCCTGATGACTTAATTTGAGATGCAAGTGTAAGCCCGCCACCAAATAATAATAAAACGCCCCACGGCACTTTAGCTGCGCTTTCCCAATCAAGAATACGTTCGTCACTGCCTTTGTTTGCAGGCAAAACAAATAGTAATAATGCGGCGGCAATCGCAATACCCGTATCAGAAATTTTAAGCCCTGTTATGTCGCCAAGTATAGGTCTAAATATCCAACACAGTGCTGCTAAAACAAACACAAATAACACGCCTTTTTCGGCGCGTTGCATTATACCTAGGTTTTTTAGCTGCGTTGAAAACACCGCTTTTGTATCAATTTTTTGATCGTTTTTAACATTAGCATCTACTTTATACGCAAATTTGGTAAGCCAAACCCAACTAATAATAAGCATACTTAAAGACAGTGGTACGCCTACAATCATCCACTGAGCAAAGCCTATTTCAATTTGGTAACTGTCAGATAGGTATGCAGCCATTAATGCATTAGGCGGTGTACCAATTAAAGTAGCAATACCACCAATGCTTGCACCATAAGCAATTGATAGTAGCAATGCTTTGCCAAACCCTTCATTACTTGGGTCTGATTGCTTAACCAAATTGGTAATTGAAAGTGCAATAGGTAGCATCATTACGGCTGTTGCGGTATTAGACATCCACATCGACAAAAATGCAGTTACAAGCATCATTGCTAAAATTTGCAAACTTGGCTTTTTACCCGCATATAACATGGTGCTAAGCGCTATACGTTTATGTAACCCCCATCGCTCCATAGCGATAGAGATTAAAAATCCGCCTAAAAATAAAAATATTAGCGGGTGCGCATACGGTGCAGCCACACTTTTTATGGCTTCTATACCAGCAAGTGGTGATATTACCAAAGGGAGCAAAGCTGTTGCTGGAATTGGCACTACTTCACTTACCCACCACGATGCCATCCAAAATGCTAAGCCTGCTGTTTTAAATGCAGCAACCGACATACCCTCAGGTGGGTTTACTAGACAGGTAAGCAACATAACGCTTGGGCCCAGTAATAGCCAAAACCATTGCATACTCTGTTTTTTAGGAGAATTGTTTTTTAAAATTTGTTGAGTCATTACTTTTCCTAAAATTTATATTTAAGGCCAAGAGCAACACTGCTGTCGTCTTGTTCTTCTAAATTAAGATCGGTATATAAAAGATAAGCTGTAGTTTGCTTATCAAATACATAATCAAGGCCTGTGCTCCATTGCGTTGCCTCAGATGCTTGACGAAGAGTTGAGTCATCTTTAGCAAATTGAATTTTTGGCACCCACTTATCAAGTGTATAACTGGCACTTAATACGTAACCATTGCCCGACTTACTGCCATCTACTGATTCTGAATGCTGGTACAGCGCACCTAACTGTAATTGTTCGAACTTATAAACACCAACAAGGCGGCTTGCTTTTACATTGTTAAGTGAATCTACATGACTGAACGACACATAATATGAAGTACTTTTTAAATTACGGTCGCCATAAATAAGCGTAGCAGCAAAGCCTGCTTTATCGTCTTTATTGTCATCTTTTGGCGCATAAGTAAATGAAAACTGCGTATTATGCCAATAGTTTGAGGTGTAAGTTATAGTATCACCGAGGCGATCTTGGCCTGCTATAACCTGTGCCATATCGGCTTGAGTTTCGTTAAAGTTATCGAGTTTACCTTCAGAATATTTAAAACGAGTGTCGTTACGACCTACAACAACTTCACCAAACGCGCCTTTTAAACCTAAGTAAGTATTACGTGCTGTGAAAGGTTCTTGCGTATCATCTTCTTCAAAACCTTTAACTTGTACCTCATATTTAAAAACAGCACTTAAATATTCGTTAAGTTTATGATCGCCCTTAATACCAATACGCGAGTATGGCGCTTCAATTTGAGTACCCTCTTCGGCATAACGCATTATGCCCGTATCAGTACTGGCAATTTGTACTTCAGCTTTACCGTATACAGCGTACTCTGCAGCAAAAGATGTGTGTGAAAATGTAGCTAAGCAACCATAGGATAGAAATAAAATACAGGTGTGTGTAGTTTTTGTCATCGTGTGCCCTAATTATTAGAATCTACTTGTTGTAGCGCTAATAAGGCAACTTTACTGCCAAGTGTATAAAAGCAATATATTTCAATAACTTACCAAAACAAATTGTTTGATTTAAATAAAAACGTGTGAATTACCACACATAAGAAAGTGGGTCTTGTCACCAAACCCACACATTTAGTCAGTAAACATATCTCTATTAAGATTGTATTTACTCATTTTATCGTAAAGTGTTTTACGAGCAATTTGCAGTGTTTCCATAGTGTTTTTAATACTGCCGTGGTTTTGCTCAAGCGCGTACTCAATAAGTGACTGCTCATAAAAAGAGACTTTTTCAGATAAGCTTAAATCGGGAGATAAGCCACCTAATTGTTGTGTTTTAACTTCAGCAAAGGCAAGTTCGGCACCAAGTAATACAGCTCGCTCTGCTTGATTTCTTAGCTCTCTCACATTGCCCGGCCAGTCATAGGCAACTAACCGCTGTTGTATTTCGTAATTTACTGCCGCCGGCGGCTTATGATAGCGAGTTGCAGCAATAGAGCTAAAGTGTTTAAACAAAAGTAATATGTCAGCTTTTCGCTCTCGTAATGGCGGAATATTAACGTTAACCAAACTAAGTCTGTAGTATAAATCAGCTCTAAAATCACCCTTTTCAACTAACGCAAGTAAGTCTACTTTTGTAGCTGCAACAATTCTGATGTTTAAATCAATTGCTTTGTTATCGCCTACAGGTGTTACTTTTCGCTCTTCTAATACGCGTAATAACTTAACTTGCAGTGCCATTGGAGTGCTTTCTATTTCATCTAAAAAGACCGTACCACCTTGTGCATATTCAAACTTACCTTTTCGACTTTGAGTAGCCCCTGTATATGCACCACTTGCTGCACCAAACAATTCGCTTTCTATTAACTGCTCTGGTACTGCGCCACAATTAATAGCAACAAAATTACAGCTAGAGCGATTACTCTGATCGTGTAGATACCGCGCTACAAGTTCTTTACCTGTGCCAGTTTCACCTTCAATCATTACATCGGTTGGGGTATCTATAATTTTGTTTAATAAGTGCATCATGTGTTGCATTTTAGGTGTGTCACCTAGTATGCGTACACCTGGGGCTGAGGTTTTCTGTACAGCCACTTTTAATGCGCGGTTCTCCATAACAAGGCTTCGTTTGTCGCACGCTCGTGCTATGCAATCAAGAAGATGTTCGTTAACTGGTTTTTCAAATAAATCATACGCACCTAATTGCATCGCTTTAACTGCTATCGATACATCAGCGTAACCAGTTAAAAATATTACAGGGAGCTCACTATCAAAAGCCGTTATTTGCTCTAAAAGCGTTAGGCCATCCATGTTCGGCATATTTATATCGCTCAGCACAACTCCAGCAAAGCGCCTATTGAGTTTGCTAAGAGCGGTGCTTGCGTCATTAAAACACTCAACGGTGTATCCTTCGAGAGTGAGCAATTGCTTTAAAGAGTCTCTGATCATTGCTTCATCATCAATGACTATTATGTGATTACATGGGGAGCTATCAATCATCTTTATTTTCCTGCCTGTTAGAGAGGCTAATTATAAATTCAGCCCCGCCTTCAACTCGATTGTGCGCGCTCAAACAACCATTAAACGAATCTATTATTTGTTTTGATATAGATAAACCAAGGCCTAAACCTTTACTTGATTTAGTACTATAAAAAGGTTCAAACAAATTACCAAATGCATGTTGCTCAATACCAGAGCCAGTATCTAAAATCGACAGTTTTACTCGCTCTTCAAAACACTCCAGCTGAAAACTTAAGTTACGAATAATTGCACCATTCATAGCTTGGCTAGCATTAGTAATTAAATTAACAAGTACTTGTTCAAATTTAAGCGAATCGACCCACACAACGACTGTTTCATCAAAATGAGGTGGCTCTACTTGTACGTTATCTTGCTTTAACTGCGCGCTAGAAATCATTAATGCGTTATTAACAAGCCCTGCAAGAGGGTAAGGTCTGAGCTGCATTTTTGAAGGTTTACTAAAATGCTTTAACTGACCTACAATTTGGTGCACTCGATTAACTAATCCCTCAATCACTACTAAGCTTTCACCAAGTGCTGAAGTATTTCCTTTAGCTAATAAACGCTTTGCCGAAGCTAAATAAGTATTAATAGCACTGAGCGGCTGGTTTATTTCGTGGTTGATTCCTGCACTTAGCTGTCCTATTGTCGCAAGCTTTGCAGATTGAACTAAAGCCGTTTGTACTTTTTCCAAAGCTTGAGTGCGCTCAAGGACTTCAAGTTCAAGGCTATGTCTGGAGTACACCAGTTTTTTATAGCCCGCAAAACGAGTTAATAAAATATAACTAACAATAATAACTAAACTACAGATAATAAATACCCAAAATAAGCGAGGCAGTTGAGCTGAATTAACTTTTGTTATATCAACGAGTACGTTCATTGTGGCATTAAAATATCGTAAAGGTCTTTGCGACATTACGTAAAGTTTTTTATCTATTTTTAAATGTTTAATACCTTCATTAGAAAATTGAAACTGCTTAATATACAAAGGCTGATGATCTAAATAAGCCCGACGAGATTTAATATCTCTGCGCATAGTTATATCAAGTTCAGTGAAGCTGTTTAATCGCCACGTTTGCATATCTGACATTGCAATTACCTCATCTGCAAGCTGCAAAAAAAAGTGACTACCCTTTGAAGTATTTAGAAGCTCTCTGTCATCCTCAAATTTACTTACATTCACTTTTAACACAACAACACCAATGGCTTTATTGTCGCGATATACTGCTTGTGAAAAGTAAATACCACGCTCTTTAGAGCGCATGCCTAATGCAAAGTACGCTACTTTTTCGCCTGCAAATGCACGTTTGAAATAAGGTCTAAACGCAAAGTTGCTACCTAAAAAAGTATAATCTGCTTGCCAATTACTACTGGCAATAACTTCGCCTTGAGTATTTAGAACAAAAATATCTGAGGCACCACTGGCTTGTTGAATATCAGCAAGGTAGTTATTAATAGCGTTATAGTGCTGTGGCTGCGCATCTACAAAGTCTATCATTAACGAGTTATAGGTAAGTAACTGGGGAATAGCAGAAAAACGAGCAAGCTCAGTATCAATATAGTTATTTAATTGCGTAACTTGGCGCTCAGCCTGGTAGGTTGCTTGCTCAACATCATGAGAACGACCAAGCCAAAACGTAACAACTAATATAAGTACGAGTAACACACAAACAGTAATGATTTTTTTAGAAAAAGAAAACATGAAGAACTCGCAAAAAATAGCCAAGAAAATTTTAGGGCGCTAGTGTAACGGCTAATCTCTAGCAGAGATATAAACTTTTTGTTAACAACAGTTTTAAAGTGTTTAAAAACAAAAATCGCCGTAAACAACTATGTTTACAGCGATCTGTTTAGCATTAAATTAAAAAAAATTAATTTGTAGCTAATGTTGATCTATTTTTAACATATTTATATAAGCCAATTAACGACGCTGCAATCCAAAATATCTCGATTACAAAGCTCGCTAAATTAAAGTTATAACAAAGGCTAATTAACAGTAAAATTGCCCCTGTTAAATTCATCATATTATACGTTAAGCTAGCTGGAGATGTTTTACCTAGCTGCAGTAAAAAAAATGAACCAACTACTAAAAAAGTACCTGTCATGCCTATGATGTCAAATAAGAGTGCTATCACGAAACTATCCTTTATCCATTTTTAAATAACCCAATAAACTGGCCCGATCCATGGGGAGGGTATTTTTTCATTCATTGAAACAGCAAACCGGGCGATTCTATCAATATGGTAAATTCTAACAAGGCCATATGTCCGCATGCACAAGGCTTTATACTTATTCGCTTAATTAAGTATTATTGCGGTTTAGTATTACTTCATATACCTTATTTAAAGGTTACTTTGCCGCCAATTATTTTATAGGCCGGCGCACCGCGAATAATCGCTTCTCGGGCAAATGGCCGGCTACAGTTAGGGCAAATACAAGCCTCTGTTGTAAAGTCTTGGCTAATACGCTCTTTAAAGCACTTAATTAATGTTCCTTTTCCCCCTTTTCGATATTTAAATAAAGAGGCTTTACAAGCAGAGCAAAAAATATCAACCGTTTTAGTAGGGCCTTTTTTGTTGGGTTTTGCCATTACGTCCTGCGGTATTATATAAAGAGTAATTAGCAATTATATCAGTTTAGATGGGTAAAGGTTACCACCTCTGACTTAGAATTTAGATACGGCAGACTTAATCTATAAAGCCCCATTACATATAACCTTTATAAAATAAACACATCCTAATCTTTAAAAAAGAAGCGGTTTAATTGAGATGACAATACATTCATATTAAAAGGTTTGACTATAAACCCTGATACCTTAGCTGCAATAACTTGCTTAACTTTATCTGTACTGTCTTCACAAGTAACCATTAAAACGGGAATATCAGCGAGTTCTTTATCTTTTCGAATGTTAGTAAGTAAACTAACGCCATCCATTTTTGGCATATGAAGGTCAGTAATAACCAAATCGAAATGTTGATTACGCAGAAATACCAAAGCTTGCAATCCATCAGTTGCTTCAACGATATTGCTATACTCTAGTTTTCTAAGCATATTAATTAATACGTGTCGCATGAGTGGCATATCATCAACAACTAATATTCTCATTAGTTTCTTTACCAAATTGTATAAATGGGATTATATAAAACTACTCTACTCGTAGATAAGGATCAAATTTGGATTTGCTGATTATTTAAATCTTACGGCCATATCCCTAAAATGAGCCCCATTAACGAAAATTGTAAAATATGGTACCCCCCGTTAATTAAAAAAAGCTTTAGAGGGCGTTGCTCAAATATATAACTCAATCCTAATGAACTGCCAATCCAAAAAAAGCCAATAATAAAGCCAGTCCCTATACTTTCACCTAAGCTTGCGTCTTTACCTAAAAAAAGAGACAGCATTAAAGCCGCTATAAACACTAAGAAAAAGCTGCCGCCAAATATCAACTTAGGATTAGCCGATTGTAAATCCAGATCAGTTAAGCCAATACTTTCTAGCCATGCATTTTTAAAGAGAGCTTTTGAATACCATATACCGCCAAGCATAAAAGAAGACAGTGCAGCCACTAGTATCGCAAAATAATCTACATCTAAAAGGTTCATACAAACAGCCGTATACAAAAAGTGTAATACCGTTTGGTATTAAATATTAACGGTATAAAGATACTCCCAATGTAGTTATAAATAGGGGATTGAGCAAATAGCCTAACTTAAATTAATTTTTGGTATAGAAGATAATTATAAAAATAAAATTTATAAATCGCCAAATTTTGCATTGGTCAATAAGGCTAAATCAGTTGGCGAGAGTGCTATTTCTAAGCCTCTTTTTCCGGCGCTCACATAAATAGTGTCAAAGAGAGAAGCACTGCTATGAATAAACGTAGCTAGACGTTTTTTTTGTCCAAGCGGACTCACCCCTCCTAAAATATAACCGGTACTAACTTGTACTTTTTGTGGGGCAGCCATAATTACTTTTTTAGCACCACATAGTTTAGCTAACTGTTTTAAATTAACTTGTTGAGATACAGGCGTAACAGCAACAATCAGTTGCCCTTCATGTGTTTCAAGTACTAAGGTTTTAAATACTTGTGCACTGTCTAAATTTAACTTTTCAACGGCTTCAAGCCCGTAGTGACTATTATTCTTATCGTGCTCATAACTGAGTACTTCAAAGGTTTTTTTTTGCTTTTTAAGTAGATCTATTGCTGGTGTCATGCTGTTTCATCTTTTTTATTCACAGTAACAAAAATTAAGTTTAAAGCAAAAAAAACGACGCTAAAAGCGTAATGCCAGTCAGTTAAGCTGACTGGCATTTTTCTTTTTATGGGGATACTTAGATGGTTTTGGCTTAACCCATCGGGGATATCTTCTAT
>NZ_WTKY01000031.1:926-32755 GCF_011378815.1 Pseudoalteromonas sp. 31A1 | reverse complement strand
GTTTGTCTATTATCACGGTATTTACTTTTGTTATCGCCTCTCCTTTCGATTTCTAGCATTTTTTCAGGGTTATTTTTTCTAAATTCTTCTAATCGGACGACCGCTTTTTCATCTAGAGCGAGTTGTTTTATGGTTTTATCTTTCGCTCTAGCGGGGTCTCGACCAGGATTTTCAGCGCACCACTGTTTAATTGCGTTAATACGGTTTTCTCTTTTTATTTTTTCTCGCTCTTCGTGAGTTAAGCCATCTTCCTCTTCAGCAATATAGCGCTCAACTAGCTTATCAAGTATTCTTTCGTCCTCTGCGTTTTTATCATCTATGTTCATAGTTACTCCTTTACGCGATCTACTTCTTATAAATTAATTACTGCTTGGCTTATAACCTGACCAATGCGGTGACTGTACTTACGGTCATCATTAAAAGACAGTAATCCAGGCTTTTCACCCGCCTTGTAATACTCAATTGGTAAGCCATAGTTACTATTAAAACCTTGAATAGTCGGTTGAACTTTACCATTAGGATATACTGTTGCCTCTAATTTAAGCTCTATTTGGTCGCCTGATTCTAACCCGAGCGCGGCCAATAAAACGTGGTTATTTATTTCAGCTTGCCAACCTGTTCGAGCTGGCTGCAAAGTCCATAGACTTTTAAGAAAAATAACCGAGTCTAAAGGGATTTGACTAAAGTGCTTATGCTTAGTGTATCTTGCTAGCCTAGAGTCATAATCTGTTAATAATGATGCCGCATAATAATTTAGCATTCCCTTATCAGGTGGAAGCATTCGCCAGCTAATTTTTGTATCGACACCTTCTTTCACTGCAGCTACGGGAGCTGTTAGCCCCATTGAGACTGTTTTGGAGTGTTCATTCGCGATTACTTTTGCATAAGGCTTATAAAGCGCGTTATATATATCGAGTAGTGCTAAATCAGGGCGATTTCTCCATTGTTCTGCTCGTACACTCGTTGAGCCATCATTAACAAATGCAGCCTTACCCCATGGGCATGCATGTAGCCAGGCTTCAACCTCTGATTCGCTAAAGTAATAAATAAGCCCTGCCGCAATTAGAACTATTACTAAGCCGGCAATGCCAAATACGGCAATTAATGCTGACGCCCCTTTGGTAATGATTGCAATACCTGATGCGGCTGTCATGCTTAAAAAGCCCAAAGCCATAATAGAATTTGCTGTCGCAAGGCCTATATTACCTTTGTTATATTCATTAACCGCATCCCTCACGGCCACATATGTACTTATTGCGCCTGCAAGGAACGTCGCTGCATTGGCGGCATAAGATAAGGCTACCTTCGCAGAGATAACACTGAGCCTTCCTCTTAGTATTTTTTTAGTAAACTCACTAGCAGGCACTTTGTTTCTAGAGAAAAGTTTCAACTGTTCAGAGCTTGGCATACCATAACGACGCTCAACAAGGTCCTTACCAATATTCACCATAACATCTAACAAATCAGCATACGCTGACGTTTTATCCATTAAACTAACGCCATCTCCAGTTATAACGGTATAAAAATTAATGACTTCTAGCCCAGTAACAAACGGTAAAACACCAATACTGGCTGAGCCAACTTTGCCCTTTTGCTGCTTACCCAATGCTGTTTGCGCGTATTTTTTGAGGGATTTATTATGATCTTTATACCCAGTTAAATCCCAGTTAGTTTTAAGCTGAGCAGTTTCAAAAGCCTCTAAAGTATCGCCTAATTTCTTCTCTGCAGCTTTTAAAGCTAATAACTTATCTTTGTCTAACACCACCATTTTTTGTATCACTTTGTTCTTAGCGCTGTCTGCTTGGTAGTATTGCTTAGTAACCATGGCCTCTAATTCATTTAAAGAGCCATCTAAGCTTGTAATAAGATCTAAACGTGCTGGTATCGTTACTTTATCGTTAATTTTAAGTTTAACAATGGGCCGCGTTCCGCCATTGCCAGGGTAACTACCCTGGCTCAGTGCTTCGTCAATACCTTCGGTTATTTTATTAAATTCTAAAATTCGTTGTTCGGCACGCTTAGAACGGCTGTTAAAATTAAGCGGGACGACTGAATCGGGTAAGTTACCTTCATAGTAGTCATTAACATCAATATCAATCTCAACGAGTAAACCATCAGAAACCATGTGCGCGAGATGCATTATTTTTTGATAGGGGTTATACGACATCGCAACTGACTTAATACGTGCCTCACTATTAAGCATGTCTAAACCCACACTTTTTAGTGTTGATAGATGCGCACGGGTGACACTACTTTTTGTTTTTGCTTGTTTAAGTAATGTTTTGTAATGCTCTAGTTCTTTGTTTCTTTGTTTAAGCTGCCTGTTTAATTGCTCGGTGATGTCATCGCTATCAATACCTTGGTTACGCGCTTCTTGAATTAGCTCATTGCGTGTTTTTTCAGAACTTTTAATTTCGTCTTGTTTATTTTTTATCTGTTCTTTTAAGTTTGATATTTGTTGCTTTACCTCATTACTTTCTCGCTGTAAACTAGATTGTTTTTGCATGCGGGCAGTAAACACATCTTTAATTGTTCCGCCACCTTGAGACATAGAATAAGTGGCAGATGGTACTTCCATAATAATATTAAAAAAGCCCCATACAGCTTGGCTACTACGCCTAAATACTTGCGTTAAATCGCCTTCTATATAACCATCAAGTTGATCATCTTGCTTTTCCAAAGCCTTAAACTCATCAATAGAAAAATCAACGTTTTTAGGGTCTTCTTCATCTCGAAAACACTTATATTCAGTTAAATTTGGCTTACTATTGGTTTCATCAGGGAATAGTAACTTATGTAGTTTTAATAAATTTGAACGGTCACTGGTATCCTCTGGGTGTGTACCTAACACTTTTAAGATTATATATTGCCCTAAGTCATTACTGTCGATTTGCTCAAGCTTTTTCGCGTCTTGGTCATACACTACACTTGAGCGAAGCATGTCTGCCGTTAAATCTTTTAGAGGGGCTAATACATCACACATAAGTTGATATATTTCGAGTCGTCGGTTACCTGTGTGATATGCATAATCTCTTGCACATTGATAAAAGCAAGAAGCAGTCTCTTCATCCTCTATAAGGTCTTTTACATTGGCTCTTAACTCATTGATATACTGACCAAGCACATGCACTTGCTCTGTATCTAAAAACTTTCTGAATGCTGTTTTATCAAATTTATTTTCTACCCACTTTTTATAATCTGAAGCAATCTTTTGTTCTTGCTCAGAGACACTGTCTTCACCATATGTTGCTAATTTGTCAGACACTGACTGCGGAAAAGCAAAAAAGGTTTGTTGAATAAATGAGGCTAATTCAAGCTCTCCTCGCTGCTCTTTAGTAAGTTCATCGACACTTAAAACGGATTTACCTTTAGCTGCTTTATCTAAGAGTAATGTATTGATTATTGAACGAGCCAGAGCTATATCCGCACAGGCTTGGCGGGCCTTACCAAGCACATCTGGAATAATTGGCTGATAAACCCCAGCTTTATTTGTTACATCTAATACAACATGCTTCGGCAGCTGCGCGCTATTATAGCCTTGCTCAAAATCCCCAAGCTTATCTAACGTAAACAACCTATTGTTTCGTACCTCTATTGCATCAGCATTATTCTCTCCTGGCTTAACAGGCTCTCCATAGTTTAACCTTGGATCTTCTGGTTTAAGGCCACCAAAAAGTTGTATCTGCTTCCAGGGCCATTGAATTTCAGAATGAGCAATTTGTACCTCACAAACTTGTCCATTTAGCTTATATGGTACGATGACTGTTTTAAGTGCTTCGCCAGTTGCCTCGCGAAAACCTTTATTTTGCTTCCAAGTAAGAGCGCCTTTTTGCCAAGCAAGGTTAATATCTTTAAACCTTGTAACATCCTTATTAGTCGTTACCTTAAGCTCACGCCATAAATGACCGTCAACAAAAATGTATAAAAAGCCATCTCTTAAGTTCGTTTTATGATCGTCAATTTCATCTGCAGGGTGGGCATATCTAATTGGAAATATATGAACTAACTCAATATCAGCTGTATTATCACTCTCCTCTTTAGCATCTACCTGATATAACGGGATTTTATAGTAGCCTTTACTGCTTCTATTTACAGATTCATCTCTAACCATTAGTGATACATTTTTTACACCATCTGATTGGCGTTCAAAAACAAGCTCTCTATGCGCATTTTTTTCATCAATTTTATCTGCTACATTTAGATCACTCATACAATTGACACTCCATCTTCATCTAACTTTTCTGATCCTGATATTTTTATGACTATTTTTTTACCGGCTTGCTGGTCAGCCAAACTATCCCTCATTTCTACACTCAATCCTCTTGGTGATGCGCCACCTGATTGCGCTAGCGGCATAGGCGGGGTGTTTTTTGAGTTTGAAATCATTAAGTCACCTTGGCGCACTGCGGGTTTGCCTTCAATGAGCACATTAAATGAGCCTATTATAAATTCAGCTTTTCCATCGTTAGTGCCGCTCATTAGGCCTTTTTTATCACCGGGCATATCACCCATACTTTTTGAAAAATTACTTTTGATGTTAGCCGCGCCATTTCCGTTAATTTTTACTGACCCGGCAACACTTGCTACATCGCTTGCTGCAGCCATATTTGGATAAGGTATTGGGATAACACTTGGGCCTACCGTCGTTAAACATACATCTATGGTGCTTAGCTTGCCGCCACTACTTTGGTGCACTGCAGTGCGGCCATTAATTAATACATTTTGCCCTGATACTGTGGCTACTTGCGCTGCTTGCGATTGCGTATCTTTGGTTAATTGCTCTTCGCTGCCGGCTTCCCACCCTAAGTGGCTCGACACTAAATCTAAAAATGCTTGGGCATTAGTGATAGGTTTATTAACATCCATATTGGTTTGAGACTCATTCCACGGCAAAATAGGTTCGTTTTTTTCATCATCCCATTCTGGTGGCGGAATTATATAGCCGGGTATGAAGGTGTTTACCATTTCACCGAGTGTTTTTTCACGGTATTTAGGGCGTGCTATTTCATCTAAAAAAGCAGCTTCACCGGCTTCTCTGTCTTCAAAAATAGCAACATTGCTGGCTTTACCTAATGCGCCGTTACTTCGTGCGCTATTATTAAGTCCTAACAAAGTTGGGTTGTTGTGTCGCCATGTTAACGATCCGCCTGAACGCACATCGGCGGTTAGCGCGTCGATGTCGTACTGAACACTGCCTGTTTGTTTACCTGCGGCTGCATTAATGTATGTCATGAATTTTCACTCCTTGAAATTTTTATTAATTGCTCGTTAGGTGAATTAAATAATAAAAATACATGCTGTAACCCTTCATTTAGTGGGTTATTTAAATAGCTATTTGCAAGCACAAACCCCGCTGGATCGTTTGCAACGCCTTGATGGCCAATAGTATTATTTAAGTTGGCGAGCTCTATTAATTCGTCTTCTGGGCTATACAATGCTTGTGTATTAGCAAACCATTTTTTTTGCCATACTAACGACTCCTTTCCTGCAAATAGGTAAGTATCATTAACACAAGCCTCAGCTTGGTTGAGCTGTTCGTTTAATTCACCATTATAAAGGTGTGCACTAAGGGTGCCTTGTAAATGGGTAAGTAATACACATCCACCTTCACCATTAATAATGCCTGGCGGGCCGTTTAACACTTGCACCACGTTATTTTTTGCTTGATGGCTTACGTATTGGTAACTAACGCATGAATCTACGGCGATAATGAGGGTATCTGGCGCTATGCTTTTTAAATCAAGCGTTGTAGTTTGTATAAAGTCAGGGACTTGCTGCGAAATCACCTCAGCTAAAAGCTCACTGAGTGTATCGTCACTTATTACTGGGTTGTTTGACTCATCCTGTGGTAATACAAACACTATTTGGCTTATGCGGGATGTTTTTCTAAGTGTTGTAATATCAATATTTTCAAGCAACTGACTTAATAACAGTAAGCATTTGGTTTGCCTATCAAGCTGAGCAAGCTCTTCTATTTCTACCATTATGTAGGGGGCATCTAAGCTTATATCGCAACGTATTAGCGCTTTACTCGGTTTAGAAAACAACATTTGATTTGCAACAGCAGTATACAAGCTACTTGGTGTACATCCACTGGCATTTATATGGCAAAGTACATCAAACTTCATTGTTAGTTTCCTTTTGCGCCACGACTAACTGGCTATTTGCGCCTACGTGTATTGCGTCAATATAACCGCGCCATAACAAAGAAAAACTCTGCGCGTCAGAATCAATAACCAACGTATCGCAGCGCAAACTAATGGTATGTCTGTTTAATGTGTTAACTAGCTGAACAATAGGCTCTTCAAAGGGAAGCTCAACTCGCTGATGCTGCCCATAAGCTTGTAACGGGTATAACCCAGAAAGCGAAAAAGCCCACCCTTGTGTAAACTCTTTTTTTACTCGCTGATCTAGCGGTGCCATATTATTAAAATGTTCATCAAGCACTGTTTTAAACGGGTAATTGCCTGCCATAAGTGCTTTTTGATCGATGTCGGGCATAAGTTCTATTCGCGGTGACCAATGTGATGGTATAGCTGAAAAGCTTGCAACTGGGGTAGTATGGCTCGGTTTACGAAGTAGTTGGTTTGCGTATTCAATACAAGGTAATTGCTGCCCTTTTGCTTGTTTGTTTTTAAGCTTAAACCCTCTCCCTATCGGATTTTCAAGCAGATAATTAGACTCATCGTTAAAGTCTTTTCCACCAAAAGCATTACTGTAATTAATGGGTGTAGGCTCAATAATATTAGGATCAGTTGCAACAGGCCCAAGTAAAGAGCGCTTCCAAAAGCGTGCGCCAGTTACACGTAAACGCTTTTTAAATAGTGGCTGCGTTTTATTATGGAGACCAAGCTCTACTTCAATTACTCGTGCTTGTTTGGCTTTGGGTGGGTAAGCTGTAAAGTCGCCATACACTTCAAAACCTGTTTTAAAGGCGACTTGCTCGTTTACTTCACTCAGTGGTGTATATGCGGGGTCGCCATCGTAGTCATCTGCTAAAACAATATCGGGGCCGGGCTCGTTTGGTGTTACATTGCCTTTTTCGTCAAATTCAAAGTTTTGTTTTACAAGGACAACTTTAGCCAACGTACGGTCACTCAACCAACCATCAAAAAAGCTAGCCTGCCAAGGAGAAAAGTTATTCAGCACTTGGGCTCTCCGCTATAACACTTTGCCATTGTTTGGCGCTCAGTAATACATGGTACAAACCACAGGCCTTTTGCAAAGAATAATGTGGTGCTACAACGCGTTGCACAACTTCACCTGCAAGCATTTTTAATTTTTGTTTTGCATTACTGCACACAAAGCTAACGCCGTTTAACAATTGATCCCCAGGCACTAATGCAAACGCTTGCCTTGCATGCTCTGCATCATCAAGGTTTATGCCGCTGTGTACATTTTTTTCGTTATTTGGTTCTACTACAGTTACTTTGTTTGCTTGGGCAAGCGCTCTGTTAGTAATAATTAGCCATGCTGCGTAAGCTGGTTTTTGAGTTACCCCATGCGCCATTAAATTAATAAATAAAGGCAATGCGCGCTTATATACAAAGTGGCTTAGTACATGCTGGCAAAGCCCGGGGTTAGCTTTACAAAAAAGTAGGCAAGGTTCATCCCAGCGCGGATCGTTAGTAAGCCCTGCTAGGGCAAGTAATTTTGCTTTTTTGTCGTCATCATTTGTTTTAGCAAATACTTTAAATAGTATGTCTGATAAGTTACTTGTTTTATTACAATAGGCATTCACGAGTGCTGCATAAGCAATATCAAAGTTAGTATGTAACATGGCATGGCTAAGCTCTGTTTCGCTTAAGTGCTGTGAAAAAAGTAAAGTAATCGCGGTACTATCAAGCTGTTCTTTTTCGTTGAGTACACTATTACGCAGTGCTTTATTATCATCTAACTGCCAATAACCAAGTAAGTGCTGTAATACACTGTAATAACTTAAATGTTTATCCGACTTTAAAGCTAAAAAAGTTTCGCCGCTGTTAAGTTCACTTTTTAAATTAAGACTTTGTAGCAATAGCGTGTAGATACTGTGGTGCTCTGGGCTTTCTATCGCAAGGGTAATAAATTCATTAAGCGCTAAATGACTTACTTGTGTTAAATTTTTACCTGCAAAGTAATCTGTGGGTGCATCACTTTTTAAATCGCTGAGTGTGTATAAATGATTTAGTAATTGGCTTTCAATTACATTGAGTCGAGCAAGCGGATAAACACCTTGCGCTTGCAACTTTTGTTTGTGTTTTAATAGAGTAGTTAAACGCTGCTGATGCTGCTTAACTTTAGCGACTTGAGCAAACATAGTGTTAATTGAGCCTAATTGGCCAGCCAGCCAAAGTAAGATCTTGCTCGCTATTAGCCGTTATATCTCGCCCTTCGAGCACTATCGTCCCGTCGGCAAATACTTCTATCGTCCCTTTAGCCGTTTGAAGGCTAATACTTTGCTGAGCTTCAATAACAATATGGCCTTGGCTATTTTGAATGAATGCAGCGGGTGCTTGATCTTCATTTGCAAGTAGGCCTGTTACTATAAAGCCCTGTGCAGTATGGGTAAGCAGTACTGTGTCGCCCACTTGGCATGGTGTTATATGCGCCGCTTGTGCTACCACATTATGTTCGTCGTTATTTATTGTAACGCCTTTAACTCGGCCAAATTCATCAACTTTACTTACAGGTGCAAGTTGCTGATCGTGATTAAATATACTTTTAACTTTAGCGTTCATTAAATTACTCCTTTAACTTAGTTATTACTAATTGCACTGCCTTTAATTGCTATATTAGTGGCACTTAACGTTATATTAGTGGCATCAATTGTGAGGTTACCCGCAGCATCAATTTCTATACTTGCGCCACCTTGACTTAACTGAATTGAACCCTGCCCATTTGCTTTTATAGTGATGTTACCGCCACTATTTAGCTCTAAATCACCTTGAGGTGCTTGTAGCTCAAGGTTGCCGTCAACCGAGTAAACGCTAATGTCTTGCTGCGCTTGCATTTTAAGCTCATCAGTTGCTGTGAGCTCTAAGTTACCGTCAGCCGCTTGAATACGACTATTTGAGGCTGAGTTTAGAGTTAAATCCGCAGCCGAGGTAACTGTAATATCTCCCTCGCGGGTTTGAATTTGCAGATTGTTTTCTACTCGGGTTGTAAAATTATTAGCGACTGTAAAGTTTGCGTCGTTCTCGGCAACAAACTGAAGGTTTTCTTTCGCTGAAATTTTAACATCACCATCAACAGACTTTAACATTGCCTGGTGCGCACCATTTGTTGCATCGAGTATTAATTGGTTTTTATTGTTTTTATTGGCAAGGCTTATCTTCTCTTCGCCTTTTTTGTCATCCATTACAAAGCTGTGCCCAGCTTTAGTTACTAATTTGTTTTCAGTTGGGTTTTCGCTCGTAACAGGATTTGGAGCATTTTCATTATAAAGCGCGCCTAAAATTATAGGCCTGTCTAAATCACCATTTTCACCACACACGAGCACTTCTGTACCTTGCGTTAGTGGAAAATGCATACCGTGCCCGCTGCCGCCGTAAGGTTGCATTAAACGTGTTGGACGGCTTTCTTGGCCTTCTCCATCTTGGTTAAATGGTAGTTTTACTACGTAATTTCCTTTGTCATCAATTTCTTGCTCAATTAATGCATTAAACGTTGCAAACACACGTCTCGCTGGGCGTAATGGAGCTTTATAAGGCTGATTAACACTAATTAAATAAGCCTGGTTTTTATACGTTAAACCCTTCACATTTGAGCCGTATTCAACCGAAGCACTTTGGCTACCTTTGTGCTCTACACGCGTCACTAAATACTGACCATCATGCTCTGGATGGTCATAAATATTTAAACGCATACCAGGGCGAAGCGCCCTGCAGTCTGTATCTATTATTATTTGCTCACGTTGGCAATCAAACGCTTGCTGTCTGATAGTTGCTAAGTCTTGGCCTTCGTTTGATTGCCCGTAATTATCACCGTAATGACTATCTTCACCAAAACCAATAACTGACGCACTGTTATTTTTTGAAACTTGCAAATTACCCGGAGCTTGGTAGTTGTAATCATCTAAGTGCGTACTTTGTGGAAATAATTGGGCCTGCCGGCTTATAGCAAAAATTGACTCACTCGTTCTTACTTGCCCAGATGGCGGTACATAGCTTAGGTTTATTTCATCAAACTCTTGCGCTATACCATTAGAATCATTGCAAATATACAATGTACATTCACCACCCGTTTGCTCTACAAAGCTGTATACAAAACCGTGCTTACGCATTAAGCGTGTTACAAATTCGTAATCAGTTTCGTTGTACTGCACGGTCATATCAAGCATGGTTGAGCTTGCTTGCACATTTAATTTTTGCGCAGGGAAACCTGCTTTTTCAAACACGCTCGAAATAATTTTACCTGCATCCATAGCAGTAAATACACGGTTAGAATGCTGATGCTTAAGTAATGTTAAATGAGAACTCATGATCAAAGTATAGTGGTACCCCTGATGACTTTGACCATGCGCTATAAAACCACTAATTAACCCTGATATAGTCCGATCTAACATTGACCACACTAGTGATAACGATACATCTTTGCCTATTAGCATTTCAGATGTTAAATGCTCAGGGCTCAATACTTGGATTTTAAATTCATAGTCTTCACATAAACGATCGTCTTTAGACTCAAAGTCAGTTACATAGACCATCCCGTCAGGCATGCCCTGTATAGCAACACTAAAGTGACTTTTATTGGCCTTGAGCTCGTTAAATATGTCCATGAATCCCATTTTTACGTCCTTTTATTTAAGCGTTATCTGCAAATGTCGCTGTAATTTCGTCTTGTTCGTCAACAGCCAGCGTTAAAATATCAGGCATGTCTTCTTCTGCCATAAACTCTAAAATTGATTTAGCGATACCAGGGAGTATTTGCTGCTCTATAACTGCATTTACCATACGTGCACCACTATCAGAAAGCGTACATTGAGTAGTCAGTTTTTCTAAAACACTGGCATCTACTCGTAGCTGCATTTTGTGGTTTTCGTGCAAACGTGTAGCAATAGCTTCAAGTTTCAGGCTAACGATAGATTGCAGTGCTTCTGAATCAAGCGCTAAGTAAGGTATAACTTGCATACGGGCAAGCAAAGCCGGCGCAAAAAAAGCAAGTAGCTGCGGCTTAATTAAATCAGTAAGCACACCGATTGATGGTACTTTCCAAGGTGTTCCGTCTTCATTTATAGGTGCTTGCGTTGGATTTAGCGCTTCGTTAATAGCTGCTTCTTGCTCGCTTTGCTGTACCTGTTCTTCCTCATCATCTTGAGGACTTAGGTCTATAACTGTAGGCGGTGTACACGCATCGATTAACTCTGCTGAGCCTAAATTAGATGTCATGATAATTACAGTATTTTTAAAGTCTATTTCACGCCCTTCACCGTCACGCATGGTGCCACGCTCAAATACTTGATAAAACATGTTCATTACATCTTTGTGCGCTTTTTCAACCTCATCAAGTAAAATTACTGAATATGGACGCTGCCTTACCGCTTCGGTTAATACACCTCCTTCTCCATAACCAACATACCCCGGAGGTGAACCTTTTAATTGCGATACAGTGTGCGACTCTTGGTACTCACTCATGTTTATAGTGGTTAAAAACTTATCGCCACCAAATAATTGTTTAGCTAAGCAGCGAGCGGTTTCTGTTTTACCTACACCTGAGGGGCCTGCCAATAAAAATACGCCTAGCGGACCTTCATCGTTACTTACGCCGGCTTTACTCACCCTTAGCGTTTGCGCTATTTTAGCCAATCCTGCCTGTTGCCCTATAACTTCTTGGCTAATTGTGGCTTCTAGGTTAATTAAATTACTAATCTGATCTTTTACCATTGCCCCTACAGGCACACCGGTCCACTGTGAAATAATTTGTGCAACAGCATCTGCATCTACTTCACTAAATAAGCCGTTGTCTTGTGTATTTTGCTCTTTAAGCGATTGGCGAAGTGTCAGTAATGATTCGCTATCAAGCTCTTGATCAGTTGCCTGCTTTATCTCGTTAATTTGACTCAAAGTCGAAATTTGAGACTCACGCGAGTGAGTAAGTTGCGCCAATTTATTTTGTGCAATAACCAGCTCTTCAACTAAATGGGTAAGCTTATCTTTATCAACAACTAAACCTTGGCCTAGCTCTATATTAAGGCTATTAATTCTGGTTTCTAAATAATTAATGTGCTCGCGCTCAGACTCAATAGCAGCAGGATCTGTAGCAAACGACATACGCACTCTTGCCGCTGCGGTGTCTAATACATCAATAGCTTTGTCTGGTAATTGGCGACCTGTTATATAGCGCGACGATAAAACAACAGCAGCTTCTATAGCATCATCCGTAATTTGAATATTATGATGCTCTTGATATTTATCTTTTAAGCCTGCTAGCATTAATTGAGCAGCTTGCTCTGTTGGCTCATCTACTTTAATAAGCTGAAAACGGCGCTCTAGTGCGGCATCACGTTCAAAATATTTTTTATACTCGCTCCATGTTGTAGCAGCAACGGTTCTTAATTCTCCGCGCGCTAATGCTGGCTTTAATAAATTTGCCGCATCACTCATGCCTGCATCACCACCGGCACCAATTAAAGTGTGTGCTTCATCAATAAACATAATTATTGGCGTTGTTGAATTTTTAACTTCGTCGATTACTGTTTTTAAGCGGCGCTCAAACTCACCTTTAACTCCGGCACCTGCTTGCAATAACCCCATATCAAGCACCAATAAGCGTACGCCTTGCAAATCACTTGGTACTTGCCCATCAATTATACGCTGGGCAAAACCTTCAACCACTGCTGTTTTACCTACACCTGGGTCACCCACTAAAATAGGGTTATTTTTTCTTCGACGGCATAACACATCGACCATCATACGAATTTCGTCATTACGACCGAGAACCGGGTCGATTTTACCCTGTTTTGCTTTTTCAGTTAAATCTTCACAGTACTCATCAAGCGCAGCTGTACCGTGCGATGAATCTGTTTGATTTACAGACTTTGATTTAGCTACTGGGTTTAAACGTTCTGAAGATTGCTGACAAATTTTATCTAAGTTTTCAGCTAAAAAACGTGAATCTATTTTATCCAGTAAAGCAGGTAATTGAAGTACAGGGCTGTAAGGTAATAACTCTGTTAATGAGTCAATAAGTGCAGCACCGGTTATAAAATCACTTTTATGCTGAACATTAGCACTTAACCATGCACGCTCTAGCCATTCGTATAAACGACGAGAAAATGTAGGCTTACTTTGATTACCGGCAGGCTGTTTATTTAAAAAGTCTAATAGCTCATGCCATACTTTATCTTGATTAATATTAAAAAAATGAAAAATGTGCTCAAGGTCACCATTACTTCCTTCTTCCATCAACTTAATAAGTAAATGCTCAGGAAGCACTTCAAAATGACTACGACTACTCGCAAACCCAGCGGCTGATTCAAGTGCTGTTGCGGTGTGGCCATTTAATTTATCTATGAGTTGTTTTATACCTTTAGCATCCATTTTTTTATCCTTAATTCCTTAGTGTTTATACTGTTGATGACTGTAGCTATGTGTTGTTGTATTTGCAGCTGCAGCCCCTAAATATGAATTGTGTCCAAGTACTAACGGTTGCTGACCAAGTGCTTGCTCAGCAACCGCCTCATTAGCTACCTTTATTTGGCAAACCCACTCTACATTACTTGGTAGATGCGCAGATAATAGTGCCGCCATTTTTATACCTTCTTCGCTTCTTGGCGTTAAGCTCATGGCTGTATCACTATTAACTGGGCCTATATCTATTGTTAAAATACTTCCACTAACCAATACCTGTGTACCAAGTACTGCAGAGTTACCTAAAACCATTTGGCTCTCTTCGCCTATTGCACTTGGCGTATCTATTTTTTGCCAATTAGCTCGTGTGTCGTCAACCTTTAGCGTGTCTATATTTAAGCTATGTTTAAGAAGCTGCGCTAAGCCTGCTGCACTAGTTTGCTTTAAACTTGCAATACCACACTGAATTTTTTGATCTGTTTTACCCAGTAAAATAGATTCAACTAACCCATCAAATTGGCTCGCGCCTCTACCCGCTATATTAATCTGCGACTTTTTCCAGGCCTGAAAAAGTTGGCAATAAAGTACATGATTAAATATATCTAAAAACTGACGAACGCGGTCACCGCTTTGCTCATCACTTGCTGCTTGCTCTAATACATAATGTGGCATGGGTGCATCTACACCATACAAGCCTAAAAAAGAGGTCGATAAGCTTAATCTTCCCCTGCCGTCGTTTTCTAATACACATTCGCGTACATCAGTAGCCGGAAAACCAAGCTCTTTAAAAGGTTTAAAAACAACCCTATTACTGATCCCTTGCTCTAGCTCTTGAGGCGCAGCCCAGTGTTTTTCTATTAAGCTCATCGCTTTAAATAAGTTAAACCGCCAAGGCTGCTCTATAAGTAGCTCCATTGGGGCGGGTAACTTAGACCAAACAGGATGCGCATGGCTTTTCTCAGCATAACTCATAGCTGATAGCTCTTACCTGGTTCAATATCCCAACTCCATGACTTATAACTAGGAATTGCATTAACACGCGTTTGTACGCTTTCGTTTATAGGGGCATACATTAAAAAGAATTCATGTAATACATTACAAAAATGATATAAATCGGCATCACCAACAAATTTGCTTTCATCAATATCAATAAGTACATCAACACCTTTGATAAATATTCCGCGCTTAATTTGGCTGATTGGCGTTGCTGTTATTTTTAAAATGCTTTCAATTCTTAATCTATTCTCAGCTTTATCAGACCAGTCAAACAACACAAGTAACCTTTTTAGCTCTGTAACTTGCGTAATTTGCGAAAACTTTACATTTAACAAGCTAATAAGCTGCCAATGCTTTGGCTGACTTGGACATGCTAAATAATTAGTTGGGCGTATAACATTTTTTACCTCAACGATACTCGGCATGTCTTTTCCGCCTTCGCTCAAGTCTCCCTCTTGCAAAAGCTGACGAGGCCAACCAGCATTAAAAGAGGTTAAATCAACTGATAGAGTTTCTTTTTCATCTTCTAAATTAAAAGGGAGTTGTAAATAATGAGTTGGGGCTGCTGCACCTACATCTTTAGTGAGCACAGTAAATAGCTTTTTCTCGTCTTCAAATACGCTTTGATAACGAGGCGTATAATCATACGATTGCCCCGTTACAGAATTTCGACCAGCAACTGCATCAACCGTGTAGCTAAAAACGTGGTCAAAACGAGTCTGATCTGCACTTATCATATAATCAGTACGGTTAGGCTCTATTTTAATGGGCTCTGCGGCTTGGCTAAATAAATTAACTGCTGGCACACAATTGATTAAAATATTTTCTTTACTTAACTGATGGCCCGGCGGTAGTTTATTATCCCCTCTAAATACCACTTCAAAACGGTCAATATGCTCAGGAAACTCTTCGTCTTTTAAACCATCAAATGTTAAAAAGTAAAACCGATCTTTTGCATTAAAATAATCAAGTAATAGTGCATATCCGGGATGGCTTTTAGCTGCACTAGGCAGTAAAGCGCCATCTATATCTAAATAAGTCGCACTGCAGCCTTTTGCTTTTAACTTTTTATTGAACTCAAAATGGTTAGAACCAAAATCAAGTTCAGCTTGCTTATTAGGTGTTTTTAACAACTGAAATAAAGCACTGCATAATGGTGTATCGCCACGTAAATAAAAATTTAGCTTAGATAAATCAAAATTGCTGCGTTCACCTTGGCATACAAACTTAAACCCTATTCGTAGCTCTGCACCCAAGTGCGACTCTTGGTATCTAACATGTTCAACATCCAATGGGACAACATCTAAACCGTGGGTTGTACTGAAAATTATTTTTTTATTATCGGTCTTTGCTTTAGGAGGGTTGAGCTGTAAACCTTTTGAAATAGAATGTGTTTTTTGCATAGCCAATTTAGGCTTAAATTGCACCACAGTACTAGAAGGATAATAACTTAACAGTATTGGACACAGTTGACGCAGCACCTGCTCTGAAACCTCAGGGACTGATTCATCTAGACGCTTTTGAGTATGGGCAGTTAAGTACGCCACGCCTTCTAATAAGCGCTCAATATGAGGGTCTCTATCTTTTAATGCATCAATGTTAAGCATTCCTGCATGCTCAGGATAAAACTGAGCAAACTGCTTACCAGCTTGGGTTAACAAGCGCATTTGTGCATCAAAATATTGCTGCATTCATCAATCCTTTAAATAATATTAATTATTGTTTTTTGCATGTTGCATAACGTCTGCTTTACCGCCAGATTCAAATCGAGTGTTTAGCTTGATACTTTGTCCGCTCGTTAAAAATGCTTGAATATCTAGCCTTATTACACAATTATCTTCTTTAATTTCAACAGGTGTTACATTTGCATATCGTACGCGTGGTTCGTACTTTTCTATCAATTTTTTAACCTCAAACGCTAACGTGTGTTGTGAATATGGTAACCCCTCGTAAATATCCTCTACATCGGGCAAACCATAGTCAGACAAGTGCTTTAACACGCCTCTTCTTGCATTTAAAAGCTCATTTAAATGCTTGCACACACTAACCTGCTCATCAGTTTGAAAACCATGATGGCCATTGCGTGTAACTGGTTGAGTTAAAAAATCGAATAACGCCATATCTACATCTCAATAAAAGGATATGCTTGCGCATATCCTTCAAAATTACTGACTAATTAACGACCTTCAGTCCAAGAGTCAGAGAACTCGATGTTGCCATCTAAGTAAGTCCAAGTAATGCGTTTGTAACGTAGACAAACTGTTTCAAGGTGCGGGTAACGCTCCTTGTCTAAGTCTTTAACGTTATGCATTGTTGGTGAGATCGAAGTGATTTTTACATCTTCCAACTTGTGGCAGAAATATTCACGCTCAGTCCCTGTGTCATCAATACGGTACCATTTAAGCTCTAATTGCTTAAGTGTTTGACCGTTTGAACACGCTTTGTACAAGTACGGCGTAGCCGCATCAACAGCTTTTGTAATTACAAAAGGTTCATGCTTACGAGTACCTGTAAGTTCACCTGTATCGTTATCCGTAGGAATACGAAGTTCATGATCAAAGTGTAGGATCTCAATTGAACCTTCACGCTCTGCAACAGTTACAGAACCTTTGATGTCATTACCTTGGTCATCCTTTAACCACATGTACGCTGGAATTGCCATTTCATTATTCTCCTTTTAGAATGAAGTGTTTCCTGTTAGTTGGCATTGGCATAAATAGTAATATTTATGCCCCCCAAAAAGCCCTCTGCTTCATGCCACTGGGGAATATGTCCCAAGTTGGATGCAACCAACTTGGGGCAATTTTTACAAAGACGGATTATCTAACTCTAGTATTAACGACATCGCGTCAAATGGAGTTTGCAAAACAGCTAACTTTTCGAAGTGTTGCTGTACACTTTTAGGTAATTGCTTAAACTTATACTCTGCGTCTAATTCAGATACCCAAGTATTTGAAACAAAGCTATCAATATCACCAATATCCTTACTTAATGTAACTGTTTTGTAAAAGTAACCTGCTTTTAAATAATTTTCGTACTGAACTTTCATGCAAGTACTCAGCGCAGAATAATGCATATAATCAATAGCTGTCTTTGTCATCTCTAAGCTAATACCATCATTTTGTAACTCAGTACTGCTTACTTTATTCGCATTTGAAAAACATTTATCCATCTGCTTTTCAAATGCGACTGTTGCTAGCTGTAGCTTTTTCTTCGCAAAAAAAACTTTATTATCACTGGCCACTGCGTTTGCAATGCAAACCAAAAACAAGCTGAACATACACAATATTCTAATCATTTTTACAACCATTTATCATTGCCTTCCAAAATTCTCGCTCTTTATAAGAACTACTATTTCTATAAGCACTATATGAAATTTTTTGTAGCTCATATCTTTTAATTTTTGACACTGAGGATAACGACTCAGCCATCAAAGCAAAATCTGTATTAGATATATTAAATTGTGCGACCAAGGCCCCATTACCTACAAAAATTGCAGCTAGACTACCGAAGCTTAGTGCTTTTGTAAGTTGATCTGTATGTCTAGTAAGTTCTCTAGCTTTATCTAAATACTCTAGATTTTTTTTAGAAAACTCCAATCCACTTAAATTTGGGCACTTCATTTTTAAACTCCTTTTAATGTCCCAAGTTGGTTGCAACCAACTTGGGGCAATTTTTTAGACTATAAGTCTTAATCCTTTATGTACACCAGCCAACTACTCACCAAATAGACGCATTTGATAGTACTTAAATCCGTTTCATTGGCGGCGTAGCAGTTCATTTTTCGCCAGGCATTTGCCCTACTAGCGCTAAACGAACATCAATCCCTTCAACTTGGAAATGAGGTACAATGTACGTACTTACTCTGTAATAACCAGGGTTACCTGGAATCTCTGCCACAGTTACTTTTGCATCTTTTAGCGGATGCGTAGCAATAAGAGATTCATCTGGGTTGTTCATTTTAGTTACTAATGCGCCAAGCCAATCATTAAGCTGCTGCTCTAATTCATGACGAGGTTTGCTTGAACCAATATTTTCACGTTGTAAAACCTTTAAGTAATGCGCAATACGCGATACTAAGAAAATATATGGTAAGCGTGAGTTAATTCTTGCATTAGCTGTTGCTTCATTTGTTTCAAAAACCTGCGGTTTTTGGGCACTATTAGCTGAAAAGAAACATGCAAAATCTGAATTTTTATAATAACTAAGCGGTATAAAACCTTGATTAGCAAATTCAAGTTCTTTAGTTTCAGAAATCAGTACTTCAGTTGGTATTTTAGTTTCTACACCTTTACCAGCTTCAAATGAATGCAGCGGAAGATTATCAACTTTACCACCTGATTGCGGCCCACGAATATTTACAGCCCAACCATTATCATGGAAACTACGGATAATGTTTGCAGCAAATGCAAATGTTGCATTACCCCATAAGTAACGCTCATGATGCTGCGCACTTACATCTTCTTGGTAATTAAAGTTACGAAGAGGATTTGTCTCACCGTAAGGCAGACGTAGTAAAAAGCGTGGGAATGCTAAACCAATGTAACGAGAGTCTTCTGATTCACGGAAGTTTTTCCAACGAAGGAACTCAGCGCGTTCCATGTAAGAACCCAAATCTTGGATTTTAGACACTTCTTCCAATGAGTCTTTAAGAAAAAACTTAGGACCAACACTGCCCATAAACGGACAATGCGCAGCTGCAGATACACGAGATATTTCTTGCAGTAACGATACATCGGGTGCCGAACAATCAAATTCAAAGTTCGAAACCATTGTAGATACTGGCTCACCACCTGGCGTATCGTAATCTGAGGTATATACATGCTTGTATAGTGCAGATTGCGTTGTATCTGGCGCCTCTTCAAAGTCATCTCTTAGAGTTTCTTTATCTACATCAAGCATTTCTATTTTAATATTAGCGTTGTTAGGCGTACGGCTAATTAAGTAGCGTAACGAGCGCCATGCTGATTCCATTTTTTGAAAATTTGGATGATGTAAAATTTGGTCTAACTGCTGAGAAATAATAATGTCTACTTTTGCGATGTAATCATCTAAAAGTAATTTATCAATTCGCGTTACTTCTTGACCGCTACTGCTAGCCATATCTAAAAATACATTTATAGCTGCTGTTAAGCGCTCATTTGCACGAGTTTCGGCTAGGTTGCTTGCATCTCTGAATGAATCAAGTTTGATTTCATCTGAAACTGGAGAAATATCAACCATTCCACATATATTTTCATAAGTAGATAAAGGAGCTTGCTCCGTGGTATGCGCGGCAACATTTAATTGTTCTTGCATTGACATGGTAATCTCCTTATTCAGTTATTGGTTGTTTTTCATCTTCAGAAGCCAGCGGCGCAATTTCATCCAGTTTAGCTTTTAATTCATCTAGCTCTGGTTGATTTTGTAATACACGCTCTAATTCTTTACGAAGTGATGAGTTATCTAATAAATTAGATTTAAGGTCGCGAAGTAAATTACGCATAGCCATCATTTTATTAAGCTCTGGCACTTGAGAAGCAACTGATTCTGGGTCAAACGATTTAAAAGAATCAAACTCAAGGTTTACGCTAATTTCGCCCTCACCTTTAATTTTATTTGCTACCTGAAAGTTCGCTTTAGGCGCCATATCTTTAAGCACTTGCTCAATATTATTTTTATTAATTGTTACGCGCTCACGCTCAGATAGTTCTTGGCTATTTTGACCATTTGAGTAGTCACCAATTACTAGCATTTTTAATGGCAATTCACTTTTTTGTGAAGCGCCATCTGTATCAAGCTCTAACGAAATATTGATCCGAGCTCTGGGGATCTCTTTTTGAAATGTATCACTCATGTTTTTTCCTTTGCAGTTTGGTTATCTACCGACTCAATTCCAATTAAACCTCGACATATTAGTCAAGCCCTTGTAACTAAACCCACGCTAATGCTTGTGCTGGGTTAGTTACCATCATTTGCTGACTAATATGTTTAGCAGCTAAACTCATTTCATCTTCTGGCGTTTGTGACAAACTTGCATAACACTGCTTGGAAAATCGCCATACTTCCATGCAAAAACATTGTTGCCATTGCGCTAAATCATGCGCTTTTATTTGTTTTAGTAACACCCCTAACAACGCTAAAGCATGTTCGTAATGCTCAGCTTTTATTAATAACTTAGCCTTTAATAATTGCGCTTGAGCTTTGTCAAAATCGTTTAAAATATTTATTTGATCGACTTTAATTAATGCCGTCGATAACTGCCCTTTTTCGACGTCTTGTATTAACTCGCTATACTGCTCATCAAACGCACTACTTTGAGAGCTAACAGACTCTGTTTTTGCAGAATGTGATAACTCTTTTAAAAACTCTTTATTTACAGATGAACATAACGGGCTTCCATCGTCATACTGTAGGGAAACTAAAGCAGGAAACTGCTCATTTAAATTCACTAATTGTTGTTCAAGCCAATGAACAAGCGGCAATTTATTTAATTTTTTTAATGCATTTAAACTAAGTACTTGAAGGTTTAAATTAAATTGCATAGCTCCTTCCATAAATAACCCTTCGGCTAAATTTAAAGCTTGTTCAGGTTGATCACTTGCCAATGCATTTTCAATTGGAGCAAATGCTGCAGCTCTTGGAGCGGGTAAACGCGTTTTTCCATTTTCGTTAGCCGGTAATGCCAATCTTGTCCAACGTGCAGCTCGCGATAACTTTATTACTCGTTCAATGTTATTTTGTTCTTTATCAAAGTTAAGTAGCTGCCTAACCGCACTTAAATACGCTGTATCTGAGGCAATATCAGCATTACCAATACTAACCTGGCTAGCAACTGCGGCTGGTGCCGAATTATTAGTTTCTGATTTTGGAGCCGTTACAGCTGAATTCTCAGCTAATTTTTGCTCTGTGCTAATCGCTTTTTCTTCTTGCTCTGGTTCAGCTACAGGCACTGGGTTTCGTTTTTCTTGTTCTTTAGCCCACTCATTCAAAGTCGATAGAGGGCCAGATTCGTTATCTAGCAACCCAACACACTGCTCGTTGTATTGGGTTAAAGCAGCTATAAGCTCAGGCCATTGCTCAGCGTTTGTATTATGGCCTTGGGCAACACCTTTTAAACGCTCTTGCTGTTGCAAAAACCATGTATTGACTGCAGCGCGCATTCTGGCTTTTAGTGGGTGTACCTCATCCGTATAAGTAGTCAACAAACGATTAAATAACAATAACGTATGCGTTAAACCTGTAACCCCAAACTCACTTGTTGCAGCTAGTGCTAAATAACTTACTATGCGTAAATCTTTACTTTGAGTGTTGAGTAAATCGGATGCTTGTATAAACATCACTTTAAAGTCAACTTCCCCCACCCCTGATGAAGATGCTTTTAATGCTTTAAATGTTTCTTCATATTTTAAATCTTCTCCACACTTGTTCCCCGGCAGAGGAGCACTTAATGCTTCAAGCCATTCAATCCAGGTGGTATGTGTATGCGGCGCTTTATTACTCATGATTTACACCAACGACGAAGTGCATCGTAAACACTCACGTTATCCATATCAGCAAAATTAAGTGTTTGTGAAGACGGCTGTTTTTCTACTTTTAAATTACATAGATCAACAATATCGTTTGTTTTTTTATCGTATTCCCACACACTATTAAAGTATGACGCTGGAATAGGCCTACAAAAAATAGTTAAACTAGGCGCTTGATTCTCATCACCTAACTGATAAAAAAACCAAGGCTGCCAATTATGATCTGCCACCATAGATGCAACTAAGTGCAACCAAAACCCGGCAACTAAGGCACTTTCATGACTAAAACTAGGCATTGGTAGGCGAATACCAAACTGACTTCTTAAACACCCTCTATTAGCGATAGATTTAAGCACAGCCGATAGCTCTTCAATTAAAATTGCTCTTTTAGCAATATCGTTCAGGCCTAAATGCTGCCAAAAAACGCTCATCGGAATAGTTCTAAGTTTATCAAGCTCTAGAGTTAAGTTTGGTTGCTGTTTAAGTGCATCAGCTACACGGTTATAATCTTGTGCTTTTTGCTCCATTTCATTAATACTGGCAGCTTGTTTAATATTTTCATTTACACCTAAAAGGTGCTCTATTACTTGGCTTGCAAATAAAAATAGAAAAGCCGGGTGACGCTTATATGTATCAAGCCCACTATGTACAAAAGAGCTAAATGGGTAAAACCGACCACTGCTATCTTTACTTGGCTGCAAAACGCCAAGTAAACCACCATCATCAGCATTACCCGATATAAAAAACAACGACTTAGTTCCATTCAAGTGGCTTGTATCCGTTGTTTTTCTACCACGGTTTAAATGTGCAAAGCCCTCTTGCAACCAATGATCAAATCCAACCGATTCTCTAGATGAAATATTAAGCTTTACAAAGTCTGGTCTTATTGGTGTTTTACCCATAAAACCAAAGCTGTGTTGCTTAACCAGTGTCGGTGTTTTCTTTTTAGTAAATAAATTAAACATTGCTAGGCGGCCTATTGCATCGTTCGCGATTGCGATTGAGCCAAACTAGGGCTTTGCGAAAACAAAGAGCTTGGTAATGCAAACGACGTAAGCATGTATTTTGAAAATATACCGCTGTTGCGACCTGATTTAAGAGAAAACTGCACCGTTAACGGCTTTTCAGATTTATCTTTTAATTCCCATGTTGCTAAAAATTCTGTGCCTTTAATCCACTTAACACTGGCTGAGTTAAGCACTTTTAGTAGTGCCCAAGGTCCGTCTTGCTCAATAGAAATGCGGCGCCCTTTGTTATCTAAACCATACAGAACCGCTTTTTCTGCTGCTCCACGGCCAGGCCACGAAAAATTACGCCATTCTTCAGGCTCATTACGATAACGATAACCTTGCTCACTAAAGCCTAGGTACGTTTCACGAATACCTCGGTGTGGAACCGGCATCATTTGAAAAGTAAAACCAGCACTATCAGCACCACTAGAGAACAACGAACGAGTTACTTTATTTGCTTTAGTTAAACCATCAAGTAATTGCGCGCTAAAACCAATACCTACACCGTTCCATTGTTTTTCTTCCCATACACCGCGGCGTACTTTCATAAATGGTTTGAGTTGGGTATTAATAAAGCTCCATAAAATCCCAGATTCAGAATTCAAAAACTCAGACACATCTGCTATAGCAGCATCAGGGCCTGTTAAGTTAAACGGGTATTTACCAGCTAAACTACTGTTGTACATAGTATAAACTTGGTTTTCCCATTCTTGATTAAGCTGAGTACGTGCTTTTGCCATGACAGTCGCTATACCACCGTGAAGCGGGGCTTTAAATAGCTTATCTAGCGTTTCTTTAGTTTGAGGGTCTAATGCTCGGGTTTGGCTCTCAATAATAATCCACGAAGACTGCAATGCATTACTTTGGCTGTTACCTGAAAGCAAGTCCTGCGCAAATATCATTGCTTGAGCATCATCTTCATTACTCGCTGCCATAGCTTTAATGTCTGAATGAATGCTACTTAATGAACTAATGTACTGCCTTAAGTAATCAGAAGAGTTTTTATCTTCATTAGGCTGCGCAAAACGTCTTAAATCAGCAAATCGGCTTTCAAGCTCTGGCGCTCTAACCGTACTCATTTGAGTAATTGTGGGTGTATTTAAAGCTAATTTATTTGCAACATCAGCAGCCGTCTTACCTATTGAAGCCTGGCTTTTCAAAGGCGCGTCAGCAAGCGTAATATTGTCGTTAATTAGTTTCATTAAATCGTTAAAAGGGCCGTCCATCGATGAAAGGCGTGCAAAATCAATACTTGCATCGTTTAGATCTCTAAATGCAGGTACTTTTATGCTATCTATAAAAGCGAACCAGGTATTGCCGTAGTCTTTAAAGTAATATGCACGCATAGCCTTTGCCAAGGTTTCAGCTTGTGCTTCGTCAACAACATTTTGACCATTTTCATCGCTTGAACCCATAACCCAGTCACCTGAGAATACCAAACGTGAAATACGTTTAATCTCTGGGAATACATATTCCTGCCAACCTAAGTTTGTATAAACATACGGGATTTTATACTTACTTTTAAATACATCACGATTTTTAGAAATCATAAAATCGTTTAATAACAATGGCTTTTTACGTTCAGCAAAACTTGTAATTACTTGTTGATATAACGGGAAAGCCTCTGGCTGGGTATTTAAGTTATCGCGCGCGAGTGCTATTGATGTTTCGTTAGTTTGCCAAAATGCAATTTTACCTGGTTGCTCTATATCGCTACCCATATTTTGTAGGTACATATCAACTAAGCTACTCAGTTGTGTATAAATTGGCGCTTGCTCTTGTGCATTTATGTCTATATGAAAATGCTCAGCAATAAAATTAAGCAATTGCTCTTTAGCAAACTCCGTTGAAATATGCTCAGGGTTCGTACTCATCATTAAATGCATTTTTAGTGCATCATAATACTGCTGACGAATAGTTGCTTTTGCTTCATCTTCATTGTCAAACCACTGAGTTTCGTACTGCTTTATTTGTGCAAGTAGATGTTCTTCACCTGGGTAAGTAATAAGTTGATTCATTTGATTAAATAGTACATTTGCAACACTATTTAAGGTTTCATCACCTTCATAAATACCAAATATAAAATACCACGGAAGTGAATCTTCGTAAGTTTTAAGCTGACCATAGTGCTCAAATAAAGCTAGCGTAGCCGCGAGCTTTTGCTCATCTTTAGCCTTACTTACATTAGCTTCAACAACAGCTTTTACACGTGATTCACCTTGATTAAGTAATAGTTGATTACTCGTGTATGACGTAATAAGAAGTGCTGTAATTGCGGCAATAGATGCCAAGCCCGAAGTAACGGTTAAACCTTTTAACCAGCGTCCTACTAACCGTTTTTTTCTGTTTCCTCGCGTTAAATCCTGCAGCTTAAAAATAACATCATTAAATACGCGGTTAATAAAATAACTTTGAGTAATACTTTCTTGTTTTTGGTCAACTACAACCGCACCAAATTGATCTCGTACACCATTAGTAATGCGTTCAATAGGCGTTCCTTCTTGCGTACCCGATGTAAAATAAACACCAGCAAACCAAGGAACTTCTTGATACGGATTAGACTTAAACAGCAAGTTAACAAACTCAGTTAACTTAGTTGAAGCCGATTGAAATTGGTTAGGAAAATCTAGTATTAGTTGCTTACGATGCTCATTGCGCTCGCGTGCAACTTTACTTAATCGTTGCTCGCACAGTCGCTCATATAGCTCCTGCATACGAACTTCAAACATTTCCGCAGGATCATTTTTTTGATCTTCACTAATATCGAGTAAGTAAGCACCAAATACTTGCTCACGCTCTTTTTCAGATAAGTCGCTAAAAAAAGGTTCAAAACCACTTATTAAGTCAGTTTTAGTAAAAGTAATATATACAGGAAAGATAACGCCAAGTTGAGTAATTAGCTCCTCTATACGCTCACGTACTAATTTTACATGTTGACGAATTTCTTCACTGTCGGAAGTTAATACATCTGCAACGCTAATAGCCACCATTACGCCATTTATAGGCAGCTTTGGCCTGTATTTTTTAAGGAGCGCTAAAAATGACAACCACTCTTTGTTTTCTGACTGCTCAGTTGTGTAACGCCCTGCTGTGTCAATTAAAATAGCTTGATCTGAAAACCACCAGTCACAATTGCGCGTTCCACCAAAACCTTGGATATGCAATTCACTCGAATTAGAGTAAGGAAAATGTAAGCCCGAATTTGCAAATAAAGTACTTTTCCCTGTAGCCGAAGGGCCAATAATCATATACCAAGGCAAAGCGTATAAAGCGGTATTACCACGATAACCCGCACCTAAATGAGATGCTTTTAAAGACCCCAATGCTTCTTGCATTTTTTCTTTAATTTCGCTTAATTCAGCACTCGAACCGGCATTATGACTTGCTAATTCAGAAGCTAACTTATCGCCTGAGCGCTTAGTCCATAACCAACGAATAAAAATAAATAAAACAAAAACAGCGGTTACAGCACCCATCGCAATTAATTTTTTATCGGTAGTATCTAAACCCACCATGCGACCGGCAAACCACACAATACTCAAAACGGCTATAAAGCCAATAAGTTGACCCGTTGCACGCGATGATACCAAGCCCAATAAAAAATGAACTAAACCGCTTTTATTAACTCTTCCCTGCATTGTGTTACCTATCGTGTTTCGTTGGTTTTATTGAGCTGAGTCAGCACTTCAATTTGGTTGTCTATTACCTGAGTACTCTGCGTTGCTTGCTTATTAATTACATAATGAAATCCAGCAAATAATGAGGCAATAGAACCCAAGCAAATAGCCAAAATCACCCAATAAGGAATATTACGCCCCACCTTCATAGCAAACCCTTCTGCAGGTATACCGTTATCAGATAATTGAGAACTCGGTGTTCCTTTTATATCTTCAATTTGAGCTCTAACATCAACAATTAACGCTTTTAATTGCTCAATGCCTTTAACTTTGTAAATGCCTTCAAAGCCAAGCTGCAGACAAATATAATAAACCTCTAATGCAGCTAGCTTTTGCTCTCCGCCGGTACGCAACTTACCTAAACGTTCAAAAAATTCTTCACCAGCTCGGTTGTTACCAAAAAATTCAAGCTGTAGCGGTCGAGACATCCAATCCATTCTAAAATGAGCACCTGAACTCATAACAAATTCATCACACATAGCCGTAAGAGCAAACTTAACTTCTTGCATTAAACTTGTTGTTACCTGTTGCGAGTAACAATTACGCTCATAGTCATCAAAACTAGTTAGTAAATTTTCTCTAAACTCTTCAAGCTCTAAGTTAGTAGATTGCTTTAGTTTTAATGGTGTTAGCGCATTAATTACAGGCGAAATACACGCGACTAAATCTTGTTCTTTTTGTGCTTCTTGCATAATTTCAACTCAACGTTAATTACGTGCTACGGTAACAATTTCAATTTGTGCACTTTGCAATCCAAATGGTACAAATAGGCTTAATGATTGCTCTTCAATAATTTGCTGCCAAATGAAACCATGCGACTCAAGCCTGAAGTATTCATACCCACTTTTTATGGCCAGCTTATTCGGAGGTCGCTGACAATGCGTTAGTTGTACACCCGCTAAAGCAGATGAAATCATGATATCGAGCTTTTCGCTTGCTCCAACTTTTACTTGGTCACTAAATGTTTCAATCCATTTTGTGTCTTCAGATTCAAAATACACAGCTAAATAAAAGTCGTTATTTGTAAAAGTGGCAGAATCAATAGTGGCAACTTGATAAATAGCGTTAGAGGTTTTTTCAAGTTTCAAGCCCACCATTTTCTTAGGAACAACCCCTTCAAGTAAACGAGTTAATAGGCCATCAAGCTGACCGAATACATTACTTAAATTTTTATGCTGGTATGGTGGTACTTGGTTAACTAAATCGCTGTGCTCAAACATTGAAACTGAACTAATTAAATCAACAAGCTCACAATACAAACGTTCCGGATGAACCAATGACAAGTTTTTAAGATGATCTAAACGCTTGGCTGATGGAGCCATTGCATTAAGTAACAAAAATGTATTCATTTCATTTGGCCCAAAGTCAGTAACTGAGCCATAATTTTTACGTCTACTAAGCAGCACGTTAACTTTTGCATTAACTAAATTAGCAGTTCTGTTTAATAATTCAGTCAAATAAGCAGACGCACTAATATTTAATAAAGGAGGCACAAACTGTTTATTTAAAACAAATGATCCATCTTCCGAGCGACTTATTTTCAAACAGGCAATGGTGTCAAAATAAGTTTTTACATCTGAGTCAGACAGTAATATAAATTTAGGTTTTGCAACTAATACCTCACGACTACGCGACGCATCATGATTATCTTCTAAATCAATATAATCCGCTTCATATGCGCTCAATTGCCCACTCGCCGCATAACCTTCAATATTGCTAACTGTTTTATTTGCAGCAATAGCAATATAAATAACACTCTCTTGGTGGTTATTATCAAGCTCTAGTTTTAAATCATCTTGATGTTGACGATCGAAATCAAGCAAACGGCCATTTTCTAAAAGTAGCTTAAAACTGGTCACTTTTAATATGCCGCGAGCAAGTGCTGATTCATCAATAGCAAAATGCTGTAAACCAAATGCCAACGGTGATATTAGCGCTTGACGTACAACCTGATTTTGATCGTGATAATCGTCAAATAGTTGAAAATGTTGCTGGGCAAGCAAAACACCTTCAGCCCAAACGGGCTTTGCGGGAGCTTTTAAATTCATTACTCAGCCTTATCCACGCCAGGTAACTGAACTTCGTTATTGGTAACCAAAACATCTAATGATGTAGATAACTTAACAGGGCCATCTGCAAGCGGGTAATACGCTTTCCAGTTGTCTCCACTGCGGTCTCTAAATAAAGCCACAATAGCAACAAATCTTGCATTTTCAGCCTGTTCAAACTTAATTTTAGATTGTTCAGAAGGGTGAATTGTTCGCTCTTCTAATGTAATTAAACTATTAGCTAAAACTGACTTATCTGACTTCCATAATTCTTCAAACGTAGCTGTTTTAAAGGTTTGTATATCCGACAATTGATATACCTTTAAAACGACTGGTAACGCTTCATCAAATTGGTTTAAATTTAAGTTATCTGTTGCCTTAACATCTAAACTTACGTTAGTACTCATACAACCAGTTAACATTATAGAAAGTGATAAACCTATAATCGCATTTAAAATAAAGCGCATTTTTTACCTCAATAAATATTTTTATTTAAAATTAAAATTAGTTTTGCAAAGAGTAGCTTCATAAACTGGGCAAATAACTTTATTGAATCTTACATTCGCACAATCAGACCATTTATTAGTTTTAAAAAATCCGAACAAGGTCTTCTTTCTGCTTTTTTCTTGAGAATCAACTAGCAAAGACTGCGTAACAACATCATCTATAGACATAATTAACTTAGTATTTATTAGCGAAAGCTCTTTTATATAAACAGAAACATCACCGTTAATTAAAGTAACTTTTTCATTGCTTTTAGGAGGATTATTTAAAAAAAAGAAAAAGTGTTCTATAGAATTTTCAGAAAAAACGCGATGGGCAGGAATACCTACCTGATCTAGCAGCGAAGAAACGCTGGCAGTAAGTGACCAAGCTAAGGAGTACAAGCTATTTATTTGATTTATAAACTCTTTTTTATTCACAACATGCTCCTTGTCATCAGTTAAACTAAAAAACTCTTAGTCTAAGGCTAGTAATAAATCCATTTATTTGGCGCATAATACAAACACCTAACCGCTATTGTCAACCTATATAAGGTTTAAAATATTAGAATATTAATGCGATTTACGAATTAGAATAAACATTCTAAAAAACAGTTATAAATGAATAATACGCAATAAAACAAAACAATCCCCATTTATGAAACAATCAAAAAGATAATTCAATTTATTTTTAGAGTTACAATTATCCAGTTGATCATTAACACACAAAAAGGTATGTTTACGCCACTAATTTTACCGAGCAGGGATTGCAACGTTTTGACTAAATCTAATTTTTTTTTGAAGGTTAATGACAAAGACTTTAATGTTACTTACCTACATGGCTACGAAAAAATTAATAAAGGCTTTAGTTATTTACTCACCGTTGAATCTTCAGTAAAAATCAATACAGATATACTACTTGCTAATGCCAGTGTGATTTTTGTTAATAAAAATAAAAGATATAGAGAACAATGCGGCCTGATTACATCTGTAACCAATATGGGTGTATTCAACAATCTACATCGCTTTAAAATAAACATTCAAGATCGATTATCCACCTTAAAAGACACCTCAAACAGTAAAGTCTTTATTACCGTAAACGTACAAGATGTATTAAATTACTTAGCACAAAAAGCAGGTTATTCATCAGGACAAATCGTTTTTAGGACAAGCTCCGCCTTACCGCATTTAAAGCAATGTGTGCAAGCAATGGAAAGTGACTGGGCCTTTTTTAATCGCTTGATGTCTCAGCATGGTCTTTTTTACTGGATTGAAAGTGAATCAAACACCGAAACACTTGTTATAAGTGACAGCAACCTCAATAGCCCCTACTTAAGTACGGGTGTATTAGAAGTTAAAGCAAACGCGGGGATGAACGCCCAGTACTGGGGTAACTTTGTCGGCTTTATGCACAGTGAAGTAACACAAACCTTATATAATAATGCAGCGCAAAGTAATGCCCATGGACAATTTCAAAAAGTAGCCAGTAACAGTCAATCTTTTTTCGAGCCTGCTGCAAACTCAGACGCCGAAGCATCAGCGCAAACACAAAGCTTTAGCAATGCATTAGCCACACACAATAAACAAATTACGCTTACGGGTAATGTATCTGATGTATTTGCAGGCTGCTCAATTTCGCTTGACGATAATATGGGGTTTGCTAGTGGTGATTTGCTATGCATTGCAATAGAGCACACCCTTAATCAAGCAAATGACGAAAGCAGCCATGAAGGTGAAACGCACTATCACTGCGTAGCGCAATTTATAGAGCGAGGCACACCTTACAAAGCAATGCCGGAGCCTCATACACCTAAGCCTATGGTATTTCCAGCAACCGTAGAATCTCTCACAAGTAATGCATTTGTAGATGAACACGGCCAATACCGTATTCGTACCGAGTTTGATAAAACAGCTCGCCCAGTAATTCAATCAAGCCCTGCACTAAAAAAACTAGCGCTATATGCTTGTGAAAATCAACCTCAAGCCACTGGCTGGCACTTTCCACTCGTTGGTGGTTCTGAGGTACTTATTGGGTGTATTAATAACGACCCAAATAATACATTTATAATGGGTTTTGCACTAAACGCCGACCAGCCAAGCGTAGTTACAGCCGCTAACCCAACGCATAATCGCTTATTAAGCGCAGCGCAAAATGAACTCATGTTTGATGACGATAAAGATGTACCCAAAGTCATCTTACAAACACTCGCCAGTGAGCACTATATTGAATTAAATGCTATAAAATCAGGCCGCCAATTTATTCAATGGATAAGTCAACTCGGTACTATAAATTTACACGCAGGGCGCGACCTGTGCCTTGAAACCGAACAAAACAATGTTCAGTTTGTTATTAAAAACAATCAATTTATTGATGTTAAAAATACCGTATCGCAAACCACAACTAACAACCATGTAAATTATCAAAGTGGTGGCAGCCAGGCGTTCAGTGGTAAAAATGCAACCCTTACGAGCGAGAATGAAATATCACTCCTCACCGGACGTGCAGTAAAAGTGCATGCACAGAGCGACATACTCCTTAAAACCAATAACAGCGACTT
>NZ_WTKY01000031.1:0-916 GCF_011378815.1 Pseudoalteromonas sp. 31A1 | reverse complement strand
AGTCGTTGTTCAATAACTAAACGCTAAGGAAAGCCAATGCAACCTAATATTAAAAACATCCCGCAACACCTAGGTCAGTACCTTTATCAGCAAATAGATGCGCCATGGCATGAAGCTCAGCTTATTTTAGATTGCGAAAACAACAATATACTTAAATGCAAAGCACTCTTTATTAAACCAGATGACGATACACAGCATGCAATTGCTGTATATGAAAATATCACTGCGTTGTTTAAAACGTTATTTGACCACGCCATTAAAAATGAAGTGGAAGATTGGCAACGCGCTATTTTTACAATTACGCGTAAAGGCCAATTTAACTTAAACTTTGAACGCGATAATAATGACGAAGAATTAATATCCGCTGTTAAAACATATTAAGTATTAATGTAACCCGCTCATTAACAACATGGATGTTGTAAAGCTAGGCGCTGCAGCCTTTTAATATTAGCACCTTAGCCTGTATTTCAAATTGAGCCCCTCATTTACTTCTCATTCTTTCCTCTTGGTGCAAAAAATATTTTAAGTGAATTATTCACAAAGAGGTTAAGAGGCGCTGCGCTTAAAGAGTAAAAGCTTAATGTGCCTACTGGCTCTACGTTTTTACAAACAAACAATAATATAAGCATTACGGGCTCAGGTAATGGCGATTTAATTATTCACAACGCAGGCGGCGAGATAAAACTCGACAGCCAAGGTAATGTTGATATTACCGCCACTAACGTACTCACACTCGATGGCACATTTATAACCTTTGATGGCCCGGTTGATTACGACATAACTAGCCCACAAACAGCGCGGGCACCAAGCACCGCAAGCCCTGTCGATATTAGCCAAGTGACTGCGTTTGATTTGGGTGACAATACGCTATCCGCAGGTTCACTCGCTCAGCTTGAACTTGAATACCTTTATGATG
>NZ_WTKY01000030.1:0-33273 GCF_011378815.1 Pseudoalteromonas sp. 31A1 | reverse complement strand
CTTAAGCGCAAACAGCTAGATAAAACAATATCGCACACAGTATCGCCTGAGCAGCCTAAGTTAATTGAGCGCATTGACAAACCTGATGCGAGATTACAAGAGAATCAAAAACATGCTCACAGCTTTGTAAATGCAAAACCAATTGAGTTAAATACTAAAGGGCAGTTCAGGGATATAAATGGCTTATTAAGAACAAATGCAGGACCAAACGCTCCTGAGTTTAAAAAATGGCTCGAAAATGGGGGAACGGTTCGATACGATGAACTCACTGATACCATCCTTTATGGTAGGCCAAATATGGAAACATCTTCTTTAGGGCAAGTTGATATTGAAATACCCTATATATCAGGCCCACCTGACGGCGCTCGTTATCCTGATTTTAATGAATATTCAATTGCTAATGTAAAAATCGAAAATATGACAGGTGTCAAAGAAAGGTATATTGAATTACCTGAAGTTGGTGATTTTTCAAAAGCATGGGAGAAGATGTCAGGCCAAAAAGGTGATCTGTATTTGACGGAAAGGTTTGGAATAAAAAGACGAATAAAGGGGGACAGAGTTGGGCAATGGCCAGATAAATCCCCATTAGATTTCACATGGCATCATCATGGAGATCAATCATCGATGTTATTAATTGATCAAGAGATACATGATATTTTTACACATAAAGGTGGGGCATCGGCTTCACGATAGAAGGGCTATTTATAATGAGCTTAATTATGACGCTATCAGAGAAAAACATTTCAGTGGAAGATGTAAATAATGCTGAGGAAAAGCTCGCTCTCAAGCTACCTGAACTCTATAAACTTTTTCTACTGCAAAATAATGGAGGAGTTCCAGAAAAGTATGCAATAGACTTTCAAGCAAAAAAACTAAGACTCCAAGGTGATGACATTAAAATTTTTTTTAGTATAGGAGGAAAAGTTACAAATGATATTACATTTAAAAATAAGCCAATAAATAACTCATTGCCACAAGGTTTAATTTATATTGCTAATACGCATTCGAGTAACTTTATTATACTCTCAACTAGAGAAGATTCTTATGGGCAAGTATTTTATAAAGATCACGAATTTGAAGACAAATCTCCTTTTGATCCAATAAATAATCAATTACCTGAAAGCATCGTAAAAATTGCTGATGATTTCGATGAATTTATTGCAAAGCTTTACGACCCAGATGAATAACTCTATTTACTAAAATTAACTACTTCAGTATATACCGCTCTTTAACAACACGGATGTTGTTAGGTTAGGCGCTAAAAATGAGCGCCTAACCTTTCACATAATGGCTGCTTTTTATGGTTAACGCCCTCATTTACTTCTCATTTCTTTCTCTTTGTGCAAAAAGGTAGTTAAGTGAGTTATTCACAAAGAGATTAAGAGGCGCTGCGCTTAAAGAGTAAAAGCTTAATGCGCCTACTGGCTCGGGTAATGGCGATTTAATTATTCACAACGCGGGCGGCGAGATAAAACTCGACAGCCAAGGTAATGTTGATATTACCGCCACTAACGTACTTACACTCGATCGCACATTTATAACCTTTGATGGCCCAGTTGATTACGACATAACCAGCCCACAAACAGCGCGGGCACCAAGCAATGCAAGCCCTGCCAATATTAGCCGTATTAGTGATATAACCATTAATGACTCAGGTATTGCTGCAACAACGTCAAGCGTAGTGGATTTACTTTATGTTTATCAAGATGGCAGCCCTGTAAAAAACGCACCTTATATAATCAAATTTGATGATGGAACACAAAGCACAGGCCAGCTAGATGAAGACGGTATAGCGCAATTAACCGATGTACCAAATGGTCAGTTTAATATTCAATACGGGGAAGATACGCGCGAGTATGAACCTCAAGATAACACGACACCAAACCCACTTTATAAAAGAATAACCCCCGCCTCTGCCATACAAATGAGTAGAGCTGGGCAAACAGCAACACTTGATGAAGCAAGCAACATAGCCAGCCAAGCGGGTGATTGGTTATGGGGAGCACTGCAAGGCGACTTTAATAAAGACCCTACAACGGCGCAGATTGTGGTAGGCAGTATTATTTCAATGATACCGGTTATTGACCAAGTCATGGACGTGCGGGATATTTTAGCCAATGTAATGCTACTGACTGATGACGATAAAGCCAACGACAGTGATGGCTGGATAGCCTTTACGCTCACCGCGATAGGTTTAGTGCCTGTGCTCGGCTCTGCAGTAAAAGGCGTTGGTAAAGTGGTGATTAAAAACAGCGGCGACACAATAGAAGCCGCAATTGCAGTCCTTCGTAAGTTGGGTAAAGGCGACCCCGTTCAGTATTTACGTAAAATAAATTGGCAAGACCTAGGTAAACAAGCAGCCAGCGAAGTAAAAACCTTTATAAAAGGCCTGCGCGATACACTCCACGAAATATCAACAAGTTGGCAATACGACCTACTGCTGCCACAGCTTGCCATAGACGGGATGCAAGCCACGATTAAACAGCTTGATGAAATAGCACCCAAAATAGACCAAGGCGTTAAAGGCGCAGCCAGTGAAATTGGCAATCGCGTAAACAAAGCCCTCGATGAATTCGAACCGCCGAAAAGCACCGGTATTGTGGGTAAACCTAAAAAGACCGTTGCGAATGAATTAGATGCGCCTAAAGGAAATGATTTAAAGGGGGCTAAAGGTAATAGGCCTGTTAAGTATGACTTAAACTACCAAACTGAAGCATATGCAAATTTAATAAACTCTAATAAACCTTGGTCGTGGAAGAATTTTCCTGACGGTGATAAATTAACAATAAAGCAAAAGCGTGAAATAAAAGCAAATGCAGTTAAACGCGGATTAGTCCCTGAAGTGAAATTAAAAGCAGGTACAAAATATCCTGACTTTGAAAGTGCTGGTTTATTAGAGAAAGTAGAGTCCTTACCAGAAAAGTTGTGGCTAGCTTCTGACTACCAACAATTTAAATGGCTAGACTCAAGAATCCCTGGAGGCAGACCTGATGGCTTCACCTGGCATCACTCGGAAATTAGTGGGAGAATGGAGTTAGTTCCATTTGGCGCACATAATATAATTAATCATCAAGGTGGCCGCTCTGTCGGTCATTGGGCATACGGAAAGCGATAGCATAATGAAAGATTTAAGTTTAGAGAAAAAAGTTTCTATAACACATGATGAGCTAGATTCATTAGAGATGTTTTTTAATATTAAGTTACCAATTAGCTACAGGGAATTTATTTTAAAATTCAATGGTGCATCCCCAGATGAAGTTATTATAAAAGTTAACTCTGAGGAGCGGGTATTGGAAAGATTTCTAATAGTTTCGGAAGATGAAAATCTCGATGGTTGCCTTATGCAATACGAAATTAAAGTCGTAATGGCTCAAATTGAGGAAAGGCTTACAGATAACGAAGACTTGATTGGAGCCGAGGCCTTACCTTTTGCTTACCTATTTGGTGGTGATTTTTTATGCTTAGATTTCAAAGAAGATGCAATAAACCCTAAAGTAGTAATATGGGATCATAATGAGTCTGAAGAGTTATCACCTGTTTTTTACAAAGCTTTTAATAATTTCCAAGAATTCCTTGATGCGATGTCTTTCGGCTAACTCATATTGACAAACCTTATGCTTGATTATTCAGTTTTTATGCTTGATTATTCAATTTAAATTCATTTATAACGCTAAGGACAGCCAATGCAAGCCGACATTAAAAACATCCCGCAACACCTAGGTCAGTACCTTTATCAGCAAATTGATGAGCAGTGGCTTGAAGCTCATATTATTTTAGATTGCGCAAATAATAAAGTATCAGAATGCAAAGCTCACTTTATTAAAGCAGATGACGATACACAGCATAAAATTTCAGTGTCTGAAAATATAACAGCGTTGTTTAAAACGTTATTTGACCACGCCATTAAAAATGAAGTGGAAGATTGGCAACGCGCTATTTTTACCATAACTCGCCAAGGCCAGTTTAACTTAAACTTTGAGCGCGATAATAACGATGAAGATACTTTATTACTTTAAATAAGCAGTACAAGCATAGCGTTCAATTTATTTAATACTTCATAAATTAATAACAATAATTGAACCTGAGCTGGATACATATTAAACTGTACGCCAATTTGTTTTTTAAACAAACGAAAGTCAAGGAAGACGAGTTAGGTACCCCAACTTATTAATACTCCTCCATGATATTTCGTGACATTTAACATTTATTATTTAAAATAATTTTACGGAGTACCTATGAAAAAATTAAGCGCACTTTTGGGTTTACTGTTATTAAGCGGTTGTTCTACACCTCCTCCAGCCCAAGAAACTGAGCAAGTAGTTTTAGAACCTATTGCAGAGATTAACGAAGTAGCTGCACCAATTTCATTAACTGTTATTACTAACCCTGCTGATGCTCGCGTTCGTATTATGAATATCAACCCTGTTTATAAAGCGGGTATTGAGCTTAAAGAAGGTAAATACGATATTGAAGTAAGCAAAGCAGGATACCTTACTTACAGAAAATGGGTTTCAGTTGATAAAAAAACAATACTAACTGTTGAACTCGATACAATGGAAGCAAGCCAATCGGCTCAGTAAGCTTCTCAGTACGTTTTAGTTTATATGCCTTAGCCTGGTTAATTTAATAACTGGCCTAAGGCATATTAAACCCTTCATAAAGCCACAAATATCCTACTGCGAAATAACTACCAACATTCACTAAAATACATAACCACAACACAATAATAAAACGTCGCTTTTGCGATTTATGACGAAGTAATTGTTGAGCAAGTAATGCCCCCGGCCATCCTCCAAATAATGTAAGTAGCTGCAGTGTACGCTCTGGCGTGCGGTTTACTTTTGTATGTGAAGAGCGCTTAGCTTGTCGCTTATCCCACGCGTACATTAAAAAAGTTATAGCACTTAATACACTTATATAACCAGGTACATATATTGGTATATAAACAGGTAAGTATTGCAGCGGGTAAGCTAACCAAATGGCAGCTAAATAAAGCAATGAGAATGTGATTAATATTTTCTTTATCAATTAATTATCACCTATACTGGGCTTATAAGAGCCTAACAACGAGAGCCAAATTATGACATATTTTAAATCGCTATTCTTAGCATTATGTTTATGCACATTTAGTAGCTTTGCTAATGAAACTGCCAGTAACCTTGATAAAGAGCTAGAAGTGTTTAAACCTTACTTAGGAACGTGGCAAACAGACTTTAAAGTACCAGAAGGCGCTAAAAAAATACAAGATGTTGGCCGTTGGGAACGCGCTTTAAACGGTAAAGCTATTCGTACCATGCACTCGATTAACGAGGGTGAGTATGGCGGTGAGTCGATGATTTTTTATGATAGCAAAAAGAAGTCACTCGTATTTTATTATTTCACTACGGCAGGATTTTACACTAAAGGCACAATAACGGTATTAAGCCCTACTCAGTTTGTAGCCTATGAGGAAGTAACAGGCAGTAAAGAGGGAGTGACTAAGGTTAAATCTACTAGTGATTTAAAAGACGATAAGTTTATTGTATCGACCTCTTATCTTAAAAAGGGTGAATGGACTAAGCCCGAAAGCAGAAGTTATACACGCAGTACAAAAACGGTTAAATTTAAATAGCCGCGATTTATAAACACAAAAAAGGCAGCCTAGGCTGCCTTTTGTCATTTATAAAATCGTATTTATTTTACATATTTTTTAAATGCAGCGTCTACTGGTGTATCAGCAAGGTGATTAGTGTAGTTGCTCATTACTTTTTGAGACAAGCCTACAATAATTTCAAGTAGTTGTTGCTTACCGTAACCTGCTGCAAAGAATTTTTCGATTTGCTCATCGCTGATCACGCCACGTTCACGTGTCATTGCGAGTGTAGTTTCACGAAGAGTTTCTAGCTTAGGGTTTTCAAGTGGTGTTTTGTTTACAAGTGCATCAACAACACCTTGATCAACTTTCATTGCCGCTGCAATACCACTGTGTGCAGGAACACAGTAATGACATGCGTGCTCAACGTTAATTGATTGCCATACTACTGTTAGCTCTTCTGCATTGAATGATGTTTTTTGAAACAGCTCGTGCAGTACTTGGTAACCTTTAAGTAATGTTGGTGCTTCAGCCATTACTGCATGTAAGTTAGGAAGCATACCAAATGCTGCTACTGAATCAGCTAGTAACGGTTTTGCTTCTTCTGGTGCGTTTTCTTGAGTGTATAAAGTAAATTCGGCCATGGTTAGCTCCTAATAATTAATAGTTTTAAGTAACTTCGAGACACATAGTATTTGATTTTGAGCGACTGTTCAAGTTAAAATTGAGCAAATGTTCAAATTGATTGAGAATGATATGGCTAATAAGGTTAAATTTGAACGCGATAATGTAGTTCGCGTTGCAAGCCAGCTATTTTGGCAAAAAGGTTTTCATGCAACCTCAACGCGTGACTTACAAGAAGCCGTTAATATGCGCCCGGGTAGTATTTACTCTGCGTTTGGCTCTAAAGAAGGGCTATACTGCGAATCGCTGAAAGATTACACAGTACAAATGAAAACCCAAATAGAGGGGTTTCTATCAAGTGCAGATACAGTACTTGGTGGGTTACGTGCATTTGTTGAAAATGTGGTCATTAAAACAAAAGATTGCAGCCCAAGCGCTATTTGTATGCTGGTTAAAGCAAACAGCGAGTTTGCAGAAAAAGACTCAAACCTATATGAGCTAAGCTTAGATTTAACCGCTCAATTTGAAGCTTATTTAACGCAGTTGTTTACACAAGCAATAAACAAAGGTGAGTTAAGTAATACGTTGACCGCTGTTGAATATGCGCGCTTTTTTCAGGTGCAATTTACAGGTTTACGCGGTTATTTTAATCGTCCTAATGTAGAGCAATTTGCTGAGCCAATGATCAACCAAATGTTTATGTTGATTAAAAAGTTATAAATAGCAGTTATCGCGCATTCTCAACAAGTTATACTTATTTTACTAAATAAAAATGGCCAGTATTAACTGGCCATTTTTTTGTGCTTAAAACTTAATTTATAAGTTACGTTTTAAGCTTATTTAGCTCATTATCTTGCTGGGCAACAAGTGCATTAAGCGCTTCGCTGCTATCCCCTGCTTGTGTAGATAAGTCAGCAAGTTGCGATGCGGCATCAGATATAAGCGTTAAATTACGGTTTATTTCTTCAGTCACTAAGCTTTGCTCTTCGGCAGCGGTGGCAATATGTGTAATTTGATTGGTTATTTCATCAACTTTAACGACAACACTGTGCAGAGCATCAAAAGCTACTGATGTTTCATCAACGGCATTTTGTGCACGTACTACGCCTTTTTCAATAACGGTAGATGCGTTACCTACTTCAGATAATAAACTATCAATTAACTGGCTTATGTCATCTGTTGATGAACGCGTTTTAGAAGCAAGTGCACGTACTTCATCAGCAACAACGGCAAAGCCTCGCCCGTGCTCACCAGCGCGCGCAGCTTCAATGGCTGCGTTAAGTGCAAGTAAGTTTGTTTGTTCTGAAATAGTACGAATTACATCTAATATTTGCGTAATGTCTTTACTACGCGAAGCGACTTTTTCAACTGCTTGGTTAGCTTCTTTAATTTCTTCAGACATCGTTTTAACTTGTGTCATCGCTGACGATAAGCTCGACTCACTGCTTACTACCAAGCTATTTATTTCATCGGCTTGTTGGGCTGATTGCTCTGATGCTCTGGCTACTTCGAGTGCTGTTGCGCTCATTTCGTTCATAGCCGTTACCACACTTTCAATTTCTTGAAATTGAGATTGAACATTATGCTTAGTATCAATAGCGATGTGTTGTGCTATTTCGCCTTGCTGTTTAGTTTGCTCAGACACCGCTTTTAGTTCAGAAATTAAATCACGTAGTTTTGCTAAAAATCGATTAAACCCACCAGCTAATGCAATAAGTTCTGCGTGGCTATCAACATGCAATGTATGCGTTAAATCACCCTCAGAACTTGCGAGGTTATCAACCCGCTGTTGAATTTGTTGTAGCGGCGCTATTACACCTGCAATTACTAATTTCATAATAACAAAAGCAACCACAGCAATTATTAAGCCTGTAATTAAAATAATAAACCCGAGTGATGCTGCTGTTTCTTGCATGTTTTTTTCTAGCGCTTCAGGCCCTGCAAGTGCTAGGTCTGTAGGTACTTCTATGATTAATGACCACTGAGTGTGTGCTAGTTTTATATCAATTGGATAATTTACTAAATATTCACTATTTGTTTTAAAAATACCGCTTTGCCCTTTAGACTTTTCAATATCATTAAATATAGTAGAACTAACAGCCTCTTTAATTGGGCGCCCTAATTTAGATTTATAATGACTGCTGCCTACAACTAAACCTAAATCACTTAATAAGGTTACTTTAGCTTGACCATTGTAAAGCTGCTTAGAAAGCTGCTCAGTCATTACTTGAAAGGTTGGTAGAGTTAAATCAACGCCTGCTAAACCAATAAACTGGCCTGACTTTAAAATAGGCACGGTTAACGAAGTTAGCATTACCGAATCGCCCGATGGGATTTCGTATAAATACGGTTCCATAATACAAGGCTTAAGTGTGTCTTTTGCGCACAAATACCACTGCGCTTCGCGAATACCAAACTCATTAAGCGTTGTTATGTATTTATCGGCGGCATTCGCTACTTTTTGTTGTTCAATTATGCCTTTTTGATCGCGAGTTATGTATACCTCTAACGTACCAGCACTATCTACTGAATGCTTATACCCTTGTTGATATTGAGAATCTTGCCCATCAAAAGCGTTTGGTTCAAATTGAGAATAAATAGATGATAAGAGAGTGTTTTGTTCTAAAACCGCTTTATTTATACTGACAACTGTATCTCGGTCTAAAGTGTTTTGTTTTGCTGCATTGCCAAGTAATGCCGCTAATGAATAAGGAACACGGTAAGCTTCATTAATAAAGCCAGCAATTTTTTCTCCGTATCCAGCCGCATGAGCATTAAGCTTTTCTTCTACTTCTACAATAATGTACTCTTCGGATTTGGTCGCTAACTGCTTATTACTTGATGATAACTGCCACCACAAAATGCCTGATAGCACTAGTACAGTTATAAATATACTACCGACACTTAGCCAGAGTAACTTTTTTGCTAACGATATTTCTCGCATTCATCACACCCTTTAAATTAAAACTACTGATACAGTTTAGTAGATCTAACCAACGAAGCTATGAATATCGTTAAACAAATTGAATTTAATACAATACGTTGAGTTTTTTAAAGTTTAGCCAAACGTGCCGTTGTAATTGAGGCTGCAATTAATAAACATACACTTACCCATAAACACGCACTAAGCCCATATACTTGAAAAACCCAGCCAGAAAGCACCGTACCAAGCAAACGCCCTATCGCATTGGCCATATAATAAAAGCCAACGTCGAGCGACACCCCATCGTTTTTAGCAAAACTTACTATTAAGTAACTATGCAGCGATGAATTTACAGCAAATACACCACCAAAAATAAGTAAGCCGATTACAAGCGTAAAATGTACCGCTACATCAAATTGCATCAACAACGCTAAAATGCCAGTTACGCCACTTAATAGAGCAACCCACCAATACGCTTTTTTGACTGAATGTGAGTTTGAATCACTTTGCCCTGTTATACGCGGTGCTTGCGACTGCACCAATCCATAAGCAATTACCCACAAAGCCATAAAGCCGCTTACCCACCAGTGATCCCAGTTAAACTGAGCGGCTAAGTAAACCGGCAATGCAACCACAAACCATACATCGCGCGCCGCAAACAAGCATAAACGCGCTGCACTAAGTAAGTTGATTGCCCGCGATTTAGAAAATAATTCTTTAAACTTAGGTTTGTTTTTAGCTTTACCAATATCGCCTTTTAAAAAAATTAAACTAATAACCCACGCAACACTAAGTAAAGCAATTAGGCTTATTAATGCCCCCACAAAACCAAATACGGTAAGTAGCAAGCCACCTAAAAAAAAGCCCACTCCTTTTAACGCATTTTTAGAGCCTGTAAGTATGGCAATCCATTTATATAATTGGCTTTGCCCTGCATCGTCTTGTGGTACTAAATACTTAATGGCGCTCTTTGCGCTCATTTTATTTAAGTCTTTAGCTATGCCACTCAGTGCTTGCGCTGCCATAACATAGGCAACGGTTAGCCAATCCCCAGGCACGCAAAGCATAGCTAAAGCTACAAGCTGCAGCCCAAGCCCTACATTCATGGTTTTGTTTAACCCTAAATGTGCTCCTAGCCATCCACCTACTAAATTGGTGATTACGCCAAAAATTTCATAAAACAAAAACAACATGGCTATTGCAAATGCACCATAACCCAACTGATGAAAATACAGCACCACCAGCATCCTTAGTGCGCCATCAGTAAGGGTAAATGCCCAGTAATTACCGGTAATTATTAAATATTGTTTTATAGAACTTGGTAAATTAGCTAACTGCGCAAGCATGAATTTAAACCTTTTTAAACGAGATTAAACCACATCACTTTGTGCAACTTTAAGCATTAGCTCAGCCGTACGGTTTGCATAACCCCACTCGTTATCATACCAAGCGTATAATTTAAGCTGAGTATTGTTAATTACCATAGTTGAAAGCGCATCTATGGTGCAACTACGTGGATCTGTTTTGTAATCTATAGATACAAGCGGTCTTTCTTCGTAGCCTAAAATGTCTTTTAGCTCGTTATTTGCAGCATTTTTAAACCAGGTGTTTACTTCATCTTGTGTAACACCGCGCTCAAGCTCAAAAACACAATCGGTAATTGACGCGTTAGTAAGAGGTACACGCACAGCATGGCCGTTTAATTTACCCTTAAGCTCAGGAAAAATATGCGTAATGGCTGTTGCACTGCCTGTTGTTGTTGGTATTAAACTAGTACCGCACGAACGTGCACGGCGTAGGTCTTTGTGGGGTGCATCTATAATCGTTTGGGTATTAGTAATGTCGTGAATAGTGGTCATTGAGCCGTGCTTAATGCCTACTTTTTCTTGCAGCACTTTTACAATGGGCGCTAAGCAGTTAGTTGTACACGAGGCGGCTGTAACAATTTTATGCTCACTTGGGTTATAAAGGTTATCGTTTACACCCATTACTATATTTAAAATCCCGTCTTCTTTCACAGGAGCCGTTACTACAACACGCTTAACACCTTGCGCTAAATATTGATTTAGCAGCTCAGTGGTTTTCATTTTACCGCTGGCTTCTATTACTACATCGCAATCTGACCAATCAGTTTCATTTATGGTTTTGTTGTTGGTAACTGCAATCGTGTGCTTACCCACACTAAAGCTATTATCATCACTAGTAACCTGCTGCGCTAAGCGTCCGTGTACTGAGTCAAACTCAATTAAATGTGCGTGTGTTTTAGCATCGCCCGCTACATCATTTACTTTAATAAACTCTATTTCTGGCCAATCAACTGCTGCACGCAGTGTTAAACGTCCCATACGGCCAAAACCGTTAATACCTACTTTAATAGTCATAATTAAATACCTTTAATAAGTTAATTTATTTACTAATTAGTTAACAACAGCTAGCTGCTCGTTCAGGGCGATTACCCATAGTATTTAACCGCGTTAAATCGTTTTCATAAAATGAAGGGTTTGCAGTCAGGGTTTGCGTTAATACATTTTTAGCCCATTCAGGCAGGGCTTTATTAATACTGTAATAAACCCATTGATTTTGCTTACGGTCGCTCAGTAATCCGCATTGTCTTAATTGTGCTAAATGGCGCGACACTTTAGGCTGGCTTAATTCAAGTGCAGCAACAAGTTCGCACACGCACAGCTCTTCTTGGTCGCTAATTAATAGCATTGCTTTTAAACGCGTATCGTCCGCTAAGCATTTATAAAATTGAAGTGGGTTGAATTGTTCCATAGTGTCCTCGCAGTGTTAGTGCATATACAATAAAACAAAAACTAAACATATGAAATAGTGAATATACGATTATTTGTATATTTAAATTATTTTGCTTTAAAACGCAAAAAAGCACACAACGACTAGTTGTCGTTGTGTGCTTTTATAACTTTTCTTTATTTAGTTATTAAATAACAGAAAGCTCTATTTCAATATTGCCACGTGTTGCGTTTGAATAAGGGCATACTTGATGCGCTTTATCTACAAGCTCTTGCGCAGCTGCTTTATCCATATCACCTAGTGATACAGCCAATTTTACTGCAATACCAAAACCGCCTTCAATAGCACCAATAGACACTTGTGAATTAATATGTGTGTCGCTTGGTAAATCTATTTTTTCGCTACCTGCTACAAATTTAAGTGCGCCAATAAAACATGCTGCATAACCTGCGGCAAATAATTGCTCTGGGTTAGTGCCTTGTCCGTCGTCTCCGCCTAAACCTTTAGGTGTTGATAAATTTACATCTAAACGACCATCATCAGATTTAGCTACGCCTTCACGGCCGCCAGTTGCAGTTGCTTTTGCTGTGTAAGCTACGTTTTGTAATACATTCATAATGAACTCCAAAGTTTTAAAATATCAATCAATTTAGTTTGTGTGCAAAATAATAGAGCAAGTAATTAGTGATTGCAAATACTTTGCATGCAAATTAAAATAGCATGTATTGAAATAAAGGATAACGTTATGCCGTTTGAGCAATTAAAGTTAAAAAATCAGTTATGCCACCGGTTATATATGGCATCTAACAGCATTGCGCGTGCGTATCGCGAGCCTTTAAACGAGCTAAATTTAACTTACCCGCAATACGTAGTAATGATGGCGCTGTGGGAGCAAGACGAAATAACAATTGCAGGGCTAATAGATAAAACCGCGATCGACGGCGGTGCAATGACCCAAATACTCAAAAAAATGACAGACAAATCACTACTTGCTGTTATTAAAGATGAGCACGACAAACGCAAACGCCTAGTGAAGCTAACCCAGCATGGCCAATCACTTAAGTTAAAAGCAGCCGATATTCCTAAAAATATTTTATGTAAATTTGATAGTGTAGATGCAACACAAGCGAAGCAGTTGATGCAGCTGCTCGATTTAGTAGTAAACGACTTAGCCGATTAGGCTCTTAATTTTTAAACAATAAACGTGTTTTAAAAGGTTTTAAAAATGACTCATATTAAAAAATTACTATTAGCTGCGGCGTGTAGCACGGCACTTTTAAGTAGCAACGCCGTATCTGCCAATACTGCTAATACTGCTGGCCAAAATGCTGATTTAAAAACAGTAGCCACTTTTGATGCGCAGCACCCACCGGGTAACATTGCTATTACCCCATCGGGCAGAAAGTTTTTATCTGTGCACGGTTTTTTTGGCCAAAAGCAAAAAATTATGGAGCTTTTAAGCGATGGTACAACTAAGCCCTACCCTAATGAAGAATGGGCATACGCTTACAATAACGGTAAAGGTTTTTACGATGTGCTTGGCATAAACGTATCAAGCGATGGCGTTTTATGGATGCTCGACACTTCAGGGCCCGATCACGCTGGGCGCTTAGTGGGTTGGGATACAAATAAAGAGCAACTGCATAAAATTATTTATCTGGCTAAACCTACCATTACCGACACCTCATTTTTAAACGATTTAGTCATCGATAATAAGCATGGCGTTGTATACATTGCCGACACAGCCCAAGGCAGCCAAGCCGCTATTATTACGGTAAACCTTAAAACAGGTGTAGCACGCAGAGTGCTACAAAATAGCCATTACACCACAGCCGAAAATATCGATATGGTTATTGATGGGCGCACAATGAGCCTTGGCGGACAACCTGCCCGCTTAGGTGTTAACCCAATTACGCTTGACCCTAACGAAGACTGGCTTTACTTTGGATCTATGTCGGGCACGTCGGTTTACCGTATTGCCACCAGCGATATAAATAACGAGAGCCTTTCGGCTAAAGCACTTGAGGATAAAGTTACGCGTTACGGCACTAAGCCAATTTCAGACGGTATTATTGTTGATGGCGGCGGTAACGTATACGTAACCGACATAACCAACGGTGCAATTGGCGTAATTAAACCTACTGGCGACTACGAAGTATTATTTAAAGACGATCGTCTTAGCTGGCCAGATGGTTTTAGCTACGGAGCTGATGATAAAATATACTTTACCGTTGACGATTTACACAACTCGCCTGTACTTAATAATGGTAAAAATAAAAGCCACGGTAAGTTTAAAGTAATGTCGTTCGAGCCTTTAGTAAAAGCAAAAGTAGGCCGTTAATTACTTTTTAAGTGACTACATTTATTAAAGAGCCTTGCACATTTAAGTGACCCCAATAGTTGCAGGGCTTTTTGTTAAAAACACACCACATTGGTGCGCCTTTTAGTAATACTTCACCTCTTTGGTGCTAACCCTTAAGTATGTATTTACACTTAAATACTAAATACCTGATTTCTATTCATAAAATATTCAAGTTAATGTTGGCATACTTCTTCCTATAAACTGATGTGTTCAGTGAAAATACCAAGGAAAAACCATGTTCAACTTATATCATACCCTTTACCTTTTATGGCGTTTAGACATTAGCGTTTGGCAAGTTAACGACCCTACAAATACCCGCACTACCGCTGATAAAGAACGCGCCTATGTTAAGTAGCATCGTATTGTGTAAAGGCTTGGCATAAAGCTTAAATGTATAAACCTACTTTAGGCTAAGCTTTTGCGCACTATGAAATTTATGCGTACATTTTTTATTAAACTTAAATTAACCGTTCAATATAAAAACAGCCCTCTTGTAATAAACTCCACATTTAAAAACATCAAAAAATTAGTAAAAACACTGCGTTTATAACTTTGCAAGCAGCTCAATTGCATTGTATTGTTGCACCCTATTAAAAATTTTTAGTTGGAACGTGTATGAACGCTTTGGAAGTTAATTTTGATGGCTTAGTGGGTCCTACTCACAACTACGCTGGTTTGTCGTATGGTAATGTTGCCTCGTTGAATAACGCAGCAAGCTTTTCAAATCCTCAAGAGGCGGTACTTCAAGGCCTCGAAAAAATGAAAGCCATGCACGACAAAGGCCTAACTCAAGGTGTATTTGCCCCTCATGCACGCCCCGACTTAAACGTACTGCGCCGCTTAGGCTTTACCGGTAACGATGCACAAGTCATTCATAAAGCGTTTAAAGCCGATCCTATTTTATTACGCGCGTGTTATTCAGCGTCTGCAATGTGGACAGCCAATGCCGCTACGGTATCGCCATCTCCTGATACAACCGACGGCAAAGTACATTTTACTTCAGCTAATTTAAATAATAAGTTTCACCGTTCATTAGAGCCAGCAACCACTACGCGCTTATTAAAAGCCATGTTTAATAACGACAAATACTTTGCACACCATACCCATTTGCCTGACCAAGGCTTTTTTGGCGACGAAGGTGCAGCAAACCATACTCGTTTTTGTGACAGCCACGGCGATGAAGGCCTTGAAATGTTTGTATTTGGTGCCAGCGCGTTTAACAGCCAATTACCAAAACCCGCTAAGTTTCCTGCAAGGCAAACACTCGAAGCCTCAGAAGCAATTTGTCGTTTACATAACTTAAAAGATTCAAGCCAAATTTTACTACAGCAAAACCCAGATGTGATTGACCAAGGCGTGTTTCATAACGATGTAATTGCTGTAGGTAACGCCAACGTATTACTGTGCCACCAGCAAGCATTTTTAAACCAGGCTTTGGCACTGCAAGATATTCGCGAAGCGTATGTGGGCAATAAAGAATTTTACATTATTGAAGTACCAACCGATAAAGTAAGCATTACCGATGCAGTAAGTAGTTACTTATTTAATAGCCAGCTTGTAAGCCTTGCCGATGGTTCAATGCTGCTAGTTGCACCACAAGAGTGTAAACGCAACAGCGCAGTTAACGCCTACATTGAAGAAATGATTATGGCTGATAACCCAGTAAACCAAGTGCAGTTTTTTGATTTACGCCAAAGTATGCAAAATGGCGGCGGACCAGCTTGCTTGCGTTTACGTGTAGCTCTTAACGAGCAAGAACTTGCTGCGGTAAACCCAGAGGTTATTTTAACTGATACTAAATACACACAACTGTGTGACTGGGCAAAACGTAACTACCGCGACAAGTTAGGCGCAAGTGACTTTGCAGACTCAGCTCTACTCACCGAAAGCTACCAAGCACTTGATGAGCTTACACAATTACTTAATTTAGGCTCAGTGTACGACTTTCAATTAGAGCGTTAATACCTCAGTCAATACAAAGGCTAATACAAAAATAGCGAGCAAAGGCTCGCTATTTTTATTTGTGCTTGTGTTTGTGTTTGTGCTACTAGAATTTAAACGTCTTTATTAACCGTAATGGCCGACGCCATCGACTCAGATATATGAAGCGTGCGCTGCGGAAACGGAATACTCAGCCCAGCACCTTCAATAGCTTCTTTAACGCGTTTATTTAGATCCCACACGGTTTGCCAATAATCACCATTTACAGTCCATGCGCGTAATTGAATGTTTACCGCGCTTTCACCTATTGATGTCACCATTACTTTAGGTGCAGGCTCTGCGAGTAATCGGCTCTCTGATGCGGCTAATTCTTTAAGCACATTTAAACCAACGTCAATCGAGTCGGCATACGAAATACCCACCACTATGTCCATTCGTCTTTTGCCGTTACGGGTAAAGTTTTTAATATTGCCACCCCACACCTTACTGTTAGGAGATGCAATATAAAGGCCGTCGGTGGTTTTAAAAATAGTAGTAAATAAATGTATTTCACTCACCGTGCCAAGCGTGCCACTGGCATCAACAAAATCGCCTATTTTAAAAGGTCTGAGTATTAGCAGCATAATACCTGCAGCAATATTGCTCAGCGTATTTTTAAGAGCTAAACCAATCGCTAAACCAGCAGCGCCCATTAGCGCAATTAAGCTTGCCGTATTAACGCCAAAAATATCTAAAATAAATAGCCCGCCAATTATATAAACTAAATAACCAGCAATACTCGATAAAAGAGGAAGCAGCGTACTATCCACTCTTTTTAATGGCGATTTAGAGTTTTTAATCGCTTTTTTAACCGAGCGTGCAATAAGCGCACTCGCAACTAAAATCACCAACGCTAAAATCACTTTGTACCCTAAAGTGATGATTGTTTCTGAATGGCTTTGCCAAAACGCTAAAAGTTTCTCTTTCATGTTTGTTCCGATAAATGTGGCTGAAACTCAGCAAAATAATGGTTAAATTTAATAAAAACCGACTTCAAAAGAAGTGGCGCGAGTATATAGAATAAAAAATTTAAACCTATCTTTTTTAATCGCTTATTTCAATTTTAATAACGGCCTATAAACCACGGTTATTAGAATATAAAACACAGCTATTTACGGCGAATTTATAGCGACTATTCAATGTAGGTTAATCGTTTATTGGTATGGTGATTTTAAGTTTTTAACGTTTATTAAAGAGGTTATCTATGGCAAAAGAAAAAATAGTACTCATAACCGGCGCTTCGAGTGGCATTGGTGAAGCAACCGCAAAAACCCTTGTAAATAATGGTCATAAAGTAATACTTACCGCTAGACGCGAAGATAAGTTAACTGAGTTAGTACAGTCGCTAGGCTCAAATAATGCACTGGGCGTAGCTGCGGATGCAACCGACTTTACCGCGCTTGAAAACGTAGTTGCCAAAGGCATTGAAAAGTTTGGCCGATTAGATGTAGCCTTTGCTAATGCAGGCATGGGTGTTTCAACCGCAGGCACCGAAAAAGGCGACCCGGATGAATGGTCAACCATGATCGACATAAACATTAAAGCCCTGCTTTGGACTGCAAAATTAACCCTGCCGCATTTACGCCAAAACAAAGGTCACTTTATATTAACCAGCTCTGCCGCTGGCCGTAAGCCAATTGGCGGCTCTATTTACGGCGCAACTAAATGGTTTGCTTATGGGTTTGGACAAAACTTAGCGGAAGAAATGAGCGAGTGGAACGGCCGATGTACTACCATCGCACCAGGCATGGTAAACACCCCGTTTTTTGATGACGCTAAGCCCGACAAACTCGACCCACAAGATGTAGCCGACGCCGTACTGTTTGCCATTGAAGCAAACCAGCGCAACAGCGTACGCGAAATTTATTTAATGCCGACTAATTAACGTTGCTTGGTTTAGTTTGGGCTGTCAGGTTTAATGCCAATGGCGTTAAACCTGATGGTTATTAGTGCCTTGTTTGGGTTAAAATTTAGCAGGCAACAGTAAAGCAAAGGTATTGGATATTTAAAGGGCTTTTTAATTGCCAATGCTGCCCTTAAACCATATGTAAGCAAAATATAGAGCAACGGCAATATATCCAAAAGAAATAATTAGATTTACTTTCCAAAGGTTTAGCCAAAAATTACCTCTGAAATAAGTGCGTTCTCTTACTTTATGGTAAAACAATGCTACTGAAGAGGGTACTAATATTAACGCAGACCAACCAAGCATAGGTAACACCATAAACATAATGCCTATACCTGCACCTCCTGCTGAAGCGTCGGATGTTTCACCATCAATTGGGGCTAGCATCACATAGCCTAAAATAAACCCGGCAATCGCAAGTATAAAACCTAAAAGCTGAAGTGTTCGCATAATTATCCTTGGCAACTAACGAGACTGTAAAATAACGCCAACAGCCAAATTCAATTAAAAAACGAGCTCCTGTAATTAACATTAAGCATTTTTAAAGCATTACAAAATTTAGGTTGGGTGTCACTGTAATTCACGCAGGAGCAAAACCAACTGTTTTTGTCCTTATCGAATCGTCTTGTTAGTTGCGCTTTTTAACAAATCAAATTTTGTAATTATATAAAAAGGGCTTTCATTAACGTCGACTTTATAAATATATTGATTCTTTAGCAAATTGGTTTTTTCTTCTATTAACCGAATTTGTTCCCATGGAATTAGAACATTCTTGGGAAATAGTAGAATCAACATTCGTATTTGGCCTATAAATAAACCTTGTTCAAATGATTGTATATTTAACCAAGAACGATACTCACTATTTTTCACATTAGAAAAATCAGCGGTATTTGTCAGATTAATACTTTTTGATTTAAATAGTGTCTGATCCGAAACACATAAATCTGTTTTATATTTTTTTGCTAATTTGGGGTAAAACCCAGTATTGCTTTGTATATAATTGACTAGAACAAAGAACAACAAAAAAATAATTAAACCTATGACAAAGTCCATTTTTCAAAACTCCAAAAACTGATTCATAATGCTAATCAAGCTGAAGCCAACTAACGAGCCTGTAGAATTTCTATTTTAGAAAAAATAGCCTCAGAATTTATTAAAAATTTAGCCTCAAATTGCGTTGCTACGTAAAATCTGAGGGAATAATCTATTAGGAAGTGAATTTTACGGGCTGTATGAACACAAAAATTATCCGTTACTTTCCACTTCTGAGTAATTCTACAGCCTCAACGCCCTGTTAACAGGCAAAAAATTGTTGGCTAAAATAAGCGACGAAGGAGCAAAGCCAACTGTTATTTGTCCTGCTGCAATGACTTGTTAGCTATTACTGGCTTATGAACGTAAATTTCTATACAAATGCGATAGTACTTAGCCAATTTTTTTGAGCTTTCAGTTTCTGATGGTGCAAACCATGAAATAGAAGCATCAAAGGCTGAAATAAAACAAAGAAAATCTATAGCTGCAATAGCTTTAAAAAAATTTATTGGTTCGCCATAGTCTTGGTCAGAGTATGCCCCGTGCAAAATTCCATGTCGATTTGTTTTATCTTCTTGAGGATATTTAGATGAATTTATATAAAGGTTACTTTTCGAAAACTCTATAAAAGAATCCATCATAGCCACTACCTCATTCACTGCACCAATATTATTTTGCTGAGAATCGGTTTTACAATCTGCGGCTAGATTATTAAATACATCTTTGATGTATTTAAATTGAACATTTCTGTGAGTCGCAAGTTTCTTGCCCGCGCCCTCAATAACTGGCATAAGACCCGCAACAGCCACATGGCCAAGTCCAGAAAAGTGGGCTTCGACAGCTTCAGCAATAATTTCTTTAAAATCTGAAATGTATGGGGTAATGGTATAGCGCTCACACACCATTGCCGCTAAGTGTTCTGCTGTATAAATTTTTCCTAATTCATGTTGTAACTCTGCTTGTGTAAAGTTACTTCCTTTGTCTTTTATTTCGCTTGCGATTTCCCCCAATACGCCCATAGGAACATAAGGGGGAATAAACCAACCTACACTATTAAATATGTCCCTATAGAATTCCACACGCAGATCCTTGATGTATAGCTAACAATTTAGTCTACGACATTTGTCGTTTTACAAACCGACAAATGTCTTTATATTACAATAATTTTATCCTAGCTATAAAATAAACAACTGTAAACTGTTAGTTAGCTTCGCCTTACCTTTTCTAAATGTAGCAAAACCCCAAAATGGTGGAGATCAGTAATATCAGACAAATCGTTGTTTAGTTATACAGCTTGATTATTAGTTAAGTGGTTATATTTAAATACCTGTGTTTAAACCAATAACGCGTACACCCCATAATTATTAAACTTGTAACTCGTTATTGCTTATAAAATTAGTTAAAAATCACAATCTACTTCTATTGAATCCTGTGTATTTTTACTTCATATTAAATACTCTTATTTCTCACTTATTATGCTGTTATGTCATTTTTAAAATTTAGCCATGCACTTATCCTCACACTTGCTAGTACCTTACCGCTTACAAGCCATGCGGCGCTTGATAAAAACGAGCGTGAAATAATAAAACAGGTCGATAAAAACATTCCCCAAGCACTTAAAGAAATAGAGCAAGCCGTAAATATTAATAGCGGTTCGCTTAATATTGAAGGTGTAAAAAAAGTAGGTGCGCTGACAAGCGAGCAGCTTAAAGCCATTGGTTTTAAAGTAGAATGGCTTGATGGCAGTGCGTTTAACCGTGCAGGGCATGTATTAGCAACCCATGAGAGTAATGATCCCGATGCAATAAAAATACTGATGATCGGCCATCTAGATACGGTATTTGCCAAAAACGATAACTTTACTACCTACAAACAACTTGATGCCGATACAGCCAGTGGCCCAGGCGTTGCCGATATGAAAGGTGGTAACACGATAATAATTACAGCACTTAAAAGCTTACAAGCCCTTAATTTACTCGAAAGTGTAAGCATAAAAGTATTACTGACTGGCGATGAAGAAAGCAGCGGTCGCCCGCTTAGCTTATCTAAACAAGCTATTGTTGATGCCGCAATTTGGGCTGACGTAGCGTTTGGCTATGAAAATGGCGATAACAATATTAAAACTGCTATGGCGGCGCGCCGTGGTTATACAGGCTGGACGCTAAACGTAACTGCCAATGCTGCACATTCGTCGCAAATATTTAGCGAAAACGTTGGTTATGGCGCTATTTACGAGGCATCGCGTATTTTAAATGATTTTAGAGAACAACTTGCCACGCAACCTAACTTAACATTTAATCCGGGGCTTATTGTGGGCGGTACAAATGCCGACTACGACAGTGCTAACTCGTCAGCAACGGCGTTTGGTAAAAGTAACGTAATAGCACAAACCGTGCATGTTGCAGGTGATTTACGCGCACTTTCGCCAAAACAATTCGAAAACGCAAAAAGGTCAATGCAACTCATTGCTAGCAACAGTTTAAATGGTAGTAAAGCTGAGCTTATTTTTGAAGATGGTTACCCACCAATGGCATTAACTGATGGCAATAAAAAGCTATTAGAATTGTACAGCGACGCAAGCCACGATTTAGGCTTTAACAAAGTAGTAGCAGCAAACCCACGTAATGCAGGTGCGGCAGATATTTCGTTTGCGGCAAGCCATGTTGATATGGCGCTTGATGGTTTGGGCTTAATGGGCAGCGGCGCGCATACCAAAAACGAAACAGCCGATTTAACCAGCCTTGATAAAAACATTAAAAAAACTGCATTACTCATTTATAGATTAGGAAAGCTGTAAGAGTAAATTTGCTTTAAGGGTAAGCGTAGGGAAATAATCATCGCCCTACGCTTAGCGTTGCTTTTAAGGCATTATTTTAAGACATTATTTTAAACAATAAGTCTTTTACTGTTGCTGGCTCAAATGGTTTATCACAAATTGCATCTACCCCTGCTTGGGCTATGTTTGCTAGGTGCGTTTCGTTAGCTTCTGAGCTCACCATTAAAATAGGGATATGGGAGTAACTATTTGAGCTTCTAACGGTTTCGGTTAGTTCCCGTCCGTCCATTTCTGGCATGTTGTAGTCGGTTACTATTAAGTCAAACGATTGGTTGTTTAAGTGCTCAATAGCTTCTTTACCGTTTTCAGCTTCTATTGGTGCAGGTATTCCCATACCGGCAAGTACGCGAATAATGTGCTTGCGTGCAAAGCGACTGTCATCGACAACGAGCACTCGTAGTAATGTTACATCGAAATGTTCAAGCTCTACTTCTTCTTCACTAATTATGTCTAGCGTGGCTTTAAGTGCGCGTGTAATTGCGGTTGCACTAAAAGGCTTTGGTAAAATGGCTAATACACCCGATTGACGTAGTTGCTCTAAATACTTTTTATTTCGCTCGCTTGATACAAGCATAAACGGTTGATGCTCGGTGCTTGGGTTCGATCTGATTTTTTGCAATAGTGAATCGGCTGTCCCGTCAGATAAATACATAGAGCTTATAACTAGATCAGGGTGATAACTTGCTAATAAGCTAAGCGCTTGTGTTTGTGTAGATGCAGTTTCAACTTGTTTTACACCACTTTCTAAAAGCGATTTTATTATTATTTTTTGCTGAACCTCTGAAGGCTCTACAAGTAAAATGGACAAGTTTGCTATTGCAGTTAAGTCGCTCATTCAGATCTCTTTAGTATTGTTATAATCAGGATAATAATAACATTTTTGCCTCGTTAATATTATATAAAGAGATTGTAATATTTAAGAAAACATTATCACCCCCTTTAAAATATAGCACTTATTAATTAGATTGAATGTAATCTAATGCATTCATTTTTTTATATGTGACGTTAGCGTGCAAAATATGTGCAGGTTCAGGGTCAACCACTTCAACAGGAATGTCGTAATTTCGGGCTATTTCAATTGCCATTTGCGTAATATTAACGCTAAACGAGGTGCCCATAAATACAATTTTATCGGCGTTGAGCATACGCTGTTGTGCTTGTGTTATTCTGTAAAGCTCGGTGTAGTATTCGTCAAATAATAAAACAAAGGGCTTAAATGAATGGTTTAGCTCAGGCGTTTGGTGTTGAATATTAAATAGCTCAAAAAGAGACTCTTGCAGGCGGCTTTCGTCTACGCTTTCCCACGAGGTGGCAAGTGGCGTGACTGGCTCACCTTGCTCATGAAATAAGGTCATTTGATCAAGCCTGCCGTGTATAGCTATGTAATTTTTATTACCCGCTTTGCCATCAAGCCCATCTATGTTTTGAGTAATTAGGTTTTTATCACTTAGCCAATGGTGTACGTCGTTTGGGCCATGGTTGCGATACGTTGCAAAGCGATGGTAATACCATGCTAAAAATTCTTTAGGGGCATTTTGGTACATTGCGCGCGTTGCCATTTCCATAGGCGTATAATTTTTACTGCCAATGGTCCAATAACCATCCCCCCCTCTAAAGGTGGGAATACCACTGGCAGCGCTGACTCCCGCTCCGGTAATGTAAAGGGTATTCACTTTGGCGCCTCGTAACCGAGTACGTTAGCGCTTACTTGCTGACTGTTATCAATGCCGCCAATTCGATATAAAACCCCACTGTGCTCAAGTAAACCACGATGATCCATGCTCTTTATTTCAACTGGGGATAAAATCTGCCATTCGTTTTTTTCGATACTAAAGCGCCAAACATGGTCACTTGCAGGTGCAGGTTTGCCGTCGTAGCCTATTGCGCTGTAGTTGTATGGGTTATTAGAGCCTGCCATCATATAAATATTGCCATTATAGCTGGTGGCTGCCATTCGGTAGTGAGCAGTGCCCGTTGGATGTGGCAAGGTACGCCAATCTATTTTTTGTGGGTTAGTTGAATCTATTGTGCCTTTTAAGCACTGTGCTACACCTGCAAACGAGCGACGCGAATCAGGATTAGCTTGTGTTTTAACGCCATCACAAATAACAATGGTGTTAGCACTAATAGCAGCGGCTTGGCCAAATACAGGCTCACCTAAAAATGGCGAGGCTTGTTGCCATGTATTATTTTGCGTGTCGTATACTTGCACTAAGTTTACGTTGCCGTCGTTATGCCAACCGCTAATTAGATAAATGTAACGCGCTTTGTAGCTCAGCGCGACGCTATCGTCTACGGGTACTGGCATGCTAGCAAGGTGAGTGTAGGTATCTTTTATTACGTCGTACCTATATACGTCGGGGCTTGAAACTTCAGTATGATCCTCTGCTACCGTATAACCGCCAAACACATAAGCGTACTCGCCTAAGCCGACTGCGGTGCTTGCTAAGCGCCCTTTTAATGGCAAGCTTGAAGGCACACCAGTTTTAGATTGCCACTGTGAATCGCCAACTTTAAGCGCCCACACTTTGTTATGTACGGACGAGTATTGTTTATCGCCCCCCAGCCCCATAAAACTTAAAAAATAGGTTTGGTTTTGTACTGTAACTTTAGCCACAGCATTATTAGCAACTGGCTCTGGTAAAGCGGGAAGGCTTGCTAACGCAAGAGAAAAAAGAAGGCTCATAAGGCAAATAATTTAATAAGAATTAATACGCTCAGATTAAATTATTTTAACCTTGTGAGCCAGTATTGTTATATCTAAATAATCAAACGCTTTTGATTAGTAACCATATTAGTAGGCAATACCAATATGCTGATTTACGTGCGCTGCATTTTGCGCTTCATCAACCATTGCAGTTGCATAATCAGTGACCGATACCTTGCTTTCGCCTGCATCATTAGTAAAAAATGTATTACTGCCGATACGATAATCGCCTTCATTATCATCTGGACATGATTTGTGGGCAGCCTATTTATCAAGGAACTACCAACAAACTGTTATAAGAGCATTTATAGATTTTTTAGCGCAGCACTGGCAAACCGATATTAAAAAATATGTCGGCAAGTAAGGCATTGTAGTTAAGGACGCTGTGACTATTGTTTAACCTAAGGTGATAGTTCAGCTTAGTTATTGAGGTAAATAGGTTACGTTATCTAAGCCTCGTTGTTTATTTTTGTACATAGCTTGATCAGCATACTTTATGAGTTCGTGATCTGTTTGGCCGTGCTCGGGGTAGTTTGCAATTCCTATACTGGGTGAAATATTTAGTAGTACGTCATCTAACTTAAAGACGGCTTTAAACTCAGTGAGGACTTTATTTTTTATTCTGACGGTTTCGTGGCTAGAACTTAAGTTATCTAAAATAATTAAAAATTCGTCTCCGCCTAAACGCCCTACTGTGTCGTAATGCCTTACTGACGCTGAAAGCCTTTTTGCTATAGCGCATAAAAGCTTATCGCCAATTTCATGTCCGTGAGTATCGTTTACTGCTTTAAAGCCATTTATGTCTATAAACAGTAAAGAAAAAAACGTGTTGTCTCTGGTTGCACTAATAATTACTTTTTCTAATCGATTCATCAATAAAGAACGATTTGGTAGGCCAGTTAACACATCGTGCCGTGCCATATAATGGAGTTGATCTTCCATTACTTTACGTTCAGTTATATCGTGCGCGACAGCGATTCTTACTTGATGTTGCTCTGACCAACGAACAGACCATAATATATGAACTACTTGACCATCTTTTCTCATCCAACGGTTTTCAAAGCGAGGGTTCACCATTTCGCCAGACAACAGCGAAGTTACGGCATTATGCGTTTTATAATGATCACCTTCGTAAACATAGTTAATCATTTTTTTGCCTACAACTTCGTCGGCCGTATAACCAAAAATTTGCTCAAATGCTGCGCTTACAAAAACAAATGTGCCTTGTTTATCTACCACGCATACCGCATCAAGCATTAAATCGAGTACTTCTTCTACATTAATTAATTCATTTTTTTCCATACTTTGGTGCCTTCAAAGCAAAACCAAGCGAATTTAAGTATTCTATATACCTTTAATAAAAGCAAAGGTAATTGAAACTACAATAATAGTTAATACAAAGTTAGATTAATCGTGCACGTATAATTAATATCGCTCTTGTAAAAGCATGATATGCAAAGTTAAATAATCAATAAGCGCAAAATACTTTGAAGTCCTTCAAAAATAGACTAAATTTTAAATAGTATATAATCATATAACTCTCAGTAACTTCTATTTTTTGACTCTTTAATAAATGTAATTGTATAAAATGTATCTACTTTATTTTTTAAATTTTACTGTTTTATTGGCCGAAGTTAAATTTTTTAACTACTACAAAATTAGTTGTTTTGATTTAATCGCATTTATACTTTTACGCTGTTAATGTATGTTAATATTGTGTGATATCACATGTATTACAAAAACAGTCATTGTTTTTGATTTTTTGATTGCGCAGGAGACTTTTGGGTGAAAATATCACAACGTTTATTTTGGCCATTACTTTTTGTGTGCCCTCTTATAACGGCTGAGCCGTTTGAAGATGAAGATCTCGATCTTGATGCTTTAATGGGTATGGATGTGCAAGCGACTTCTGCGATGAAAAGAGCACAATCAGCATTTGATACCGCCTCATCTATTTATGTATTAAGTAAAGAACAAATTACTAAATCTGGTGCTACATCAGTACCTGAAGCACTAAAAATGGTGCCGGGTTTAATTGTCCGTCAGCTCGATAACAATCAATGGGCTATTTCCTCAAGAGGCATTGCCTCTCGCTTTTCAAGCAAATTATTGGTTATGATTGACGGACAAAGCTTATATACCCCAAAGTTTGCCGCTGTTTATTGGGAAACACTCAACGTTCCTTTGTACGATATTGAACGTATTGAAGTTATACGCGGACAAGGCGGATTACTTTGGGGAAGTAACGCAAATAATGGCGTTATTAATATCATTACTAAAAATAGTATTGATACTCGCGGTGGACACGCAAGTGTAACAACTGGTAATCAAATAAATGTTGATGCTAATCTTCGCTACGGTGGTGATATAAGTAACATAGGCAGCTACCGAGTGTATGGGCACTTAAAAGATGCGAATGAATCCCAAAAAGGCATCTCACTTCCCCCTAATGACACAACCAAACAAAACTCTTTAGGTTTTAGAGCTGACTTTACCCCTAATGATGAGTGGTCAGCACTACTCCAGGGTGATGTAACTCATTCCACACTTGGCCAAAACTACCGAGGTGTTGTCGATGAAACCAACGAAAACATTTCATTTTCAGATGATTTAAAGCGAACAGACTCGCGCATAATGGCGCGCCTTGAAAACAGAATGTCGCCAGATGCCAATCAAATGCTACAAATTTCTTGGCTTAAACAAAATGGTTCTCAAAATTATATTAAAGAAGACTTTGAATCGATAGATATTGATTATCAAATGAACTTTATATATCAATCTCTACAGTTAGATTGGGGGTTGAACTACCGATACAATTCTATATCTTTCGCAGAAAGCGTATTTTTAGATAGCGATAAAAACTTTGATAGCCTCAAACAATATGGTGCACTTGTTCAAGCTCAATACAATGTGACTCCTGACACTCTCGACTTTATTATTGGTACTAAGCTTGATCATAACGATTTAACTGGCTGGGAAAATCAACCATCAGCAAGACTTATATACAAACCAGTAGATAACCATCTTACTTGGGGCGCAATATCGCGAAGTGTACGTACACCAACATTAATTGAGTTTAACGACAACTTTAAAGTTAATGGTACAGAAATTAAAGATCTTACCGGTTTAAGTTCAGGCTTTGACCAAATAGACGACTACCGAATTGCAACCTACCTAAATGGTAATGACAAAGTTACATCAGAAAACTATCTATCTTATGAATTAGGCTACCGTTTTACTGCTAACGATTGGTCATTGGATCTTTCTACTTATTATACCGATGCTAAAAACGTAGCGGTTATTGATATGAATACACATGCTGAACAATTCACTCCTATACTTGATTTATTTCTAGCAGGGAGAATTCCAGAAGTATTTCAAGCACTAACAATGACTCGTATAGATTTAGACTTTGCATCTGTAGCAGACACAACCACTAAAGGGTTCGACTTAGTAGTATCATGGCAACCAATTGATAATCTCAATACTGAGTTTGGTTATAGTTACACCGATTATAACTACGATTTACCTCCTAGAGTAGAGCCCGCTATCGGGTATGACTCTAAAAACAGGCAGTTATTTGCAAAAGCCGATTATTCTTTTTTAACCAACCATAACGTGTTTGCGACATTACGAGCAGTAAACTCAAATGCATATAATACTGATAATTACACAACGTTAGATATTAGTTGGAATTGGCAGGCTACTCCTGTGTGGTCTACTGCAATTTCGGGTAAAAACCTATTTTCAGGTTCACATATTGAGTACAGTAATACGCGCGAAACCTATACATTACCAAACTATATTGATGAATGTATTACGTTTACAATTTCAGCAAATTTCTAAGCTAATTAGATGATTAAATTAAGAAGTCTAATTCACAGAAGCTTAATAGCCTTGGTACTTTTAAGTACCAGCGTTGACGCTGTTGAAAAAGAATACATGCTAAAAGCAGGCTTCTTATATAACTTTGCACGTTTTGGACACTGGGATTCTCATTTAGAGCCCCTTGATCAATTTACTATTTGTAGCCCTGATAAATACTTTATTGATGTGGCTAACACCGCTCTAAAAAATCGCACTATAAAAAAATTACCTTTACATAATAAATTAGTCACTATTGATGAAGTCACAACATCTGCGTGTAACATGCTATTTATCACCTCAGATACATTTGCCCAGTGGCAAAACATAACTCCTTTAGATCTAAAAAATATTATGGTCATTGGTGAAACAGACTCATTTATTGAAAATGGCGGCCATATCAGATTCTTTCTTTCCAGTGGTAAAATTCGCTTTGAAATTGCACCACAACAGCTTAAAGATGCAGGCATTACTATGAGTTCAAAAGTACTACGACTTGCACGCGTTGTAGATAGGTAATGCAATGAAAAAACTATTTGCATTAAATACAATGAGCAAAAAATTATTATTCATCTTAATGAGTGTCGCACTTGTATCAACCGCTACAGTAACCATTGTATTTAGTGCTTATGAAATCACCAGCGCTAAAGAAGAACAAATAGAAAGCCTGGGGTCGCTGTCTAAAATGCTTTCACCCAATATAACTGCTGCACTTATGTTTAATGATATAGATGCAGTACAAGAGCTTATAAACCCAATACTTATACGCTCAGATGTTATTAGTATAATGGTAACGAGTATGACTGGTGAACAACTTGTTATTGCTCAAGCCGAAAATGAAGAAATAGAACAAAGCATTGAGGTTAATACCCCCCTTCAGCTCGATATGCATGATTATGGCGTATTAAAAATACGCGCTAACAACAGTTACATTCAAGACAGAATCACTTTTTACTTTAAATTTATAATGATTTTGATGGTCTTTACCTTTGCTATCAGCCTCATTTTATCCCTTTTGCTAAGGCGCCGCTTTTTAAACCCTATTTTATATTTAGCACAAACAGCAAATAAAATAACAACGTCACATGATTATAGTTTACGCGCTAAACAACTATCACAAGATGAAGTCGGACAGTTAACTTCTTGTTTTAACGATATGCTATACAACATTGAGCAAAGAGAAAGCTCATTAGAAAACCAAGTTAGGCTTCGTACTAATGAACTTGAAAATGCAAATATTCAGTTGCAACAATATGCTTACCAAGACGGGTTAACCGATTTACCAAATAGACGGTATTTTTACGAGAAACTACAAAGCTTAGTAAGTATTAAGGGAATGAAATTCGCACTTATATTTATAGATTTAGATGGTTTTAAAGAAGTAAACGACAGCCTTGGGCATGACTACGGTGATTTATTATTACACCAGGTAGCAACGCGGCTGCAAAGCTGTATAACAACAAAAGATACAGTAGCACGCTTAGGTGGAGACGAATTTACATTAATTTTAGAGGGTGTAAGTAGCCCTGATGAAGCATCAAAAATTGCCGAAGCTGTAAAAAGTAGTTTAATGCAGAGCATTAAAATAAAAAAAGAAACAGTCTATGTTACTGCAAGCATAGGTTTAACGTTTTTCCCTGCTGATGGTTTAACAGTAGAAGAGCTCGTTAGACGTGCTGATCAAGCGATGTATTTATCTAAAAATAAAGGGCGGAATCGCTATGAGTTTTTCTCCTATGCTATCGAAGAAAAAGCCACAGAAAAGCGTCGCCTGATAGAAGAGATACGCACTGCAATTGTAAAAAACCAATTTGAATTATATTACCAACCTATATTTTCAATTGATGGGAAATCAGTACCAAAAGCTGAAGCCCTTATTCGTTGGAACCACCCTGAACGAGGCCTAATAGGCCCCAATGAATTTATACCTGTTGCTGAAAAAAATGGATTAATAAACGACATAGGCCAATGGGTAAAATCTCAAGCAATTCAAGATACTGTCCAATTCAATGTTTTAAGTGAAAAGACAATTCAAGTCAGTGTAAATACATCACCTCTTGAAATTGACCGCGCTGGTTGCTGGGTGGATGAATGGATTGTTGCAAGTAAAAAGTACCAACTACCCGCCAACACTATTTTAATTGAAGTCACTGAAAATACCTTAATGGATCCAGATTCGTCAATACAGCGACAATTAAAACGCTTAAGCACTATTAATATAGACATAGCGATTGACGACTTTGGTGTTGGTTATTCTTCTTTGGCGTATCTACAGCGCTTAGATATAGATATTTTAAAAATAGATCGCTCATTTATAAGCGATATTGAATCAAACGATAATAGTATTGCTCTCGTGAAGGCTATTATCACTATGGCTCACAACCTAGATGTAATGGTGGTAGCGGAAGGTGTTGAAACACAAAAGCAGTATGACCTATTAAAGCTGCTTGCTTGCGATTATATTCAAGGCTACATTTTTTCAAAGGCAATTACTAAACAAGAGTTTATGAAAAAGTATATAATACCAATCCGCAATAATACTTAATCATTTTGCGGGGCTAAATGTGTCGCTACCTGTGTTAAAAAATTCTCATTTAGAACAACTAAATAGCAAATTTTTTGCCTAGCTATCAACACGTTTTTCCATCCTCAAAATAGATCACTTAATTAAGCGAATTGGTATAAAACAAAAAGAAGTGATCTGATTTATGTCCATTTTGCTAGATTTTAGCAAGCCAACACAGAACACTTCTTTACTCTTGCGTTAAAGCTTCATGTATTTAAAGCTCAATCCCAAGCTATAACCAGCGAGGGACTAGTTGTTTATACTCTTTATATTGTATTGAAAAGCGATGAGCTAAATGAGCTTCTTCAACTAACGTCTGTCTATATATAGCTGTAAAACCAATAACTAAACAGGTCAAACTAAATATGCTAGGTAAGGCTAAAAAGAACCCCACTTGTGCAGCTACAACGCCTAAATACATCGGATTCCTAGAGTATTCATATAGTCCTGATGTTTTAAGCTCATGTGGTCCCTTAGGATCAATTCCTGAACGCCAAAGTGCTGCCATATGAAAATGTACAAACATCGTCAAAATAAAACCTGCACTCAATAAAATATCGCCAAATAATACACCTGGCCAGCCATTGAGAATTGGGAATAGCCCAAGGTAGCTATCTAACTCAGGTACAAACACTCTAATTACACATATAAACCAAATAGCAGCTCTGAAAAACTTAAAAACCATATGGTTCCACCAACTAGTACAAAACTTATCTCCGGGATAAATAACGCCTGATGGTGTGTCTCTATTTTTATAAATAATTCTAAATGTATAAAACCCCGCAACAAAAGTATAAAAAATAGCTAAGTAAATACGTGTAAATTCAACTAGCGAAGTAGAGTCATCTAAAAATGTTTCATAGGGCATCTAGTTACAGCTCACAATCATTATTGGTAGTAATTTTAAAACAACTAACTCAATAAATTTTAGTTATAAGGTCATGAAATTATATTAGTATTCATTGCCTTCATAAACAAGTTAAGTCAGTAGTTTGTTAACGAGTAATCATTAACTCATACCATTAATTTAAAATAACTTTGATTTATGAGGATCTCATACTTTTTATATAATACCAATCTGCTTATATATTTGAATTGATATTATTCACTCATATTTTTACATTCTATATATGCAAAAAAACGACTATTTAGGTTAGGACTTTCTTTAATTCGAAGCTTTGTACAGTGCAATAGTACCCTCAGCGTTAGGAAGTCACAGTGAAAAACTACACTCGCATCGGCGATGCGGCGATGCCACTTTAACTCGTTAAATTAAGTAGATTATTCACTGAGAGACGCTTCGCTCTAGAGGAATACCTGAATCACTTTTCTAAAAATGTAAAAAGCCCAGCTCGTTAGGTTCGGGAGCTCTACAACTTAATGCTTGTGTGATGTCATGATACCTTCAGCGGTGGAGAGTCATAGTGAAAATGCTGCGCACTCATCGTAGAGCGTAGGTTTTTATAATTTTAACAGCAGGAGTCGCTTTGCTCGCCCGCCCTGCGTGTTGATGTGAGTGTGTGTTAATTGCGCGTATTTCACTTTTCTGCAGACGTAAAAAAAGCCCGACTCTTTCGATTAGGACTCTCTATAATTTGAAATCGGTGCGCTACGCAGTAGAATGTCGTAGTGCCCACAGCAGTAGAAAGTCACGTAGCAAATGCTGCTGTATTGGCCGACTGGGGTATTGAGGATTCTTGTTGTGATTCTAGCGTCGGGAGTCGCTATGCTCGCCCGCCCTACGTGATATGTGTTGATGTGAGTGCGCATTAATTGCACGTATTTTACTTTTCTGCAGACGTAAAAAAGCCCGAATCGTTAGATTCGGGCTTTCTACAATTTGAAGCCTGGTAATGTCCTACTTTCACATAGCAAATGCTACACTATCATCGGCGCTGTTTCGTTTCACTACTGAGTTCGGCATGGAGTCAGGTGGGTCCAAAACGCTATTGTCACCAAGCAAATTAGGTGCAAAGAATGAATGACAAGCACGTAGTGCTACCATTTTCTTTGCGCAAGGTGCCTCAACTTTAACGCTACGCGCTAAGAGTCACCTCTTGAATTTGGAAAATATCTGATAATATTTTTTAAGTCTTTCTAAGTAATATCTACTTTAGTTATATTAACTTCTGTCTAAACTGTCGCAT
>NZ_WTKY01000003.1:0-339480 GCF_011378815.1 Pseudoalteromonas sp. 31A1 | reverse complement strand
TTAGCCCACTAGGTTACAAACCTCGCGCCGCGATTTAATCGCCCCTAGATTGAACAAATTTCAATCCACAAAGATCAACACGCCCTAGTAGATTAGTTTAATTACGCTAAGGGTTTTTAAACCCTTTTCATGCGTAAATTAAGTAAACCTTGCTCTTTATTGGCTATATTATTGTAGGTAATAAAGAGCGAGCTTTTAGAAACCCCTCTTGAGATAGCACGTATTTAGTGCCTATATACTTGCAGTTAGTTTTTTCTTAAAACGTTGATGATAACCACAAACGTAATTTTAGTGACCATAACGGCTGAATGCCTGTTAGCCCTTGCGTCATTTTATTATCTTTTAAGATTATATAAGATGGCGTGACTTGCCCTTGCCAATCGGCAAATATCTCACCGTGTTGATCGTTGACAGTGGTAAAACTGTAGCCATGATCATTTAGATACTCATGTAGTTTTTGATCCGAGCCTGATTTTATTGCGATACTCACGACAGGGTAGTTATTCTCGTTTGCGAGTTCGTTTATGGCAGGGGAGGTAATACTACAAATAGGGCACCAAGTTCCCCAAAAATAGACAAGTGTTGGTTTATCTTGGCTCATTGCTGACAAATCAATGTTTTGCCCTTTATAATCTATTAATTGTAATTGAGGATTTGCTGGCATAACAGGTTGTCGCCACCAATTGACAGCGTTATAAATTACGAAAAATATGAAACCATATATCAACACACTTTTTAATATTGATAGGCCTTTTTGTTTTGGCGTTTTTTTAGGTGTGTCTTTTTTATTTTTGGTACCCGTTGTCATAGTTGCAGCTTTACCCTAAGTGTTTTTTACTTTAGTTATTTGCAAAAGTTTCTAATTTAAACCAGCAACCAAGTAGCAGTACCTAAAAAGGCGAATATACCCACAATATCTGTCACCGTGGTTAGCACCACACTCCCTGCAAGTGCTGGGTCTATATTCATTCTTTTAAGAATAATAGGGATACTCGCACCAGCAACACCTGCCACCACTAAGTTCATAAACATAGCGAAGGCGAGTACGCCACCAAGCATAAAGTCCCACTGCCATAGGGCAATAACACCTGCTATTAACAACGACCACAAAACACCGTTTAACGCGCCAATAGCAAGCTCTTTCATCATCAAGAAACGTTGGTTTGTTTGATTTATATGACCTACCGCAATACCACGAATAACAAGCGTTAATGATTGGCTACCTGCAACACCGCCCATAGAAGGGACAATACCGTTAAGTACAGCTAAAATAGGTAAAACATCTAAAGTGCCTTCAAAAAAGCTAGCTACAAAAGCAGCTGCAAGTGCAGTTAGTAAGTTGACACCTAACCAAACTGAGCGTTTTTTAGAGCTTTTTAGTACTGGCGCAAAGGTATCTTCTTCATCATCAAGGCCGGCTAAGCCCAATAAACTATGCTCAGCATCTTCGCGGATTACGTCAACGATGTCATCGATAGTGACACGGCCAAGGAGCTGATCGTTATCATCGACTACGGGGGCCGATATCCAATTATGACGTTCAAATAATTGCGCGACTTCACTTTCATCCATTGAGATTGGAATGGATTCACAATCTTCATCCATTAAATCGCGAACAATCTTTTCTGGCGGGTTAGTTAATAATGTACTCAGCGATAAAGCGCCTATAAAGCAGTTATGCTTATCAACAACGTACAAGTCATCGGTACCTTCTGGTAACTCGCCACGTAGCCTAATATACCTAAGTACAACATCAAGCGTAACGTCAGGGCGAATGGTCACCGTATCGGTGTTCATTAGCGCGCCAGCAGAACGCTCTTGATACGAAAGTGCTTGTGTTGCACGTTCACGGTCTTGAATGTCCATCGCGCTAACAACGTCTTTATAAACGGTGTCTGGCAGACTACGTAATACTTCACCTAAGTCATCGTGGCCCATATCTTCGGTTGCGGCTGCAATGTGCTTAGGTTCCATTTGGGCAATAATGCCTAAACGAACATCTTCTGATAGTTCTTCAAGAACATCGCCTTGCACATCAGGATCAACCAACTGCCAAAGGAGTCGGCGAATTTTATGTGGTGATGATTCTAATAATAATGCGGTATCACAAGGAGCTGTTTTTGCGAGCATGCGCCTAACTTGAACAAATTGACCACTATTGAGTGACTTAGTCACCTGTTTTAGTTGCTGTAGTGGGTAATCTTGTTCAAAAGCTTCAGGCATTGGCGTCCTTTATAAATTTTTATATTACTTTATGGGGAGAGGTGAGTTAACTGGCGTCACTAACCGTATTTATTTTATATATCTGTTTTAGTTGGGGCATTAGTAATGCGAGCATTATTTTTATAACTGTTTATTCTTGTTCATTAAAACGTTGTGCTATTAATTCTCCAACAGCATGCAAAGCTTGCTCAGAATCAGGGCCTTTGCATACAACTTTTACTTCTTTGCCTTGGCTACTTTCAAGTAACATTAGTGCAAGTACGCTATCGCCTGCGGCTTCTTTGTCATCTTGGAATAATGTGATTGTAGCATCAAATTGTACTGCTAATTGCGCAAGCACAGTAGCTGCTCTGGCGTGTAAGCCTAATTTGTTTTTTATTAAAAAAGTGTCTTCACAATGCATAACTTACTCTACCTAAGCTGAACAGGTGATTATTCAGCTATATTATTTTTCTTGTTCGCGATGGCGAATTTTTACATTAGGATGTGTCATTGCAAAACTTTCACCGATAGTTTGCGCTAAATATACAGAGCGGTGTTGTCCGCCTGTACACCCAATGGCAATGGTTAAATAACTGCGGTTATTTCGCTCTAAGTGCGGTAACCACGTTTGTACAAATGTTTGAATTTGCCATGTGAATTTTTGCACTATGCTGTGATTGGCCAAATAATCTTTAACAGGTTGATCTAACCCATTTAAAGGTTTTAATTCAGGTTCCCAATGTGGATTGGGTAAAAAGCGTGCATCAAATACGTAATCTGCTTCTTTTGGTATACCGTATTTAAAACCAAACGATTCAAACGTGACAATCAGTTGCTTATCTTTTTTACCTAAAATCTTTTCACGAATAGATTCAGCAAGTTGATGAACGCTTAAATCAGTTGTATCTATCATAAAGTCGGCGCGGGTGATTAATACATCAAGTAATTCTTTTTCTTTTTTGATGGCTAAATCAAGAGGCAACGAGTCAATTGATAGTGGGTGTAATCTACGAGTTTCAGAAAAACGTTTGATCAATGTTTGATCGTCGCTATCTAAATAAAATAACGTAGGTTTTGCAAAGCCAGGCAAGTATTCAAGAATATCGTTAAATTCATCTTGTTGTTTAGGGATGTTACGCACATCAATGCTAACAGCAATTTTATCATAGCTATCAGACACACTGCGAACTAATGAAGGAAGCAAGTTAACTGGAATATTATCTACGCAATAATAACCTAAATCTTCTACAACGCGTAAAGCAACCGACTTTCCAGAACCAGAACGGCCGCTTATGATAATTAACTCCATTTAACACCCTTTATAAAACTATGATTGATTGACAATAACTTGGTAAAGCTCAGTATCTGATTTTGCACTGCGTAACTGTTTACAAAAATCTTTGTTGTTTAGTTTATCAGCAATGGTTGCTAGAGTCTTTAAGTGCTGCTGGTTATCGCCATCTGGTACGATGAGTGCGACGAAAATATCAACAGGGCGATTATCGATCGCATCAAAATTTATTGGAGTTTCGCTAACGAGTACTAAAGCCAAAGGCTCTTCTGCACCGCTCATTCTTCCATGAGGAATGGCAATGCCACGCCCTATACCTGTACTACCCAATTTTTCTCTGCTCATTAAAGCATTAAGAATATCTTGTTGCGGTAAATACGGAAGTTTGTCGTGAGCAAGTTCGCTAATGAACTCTAAAATTCTTTTTTTGCTATTAAAAAGGACCGCAGCTTTGCTGCAGTCCTGGCATATAAGTGAGCTTAATTTCATCATATTAGTGTCGAGCAAGCTTCTCTTTGTGTTTAATTACTTGTCGATCGAGCTTGTCGATCAACGAGTCAATGGCGGCATACATATCTTGATGTTCTGTAGAGGCAAATAGCTCAGCACCGCTTACGTGTATGGTGGCTTCTGCTTTTTGATTTAATTTTTCTACATCGAGAATGACATGAACATTATTAATATGATCAGAGTGTCTTTCTAGCTTCGCAAATTTGGTATTAATATAGTCTCTTAGTGAATCGGTTAATTCTACGTGACGACCAGTTAAGTTTAGTTGCATAAGCATTACCCTCTTTTTTTTGCGTCTTAAATCAAACTTTTACGCTGATTTGACGGTGGAATAGCCAGAGATTCGCGGTATTTTGCGATTGTACGTCTCGCTACTTTAATTCCTTGCTCAGCCAATATATCCGCTATTTTGCTATCACTCAATGGTTTTGCTGAGTTTTCTGCTGCGATTAATTTTCGGATAAGCGCACGGATTGCTGTAGATGAACATTCACCACCGTTTTCGGTGCTTACATGGCTTGAGAAAAAATATTTAAGCTCAAATATACCACGGGGTGTGTGCATATACTTTTGGGTTGTTACGCGCGAAATTGTTGATTCGTGCATTTCTACCATTTCAGCAACATCATTTAAAACCATTGGTTTCATGGCTTCAGGACCGTGTTCAAAAAAGCCTTGTTGTTGCTTAACAATACAATTTGTTACTTTTAATAGCGTGTCGTTTCTACTTTCTAAGCTTTTAATAAACCATTTAGCTTCTTGTAAATGCGAGCGAATAAACTGGCTGTCACCACTGGATTTTACAGTGCGAGACATTGCCGCGTATTGGCTATTAACACGAATTTTAGGCATGCTGTCTGGGTTTAACTCAACAACCCAGCGGCCTTTAATTTTTTTAACTGACACATCAGGAATAACATACTCAGATTCTTCTCTTACAATAGTATCTGCAGGTTTAGGGCTAAGAGTATGTATTAATGTCATTACTTCTTTAAGCTCTTCTTCTTTGAGCTTAGTTTTCTTCATTAATGTACGATAGTCACGAGCAGCTAATAAATCAATATGCTCGGTTAAAATCATTTTTGTTTCATTAATGTAAGGTGTTTCTTTATCAAACTGGTTAAGCTGAATACACAAACACTCTTGTAAACTACGTGCGGCAATACCAACAGGATCAAACAGTTGGATGCGTTTTAATACAGCTTCAATTTCATCAAGTTCGACTTCGTTATCATCTTCGTTTTCTTGATTAAAGCTTTCTAAAATCTCTTCGCAGCTTAGTGTTAAAATACCTGAATCATCGACGGCTTCTACAATAGCAATAGCAATAGCTTCGTCTGTAGGGCTAAATGGCGTTAGTTGTAACTGCCACATTAAATACTCATGGAGCGTTTCAGTAGAGGCGCCTTGGTATATTGATTCGTCTTCAGGCATCGGACCCGATGATGCTGCTGGGGCGGCACTCATGTACTCATCCCAACTAACATCCATAGCCATGTCGTCACTTAGCGTGTCTTTTGCAAGTGCTTCACCACTATCTTGTTCGTATTCGCTTGGAGCATCATCGGCAGATGCGCTAACAGTTATGTCATCTGTATCTGCTTTTTGCTCGTTTTTACCTGCAGCGTCTTCTGAATAGTCTGCTTCTTCAACCTCTAATAGCGGGTTGCTGTCGAGAGCTTCTTGTATTTCTTGCTGGAGATCCAATGTACTGAGTTGCAACAAACGAATAGCTTGTTGCAGCTGTGGAGTCATTGTAAGTTGCTGGCCCATGCGCAGCTGTAGTGATTGCCTCATGTATCTCTAACAATCCTTTTATGTTGTTATAATTAATACTAGCAGATGCTTAAAGACATGGCGTAAATGTTACAGCCTAAATTGCTCGCCTAAGTAAACATCGCGTACTGTTTTATCATTTAATACGTGTTCTGGAGTACCTGATGCAATCAGCTCCCCATGAGAAACAATGTAGGCTTTTTCACAAACATCAAGGGTTTCTCTTACGTTATGATCGGTAATTAATACACCAATCCCACGATTTTTAAGATGTTCTATTATTTTCTTTATGTCTAATACCGAAATCGGGTCAACACCTGCAAATGGTTCATCCAGTAATATAAATTTAGGATCTGCTGCCAGCGCACGTGCTATTTCAACACGACGACGTTCGCCACCCGACAATGCCATACCTTGGCTATCACGAATGTGTTGTATGCTAAATTCATCTAATAATTTATCGAGAGTGTCTTCTCTAGCTTGTTTATTTAACTCTTTGCGCGTTTCTAAAATGGCCATTAAGTTTTGATAAACAGTCAGCTTTCTGAATATTGAAGACTCTTGCGGTAAGTAGCCAATGCCTAATCTAGCACGACTATGCATAGGTAAAAGAGTAATATCGTTATCGTCTATCGATATTTTACCTTTGTCGCTAGGTACAAGTCCTACTATCATATAAAACGTGGTAGTTTTACCTGCGCCGTTAGGGCCAAGTAAGCCAACAATACTGCCAGCTTTGACTTCAAGGCCGACGTTTTTTACAACTTCACGGCCTTTATAGCTCTTTGCTAATAGCTCTGCTTTTAATGTGCTCATGGTTGACCTTTGTCGCTTTTTTTACTTTTTTTAGTCTCGATTGGTACTAAAATTGTGTGAACGCGGTCAGTTGAGTTTTCATCTTTTTCGGCACTGATTAGCTGCTGCTCTATATCGTAGGTAATGCTTTTAGCATTTATTTTTTGTCCCGCTTGCGATACTTGTGCATTACCAACAAGCGTTAAAAAACGCTTAGATACATCATAACGTACTTCGTCAGCACTGGCGCTCATAGTCGTGCCATCTGATTGCTTTTCTTCAAAGTGCGCAGGGCTACCTGTAGCAATTAATAATTGTTTATTATCGCCAAGTTCATCGCGTTTATGTACTTCTAAGCGGTCGGCTGTGATACGGCGGTTACCGTGAATAATTTCAACGTTTTTCTCAAAAATCCCGACATTAGCTTTTAATTGACCTTCTTGCTTATCGGCGCTTATTGAAATTTGATTTGCAGCCGGTTGCGTGTTTTGCTCTGCAGCACTACTATTAAACGCTAGTATAAGTGTAGGAATAATAAGTGATTTTAATATTTTATTGGTCATAATATATGGTTCGCGTATGGTTAATTAGTTTTATCACTTCGGTTTTTAAGTCGGCTTCTAGGCCTTTACCAGTGATTTTTAAATTGGGTCCAGTGATGATAACGGGTTGCTCCGAACGCATTGTTAATAGCTTTATATCTACCTGAATATTATCAGCATTGATTTTGTCTATCATGGCGTTATCGGTTAAGTTTTTGGCAACCACATTGCCTTCTAAAATTAATTGTTTGTCTTCGTATAATGTTGCTTCGTCTGCATTTATTTGCCACGTTTGCTTTTCGTTATATAAAGTAAAAATAGGTTTTTCAAAAAACGTAAAACCTAATTGTTGATATAGCTCCATTTTAGCCGCAGTGACTTTGTGGCTAATTTTACCTTGTTCGTCATAGGCTGTTTGTTTGAGTTCTATGGCTATGTAATCAGGCTTGGCAATAACTTCAGGCTCAGTCTGAGGCACAATATTTGTTTGTGTAAAATAAGGGTACCAAAGCCAAACCATACAGCTAATGAATAAAACGCTTAATATTATGCGCGCTGCATTCATGAACTAGTGCCTTGTGTAGTCAATGCTTTACCATTTTCAAGCATGAGCAAGTCGGTAAGCTCTCTTACTGCACCAAAGCCGCCAGGCATTTGCGTTACATAGTGTGATAAACGTTTAATAAGTGGATGGGCATCATTTACTGCAACAGCAAAGCCGACTAATTCCATAACGGGCATGTCAGGACCATCATCACCGATATAAGCAATTTGTTCATCGCTAAGGTTGAGTTTGTCTTTTAATTCTTGATAGGCAATGAGCTTATTTTCTTGGCCTTGATAAATATGCTGTACGGTTAAGCTGCTCATACGTTGTTGCACTATTTGTGAATGACGACCAGTAATTACAGCCACTTCAAAGCCACTGTTTATAAGCGCTTTAATGCCAAAACCATCTTTTGTATTAAATGCTTTTAGCTCTTCACCTTGATTACCAAGATAAATACGGCCATCAGAAAATACACCATCAATATCGCATATAAGTAGCTTTACTTTTTTAGCGCGTGCTTTTGCATCATCGCTCAGCGGTTGATAGAGTTCTTCAAATTGCATTTATAACACTCCTGCTTTTAATAGGTCTTGCATGTTTAATGCGCCAATAGGTTGGTTTTTATCATTGACGACGATTAAGCCATTTATACGTTTGTGTTCCATAATATTAAGCGCTTCAGCAGCCAAAATATCTTGTGTAGCCGTAGTACATGACTTAGTCATAACAACATCTATTTGTGTTGTATGAATATCAATTCTTTGCTCTAAAATACGACGCAAATCGCCATCGGTAAATAATCCCACGAGCTGCTGATCTTCATCAACAATGGCTGTCATACCTAGCCCTTTAGCAGACATTTCAATAAGGGCGTCTTTAACTGTTTGTGAAACGCTAATAATAGGTGTATTTGCGCCGCTGTGCATAACATCTTTTAAAGTAAGTAATAAGCGCTTGCCTAAACTACCACCTGGGTGAGATAGCGCGAAGTCATCAGCTGTAAACCCGCGAGCTTCTAATAATGCAACTGCCATGGCATCGCCCATCGCAAGCGTTGCAGTGGTACTTGATGTAGGAGCTAGACCCAATGAACAGGCTTCTTTTTCTACTTTAATACACACATGTACATTAGCAAGGGTCGCCATGGTTGATTGCGTATTGCCAGTCATCGATATCATTTTGGCACCAAGTCGTTTTAAAACCGGAATGATATTTAAAACTTCGCTGGTCTCCCCTGAATTAGAAATAAGCATAACCACGTCATTTTTAGTGATCATACCTAAATCACCATGACTTGCTTCACCAGGGTGAACAAAAAATGCTGGACTGCCAGTGCTTGCAAGGGTTGCCGCTATTTTATTGCCAATATGACCTGATTTACCCATACCAATGACAATAATACGGCCTTCGCAGTCGTACATTAATTGGCACGCGTTATGAAAATTTTCATCTACATATTGTGCAATATCACTAAGTGCTTGGCGTTCAACATCTAAAACGCGAAGGCCTTGTTCAATAAAATTTAGCGTTGCCATCATTTACCCTACTTGACTAAAAATATACCCTTGGTAACCCAAAAACGCTATTAGCAATAAGCCGCCTTCTACTCTATTGATACGTTGGGTGCCTCTAAAGTTCAATGACATAATAATTAGGGCAAGTGTTGCGCCAATCATAATTAATACGTCTCGGCTTACTAATGATGGGTCAATGGCAGAAGGGTTAATAATACCAGCCAGTGGTAATACCGCTAGAATATTAAATATGTTTGAGCCAACAATATTACCTAGTGCTAAATCATCTTCATTTTTAAGTACACCTGCAACCGAAGCGGCAAGTTCTGGCAAGCTAGTACCAATGGCAATAATCGTTAAACCAATTACTAGGTCGCTTAAGCCGAAGTATTTAGCAATATCGACAGCCGAACCTATTAAAAAATGAGAGCTAACAGGTAGGAGTATCATGCCGACAACTAACCAAAATACCGCTTTTTTCGTAGGTACATCGTTTGGTACATCGTCGCAGGCTTCTGAGACAAATGGGTCATCTTGGTTTTTTGCACGCATAGATACAATAATTAACCCACCGATGAATACGATAAAGCCAACCAAAAGTGCAACACCTTCATTAAATGAAAAGTAGTTATCTGAGAACACATACCAAGTAGCTAAAGATACGAGCATCACTAATGGCATTTCACGTTTTAATGTACTTGATGAAACTGAAAGAGGGCGAAATAAAGCTGTGATACCTAACACAAGTAAAATGTTTGTAATATTAGAACCAACAGCATTACCAACTGCTGTGTCGGTTTTATTAGCCAAAGCGGCAGAGGCTGAAACCATCATTTCGGGTGCTGAAGAGCCCATAGCTACCACGGTTAAACCAACAATAAGTGTAGGTACACCAAAATTTTTAGCAAGAGCCGCAGCGCCATAAACAAACCTGTCTGCACTCCAAACAAGAGCTGCAAAACCAAGAATTAAAATAACAAACGAGGTAACCATTGTGTTAAGCCAGTTATACAAAATACGGATGGCGCGAATAGTAACAAAAGCCAAGATGAAAGTATAAATAAAAGAGTAAGGTCAACTACGTAACAATGCTGCTTTTAAACAGCTAATTTAAAAATTTAAGCCGGGGTTAAGCTGTTTTGAGCGAGTCTTATAATCCTTTTCATGGGTGTATTACAAAATCTTACGAATTGTTTTTTCCATCTTTGACAAAAAAGCTTTAAAATAGGTGCACTAGTGAACATTTTTATGGAGAGCGACTTGTCGCAATCAATAGTAGAAGTCAAGGATGTTAGCTTTTCGAGAGGCAATAGAATCATATATAAAAATATGAGTTTTAGCGTTCCTAAAGGTAAAATTACTGCGATCATGGGGCCAAGCGGAATTGGCAAAACCACTATGTTGCGTTTAATTGGTGGTCAGCTTAAACCAGATTCAGGTGATATTTTATTTGAAGGTGGCAGCATTCCTAAAATGTCTCGTAAAGAGTTATACGAAGCACGTACTAAAATGAGCATGCTTTTTCAAAGTGGTGCGCTGTTTACTGATATGTCGGTATTTGACAATATTGCGTTTCCTATAAGAGAGCACACAAAGCTAAGTGAAGACCTTATTCGATTAGTTGTATTAATGAAATTGCAAGCGGTTGGGCTACGTGGCGCTAAAGATTTAATGCCCTCTGAGTTATCGGGCGGTATGGCAAGACGTGCTGCACTTGCGCGCGCTATAGCACTTGATCCAGAGCTAATCATGTACGATGAACCATTTGCAGGACAAGACCCTATTTCGATGGGCGTATTGGTTAAGCTAATTAAGTCGCTTAACGAAGTATTGGGTTTATCGTCTTTAATTGTGACACACGATGTGACAGAGGTAATGAGTATTGCCGATCACGTTATAATTATCGCCGATCAAGGTGTAATTGGTTGTGGTACTCCTGATGAAATGCGCAATCATGAATCTCCTTTAGTTCAACAGTTTTTAAAAGGCTTGTCGGATGGTCCGGTACCATTTCATTTTCCGGCTCAAGCTTATGCAGATGAACTGCTTGGAGAAAAAGCATAATGTTGGATTTATTTCAAAAGCTAGGGCATAAAACGCTAGGACGTTTTGCGGCTCTTGGCCGTTCGGCTTATATGCTGTTTAGTGCGCTTGCGCATGTTCCTAATTTTAAAAAAGGCACACCGTTACTTGTTCGCCAACTTTATATGGTCGGTTCGCAATCGTTGCTGATTATTATGGTGTCGGGTTTGTTTATCGGCATGGTGTTGGCTCTACAAGGTTACACCGTATTAGTTGGTTATGGCGCTGAGGATAGTTTAGGGCCGTTAGTGGCACTGAGTTTATTGCGAGAACTGGGCCCGGTTGTTACTGCATTACTATTTGCAGGACGCGCAGGTAGCGCATTGACTGCTGAAATTGGCTTAATGAAAGCAACAGAGCAACTTTCATCACTTGAGATGATGGCAATCGATCCGCTAAAACGTATTATTGCACCGCGCTTTTGGGCGGGTTTTATAAGCATGCCATTGCTTGCATTGATATTTTCAGCTGTAGCAATCATAGGCGCTCATTTAGTGGGTGTAGATTGGCTGGGGGTTGATACAGGTAGTTTTTGGTCAATCATGCAATCACAAGTGTCGTTTCAGCAAGACATACTAAACGGTATTATTAAGAGTTTTGTATTCGCCATAGTGGTGACCTGGATTGCGCTTTATAAAGGATATGACTGTGTGCCGACCTCAGAAGGGATCAGCAAAGCAACCACCGAAACGGTTGTTCATTCGTCATTAGCAGTTTTAGGTTTTGACTTTATTTTGACAGCGGTAATGTTTACCAGCTAATAGGGTATAGATAATGAATTCACGGAAATTAGAAATTTTAGTTGGTTTTTTTGTAGCACTTGGCATTTTAGCTTTTGCGATGCTCGCACTTAAAGTTGCCAATTCAGGTATTAGTGGCTCTGGCGAAACATATACGCTTAATGCCAAGTTTGAAAACATTGGCTCATTAAAAGCGCGTGCGCCGGTAAAAGTAGGTGGTGTTGTAATTGGTCGTGTTGAATCAATTTATGTACACCCACAAGAGTTTTTACCAGTGGTAAACATGACCATTGATGCACAGTATTTATGTCGTTTTTCAGACACAAGCTCAATCTCTATTTTAACGTCGGGTATTTTAGGTGAGCAGTACTTAGGTATTCACCCTGTCATTTCTCCAGATTCGGCTAAACAACGTTGTTTAGGCGAAACAGTGACTGAAAACAAGCAAGATGAAGCAATTGACGATTTGTTTGGTGTGGAAAGTAAAGCACTAGGTGATGGCGATTCAATTACTGATACTAAGTCTGCCATTGTACTTGAAGAATTAATCGGGCAGTTTTTATTCAACCAAGGTAGTGAGTAATTATTATGTTGAAAAAGTTTTTAGCTATTGTAGCAATTGGCACAATGATGCTAACTCAAAGCGTAAGTGCAGCAGATGTTAAACTGGTGGATCCGAACAAAATGGTACGCCAAGTTGCCGATAATACATTCGCACGCATTAAAAAAGATCAGCCATTAATTGTTAAAAATCAAGAGCATCTTCGCGTAATCGTTGAAGAAGAATTAATGCCTTATATCGACTACAAATATGCAGCACTTCGTGTGTTAGGTAGCGAGGTTTCTAAAGTACGTGCAATTACCGACGAAGCTGAAAAAGCCAAAGCAATTAAAGAAATTCAGCGCTTTATTGGTGTATTCAGAGAGTACTTAGTAGCTACTTATGCCGGTGTGTTTACTCAATATACAAACCAAAAAGTTGAGTTTGGTGCAGAACAAGCATTTAAAGGTAAAGATGTCGTTGTCGTTAAGACTAAAATTATTGAAGACGGTAAACCTGATATCAGAATCGATTTTAAAGTACGTGAAGACCGTGATGGTGAATGGCGCGCGTACGATATGATTGCTGAAGGCATTAGTTTACTAGATGCAAAACAAAGTGAACTACAAGGTATTTTGCGTCAGCAAGGTATTGATAATGTAAGTAACCTTTTAGAGCAAAAGAGTCAGCTACCAGTTCAGTTTAGAGGCAGTAACTCGAATGACTAAATTGGCAATAAGCCAAGTTGATGGACAACATTTTCGAGTAAACGGTGAGCTTACTCGAAATTCAATTGGCGATGAACAGCTTCTGAACAACAAGCTATTAACCAAGCATAAAATCATCTATTTCGACCTAAGTGGTGTATCTAGGGTTGACACAGCGGGCTTAGCTTGGTTAATTCACTCTTTTGCAGAATTAAAGCAGCAAGGCATTCGCCTTGAATTGCAAAACCTACCTGAGCAATTGCAAAATTTAATGCAACTGGGTCAGGTTACAACCCTATTTGAGTGAGAGTTATGGAAACTAGCCAAGTCGAAACATTATTACGCGAAGAACTTCAATTAGCTGAAGTACATGTAAAAGCCAATGGTAGTCATTATGAAGTTGTTGCAGTAGGTGAATGCTTTGACGGTTTAAGCCGAGTTAAAAAGCAGCAGCTAGTTTATGGCCCATTAATGAATACAATTTCAGATGGCACAATTCACGCAGTATCTATTCGTGCATTTACTCCTGTAGAGTGGAAGCGTGAACAAAAATTTATTTTACCGCAATAAATAGGGCCTCTTAATGGATCAATTTGTAATTCAAGGTGGTACTTCACTTGCTGGTGAAGTGACTATTTCTGGCGCTAAAAATGCCGCACTTCCTATTTTGTTTGCTTCATTATTAGCTGATGGAAAAAGTACATTTACTAATGTACCGCGCCTTCGCGATATAGTGACCACTGAAGCCTTATTAAAAACTCTAGGCGCTGATGTTAATTGGCACGGCGATACGCTAGTGATTGACGGCGCAACGGTTAATAAGACATTAGCGCCATACGACTTAGTTAAGCAAATGCGTGCCTCTGTACTTGCATTAGGCCCTTTAGTTGCTCGTTTTGGTGAAGCTCAAGTGTCTTTACCTGGTGGGTGTGCTATTGGTGCTCGCCCTGTTGATATTCATATTCAGGGTTTGGAGCGCATGGGCGCGGTAATTAACGTTGAAAATGGTTATATTAATGCCAAGGTAAACGGTCGCTTAAAAGGCGCTGAAATCTTTATGGAAATGGTAAGCGTAGGCGCTACCGAAAATCTATTGATGGCAGCTGCCCTCGCTGATGGTAAAACCATACTTGATAACGCTGCACGCGAGCCCGAAATAATTGATTTAGCTAACTGCTTAATTGCTATGGGCGCTAAAATTACGGGTGCAGGCACTAGCCGCATTGAAGTTGAAGGCGTTGAGCGTTTAGCAGGATGCGAGCACAGCATTTTACCAGATAGAATAGAAACAGGTACGTTTTTAGTCGCTGCAGCAATGGCAGGCGGTGAAGTACTTTGCAAAAACACTGACTTTCATTCTCTTGAGCCTGTGATTGAAAAGCTACGTGCAACAAATGCACACTTAGAAGTACATAACGACAGTATTTATCTTGATATGCGCGGCCGAGAACTGAGAGCCGTGAATATTAAAACAGCTCCACACCCAGGTTTTCCTACGGATATGCAAGCTCAGTTTACAGCATTAAATGTAGTAGCAAATGGTAGTGCAACGATTACGGAAACGATTTTTGAAAACCGTTTTATGCATGTACCTGAGTTGCAGCGTATGGGCGCTAATATTCGTTTAGAAGGGCATACCGCAATTTGTGGTGAGACTGAGAGCCTAACGGGCGCGCAAGTGATGGCAACCGACCTACGCGCTTCAGCTAGCTTAATCTTAACAGGTATAGTGGCACAGGGTGAAACGGTTGTTGACCGTATTTATCACGTTGATAGAGGTTATCAGCGCATTGAAGATAAGCTAAGTGCGTTGGGTGCAAATATTAAACGTCGAAGTAGTTAAGTAGATATTTAACTAGCTAAGCTATTTTAAAAAGGTCGGATACGCAAATTGCTATCCGACCTTTTTATTGACGATTTATGCAGCTTGGTATTATACCAATTCCAATAAATAGCTGATCTATTTTACTTGCTAAAACAACCCATTTCTTTGTTGTCAATTTCGTAAAGGGAACAACCATTTACATCAATTTACGCCTAGAACTGAATTGTTTTTTCGGCGTAAAATTCAGATCACATACTTAATGGAATTGGTGTTTTTTTATTAAAGCTTTGTTTCAAGCTCTGCGACAGTCACCATAATCTTTTCTATTTTACCATTCCGGTAAAGCTCAAATTCTATTTCTTTACCTGGTTCTGTATTACCTATTTCTTCCAGCACTTTTTGTGGATTTGCTACCGAAAGACCTGCAATTTTAATAACAATATCTTGCTCTTCAATACCCGCTTGCCATGCTGGTCCCAAAGGGTCTAAATTAGTAATACGCATGCCAGTAACTGGGGTCAGACTGTCGTTTACTTCCTTGCCGGTACTATCTACTGCTGTGCCTTCAAAGCCTAAATAGCCGCGCACAACGCGACCATGACGAATGAGCTTACCCATTACTTTTTTAGCAAGTGAGTAAGGAACCGCAAAGAATATTCCTTGAATATTCAAGTTCTCACGCGTTTTAAACTGCGCAGAAGTAATGCCGACTAAATCACCATTGGAGTTAACTAATGCGCCGCCAGAGTTGCCCACATTAATAGCCGCATCCATTTGCAATAAGTTATTGTACGGACTGTCTGTAATTTTTTGCTTACCCGTTGCGCTAATAATGCCTTGCGTGATTGTTTGGCCTAAATTAAGCGGGTTACCTATGGCAAGTACAACATCGCCTACACTGGATACATAGCTATCATTTACAGGAATTACCGGAAGGTGATCTGCATTTATTTTAAGTAAGGCTAAATCAGTAATAGTATCAAAACCAATTAGCTGTACATCAAAAAAGCGTCTGCCATCGGTTAGAATAACCATAATTTGATCTGCATTATTAACAACATGGTAGTTGGTAAGAATGTAACCGTCTTGCGACATGATGACGCCAGAGCCTAGCTCTTGTACCGTGTTTTTTCTTTTATAACGAGGTTCTTTGGAGATACTTTCTGAAAAAATAGTAACCACAGAAGGAGCTGCTCGTTTAACTGCATCAGAAAAACTCAGGTGACTCGAACTCATTGCGCTTGGTAGGGGAACATTTGGAAGTAAAGCCGCTCGCATATTAGGGCTGAAAAAAACCACTAAAAAAGCAATACTTAGGCCTGCAAATAAAGGGGGAAGAATAAATTTTATTAGTTTCAGCACGATTTTCTTATTATGTAAGTGAGCAATCTCTTTATGATGACATAAAAAAAATAACAGCGGCAAGTGCCACTGTTATTTTTATTACATTAATAGTGCTATTTATTACTGAATTAAAATAAATATAGACTCACGACCACGTTGCACGCCAAGTACTATATTACCTTTTGTACTGTCGATGATTTTATTCATGTCGCGAATTGTTTCTACTCGTTGACGATTCACTTGCATAATAATATCGCCTTCTTCAAGGCCAACACGGGCAGAAGGTGAACGAGGATCTACAGAAGTAACCTCAACACCTTTATTACTGTTTTTTTGTACATTTTCAAGTGTCGCACCTTGGAATGCAGGATGGAGTTCTTCACCGGTCGCTGTAACACCTGATGCACCATCAAGAGTTACTTTCACTGTTTTAATTTTACCATCGCGGTAAATGCCAAGTTTTATCTCACGGCCTTCACCTAGCGTAGCAATTTTGCTGCGTAGTTCATGAAAGCCACTAATGTCGCCACCGTTTATGCTAACAATAACGTCACCAGCTTCAATTCCTGCCTTACTTGCGGCAGTGTCGTCCATTACTTGCATTACATAAGCACCTTGTTTGACATCAAGTTGCTGTGCTTTTGCAAGTCCTGCATCAAGTGGGCGACCAGAAATGCCTAACGAGCCTCGACGTACTTCACCATGTTCAATAATTTGATCGACTAGATTTTTCATCATATTAGATGGAATCGCAAAACCAATGCCCACGTTGCCGCCAGAAGCACCTAAAATAGCGGTATTAATACCAATCAACTCACCATTGAGGTTAACTAAGGCACCGCCAGAATTACCTTGGTTAATAGCTGCGTCGGTTTGAATGAAATCTTCGTAGCCCTCAATGTTTAAACCACTTCGACCAAGGGCACTAACAATACCTGATGTAACTGTGTGGCTAAGGCCAAATGGGTTACCAATCGCAACCGCAAAGTCGCCCACTCGTAAATTATCTGAGTTGGCGAGTTTGATTTCAGTTAAGTCATCAGCGTCTATTTGTAAAAGAGCGATGTCTGATTCTGTGTCAGTACCAATTTTAGTTGCTTCAAATTCACGGCCATCTTCGAGAGTAACTACCATTTTTTCGGCGTCTTGGATTACGTGGTTATTAGTCACTACATAGCCCTCATCAGCATCGATAATGACCCCAGAACCTAATCCACTAAATTGGCGTTTTTGACTGCGAGGCTGCTGTTGTCCAAAAAAGTATTCGAGTGGATCTGCACGGCGGCGTACTTCTTTAGAGCCTGAAACTTGGATACTTACAACACCAGGAGATATTTTCTCTAGCATGGGGGCAAGAGTGGGTAATTGTTGACCATTTACTGCAATTGGCATTTTTGCATAAGACGCTACAGGGCTCATTAATAAGCTTGTAGATAAAATAGCTGCGCTGATAAGTGATAATTTCATTTTCATAGTCAGGGGTAACTCCACTTAAGATAAAGCAAAAACAAAAAGGGCTACTTTAAAAGCAGCCCTTTTTGGTTTATTAAGATAAAACAACAAAGCTGTTATATCTAAAGACTATGGGGTCTAAAAAAAGTTCATCAAGATACTTTAGAATGTTCTGAAACTTTATTTTGACCAGCAAATAAACCAGATTCACCCGATACATAATCAGCTGGTTGCGCTGCGGCTGAAGAACGATCTGAACGACGTTCTTTTAAAGACGCTTGTAGTTGTTCTGTTGTTTCTTTAGAAAAATAAGGTTCTGCTGGTGCTTTATTTCTATCTTCTAAAAGAAGTTGGTTTGTTTCTTCAACGTGACTAAGCAGTTGATCATAGTTTTCTTTCATTTTATTTACGAGCTTGCCAGTATTCGCTAAATGATCAGCTACATCTTGACGATACTGCTCTAACGCATTTTCAGCTTGCTCTGCCTGCTCTTTTAATTCATCTTGTTTGAATTGTTTTTTAGTAACAAATGCGCCAATAAAAAATGCTACAACAGCAGCAATAACAATTAAACCTACCCACATAACTGTGCCCATAAAAACTACCCCTTTGGGAAAATAACTAACGAATGCCGATTCAATTATAAATCATACTAAGTGTAATATACCCCGAGTTATGATGCGTGTTAATATGCTTTGCAAATTAAACTGTGTTTTAACTGTAAATAGATATGACTCCTTGGCAAACATACCAACAAGACTTAAAGCGAGATGACTTTGTACACGACGCAGCACAAGAAAATGCTGTGCGCCATTTACAACGTCTATACGATGACCTAACTCAGGCAAAGCCAAAACAAAAAGGTTTTTTTGCTAAGTTATTTAGTAAAGATGAACCTGCGCCTATAAAAGGTTTGTACTTTTGGGGTGGAGTAGGGCGTGGTAAAACTTATTTAGTTGACACTTTTTACGAATCACTACCGGGCACACGTAAAATGCGCGTGCACTTTCATCGATTTATGCACCGAGTGCATAATGAGCTTAAAAAACTAAACAATACGGCTAATCCATTAGAAAAAATAGCTGACACTTTCAAAGCAGAAACAGACATAATTTGTTTTGATGAGTTTTTTGTTCAAGACATTACCGATGCTATGTTGCTAGGTGGCTTAATGGAAGCGCTATTTGCACGGGGTATAGTACTTGTTGCTACATCTAATATAGTGCCTGATGAGCTTTACAGAAATGGCTTGCAGCGTGCCCGCTTTGTCCCTGCTATAGAACTGGTTAAGCTCAATACAGAAATAGTTAATGTAGACTCAGGTATTGATTATCGGTTGCGTACCTTAGAGCAAGCCGAAATTTTTCATAGTCCGTTAGATAAAGAAGCGGATAAAAACCTATTTGAATACTTCGATAAGCTATCGTCAGAGCCTGGACAATTAGATGAGCCGATAGAGATAGAAGGTCGTTTAATCAAAACGCGAAAAGTAGCCAAATGCGTGGTGATGTTTGAGTTTAGTGAATTGTGCGAAACAGCGCGTAGTCAGGTTGATTACATGGAGATTAGTCGCTTATATAATACGGTGATTATTTCTAACGTAAAACAGCTTGGGCAAACTAATGATGATGCCGCTAGACGCTTTATTGCTTTAGTGGATGAATTTTACGAGCGCCATGTAACTTTAATTATATCGGCTGAAAAACCTATTACCGAACTTTATACCCAAGGTAATTTAAACTTTGAATTTAAGCGCTGTATAAGCCGTTTGCAAGAAATGCAGTCTCTAGAGTATTTAGCTAGAGAGCATTTGGTTTAAATTAGTAGGTAAAAGTGTAATAGGTTAGCCATTAAAAGTAAGAGGTGCATATATAGTACTTCTTATTTCTAAAATTTCTTGTGGAAAAAACAACCGGCGAGTAGCAATGTGTTTTAAGTGCTGGTATACTCCCGCGTCTGCCACGTTGCGTTCTATGCCCTCATATAGTCTAGCCACTTGTGAGCGGCGCAAAAGTCTAAAACTCGAAGGGGTTATAGCAAACTTAGAGCAGTAGTTAATATTAACTACTTGTGGTTTTAATTGAAAAACATTGGATTTTTATAAATGAAAACGTTTGTTGCTAAACCAGAAACAGTAAAACGTGACTGGTACGTAGTTGACGCTGAAGGTAAAACTTTAGGTCGCATCGCTACTGAAATCGCTCATCGCCTACGCGGTAAGCATAAAGTTGAATATACACCGCACGTAGATACTGGTGATTATATCATCGTTATCAACGCTGAAAAAGTTACTGTAACTGGTAACAAATTCAAAAACAAAGTGTACTATTCACACTCTGGTTTTCCAGGTGGTCTTAAGTCTACTACTTTTGATAAACTTCAAGCTGCAAAGCCTGAAATGATCATCGAGAAGGCTGTTAAGGGCATGTTGCCACGTGGTCCTTTAGGCCGCGCTATGTACCGTAAACTTAAAGTTTACACAGGTACTGAGCACAACCATGCTGCACAACAGCCTCAGGTTCTAGACATTTAAGGAGCACCATCATGGCAAATCAATACTACGGTACAGGTCGTCGTAAAAGTTCAAGTGCTCGCGTATTCTTACGCCCAGGCACTGGTAACATCGTAATCAACAAACGCTCTCTAGAAGAGTATTTTGGTCGCGAAACAGCACGCATGGTTGTTCATCAAGCTCTTGAGCTAGTTGATATGACTGAAAAATTTGACCTTTACATCACCGTTTCTGGTGGTGGTACAACTGGTCAAGCTGGTGCTATCCGTCATGGTATCACTCGTGCACTTATGGAGTTTGACGAATCATTACGTTCACAACTTCGTAAAGCAGGTTTTGTTACACGTGATGCACGTAAAGTTGAACGTAAGAAAGTGGGTCTTAAGAAAGCGCGTAAGCGTCCACAGTTCTCAAAACGTTAATCTATACGTTATCAAGAATTCAAAAACCCAGCTTATGCTGGGTTTTTTGTTTTCAAATCAAAATGTTTACATTTGCAACTTAATATAAAGTTATTTATATCGACGGTGATACTGGGTGATTGCAGCAATTAATGATGATCAAATTGATTAATAACTGCGTATTAATCAAACGAAAGTTAAAAAACACTCAGATAGCTGCAAAAAAGTTAAATAATTATCGTAATTAGTTTAAATCCATCAGTTAATTGGTGGAATTTTTTGCTACAATTGGCATTGAAGTAAAATGAGTGAGTTTAACCGCACTATGTACAGTTTTTTACTGTTTCCTCTTAGTGGTGTTGATCTTGGTCAGTATATTGTTTTTACAGAAGCGTTATTATAGTCGTTCGGCTTTATTCTCGAGCTTACTTAATCAAGTTTTGATCAAGTTAGTTTTATTCGAGCATAGGGCTTTGAATAACCTTGTTTTAATCAAGGGTTTTAATTATGATCGCTTCTATTTTAAAAATTCGAATAATTAACCTGCTGTAACTGATGTTCTCAATATAGCAAGTGTTGAGAATCATAGTGGAGATAAGTGGATGAGCAATGCGCCTGTAGACAATGGCCGACGTCGCTTTTTAACCATAGCTACCTCTGTTGTAGGTGGTGTTGGTGCGGCTGGGGCTGCTGTTCCTTTTATTGCGTCTTGGAATCCAAGTGAGCGAGCTAAATCTGCGGGTGCGCCTGTAGAAGTAGATATCAGCAAACTTGAACCGGGACAATTAATACGTGTCGAGTGGCGTGGTAAACCTGTATGGGTTGTATCACGGACCCCAAAAATGCTTGAGCAAATGAAAGAACATGAAGGTCAACTTCGTGATCCGCATTCGCAAGAGCCACAACAATTAGAATCATCAACAAATGATTACCGTTCATTACGTCCAGAAATCTTTCTGGCTGTAGGTATTTGTACGCATTTAGGGTGTTCACCTGGCTTTTTCCAAGGTAACTTTAGTGAGAAAGTTGAAGGAACCGATGATGGCTTCTATTGCCCATGTCATGGTTCTAAATTTGATATGGCTGGCCGTGTATTTCAATCGGTACCTGCTCCATTAAACTTAGAGATACCACCTTATACTTTTCTTGATGAGACCACTATTTTAGTGGGCGAAGAAAAAGGGGCAGCCTAATGTTTGGTAAGATTATTGGTTGGATAGACGACCGTATCCCAATGACACGTGTTTGGAACATGCATATTGCACAGTATCCAGCACCTAAAAACTTCAACTTCTGGTACTTTTTTGGCTCATTAGCCATGTTGGTACTAGTAAACCAAATCCTAACAGGTATTTGGTTAACGATGAACTTTGTTCCGTCTTCTGAAGGTGCATTCGCTTCAGTAGAATACATCATGCGTGATGTAGAATATGGCTGGTTATTACGTTACTTGCACTCAACCGGTGCATCAGCGTTTTTCATCGTTGTATATATGCATATGTTCCGTGGCATGATCTACGGTTCTTATCAAAAACCACGTGAGTTACTGTGGTTATTTGGTATGTTTATTTTCTTAGCGCTAATGGCTGAAGCATTCATGGGGTATTTATTACCATGGGGGCAAATGTCGTTCTGGGGTGCACAGGTAATCATCTCCTTATTCGGGGCTATTCCGGTTATTGGTGATGACTTAACACTTTGGATCCGTGGTGACTATGTAATATCAGGTGCAACGCTTAACCGCTTCTTTGCATTACATGTAATTGCACTACCACTGGTTATTGTAATCTTAGTTTTCTTACACATTGTTGCTCTACACGAAGTGGGTTCAAATAACCCTGAAGGTATTGAGATTAAACGTAAGAAAGGCTCAGTAGCTGAAGACGATAAGCCTAAATTTAAATTTCATGAGTATTACACTGACAAGAAAGATATTGTTGATGCGATACCGTTCCACCCTTACTACACAGTTAAAGATATTGTGGGTGTGGTTGGTTTCTTAATATTGTTCTGTTGGGTTGTGTTCTTTATGCCAGCGATGAATGGCTTCTTTTTAGAAGGTCCAAACTTCGAGGCAGCTAACCCACTTAAAACACCTGAGCATATTTTCCCGGTTTGGTACTTTACGCCATTCTATGCAATCTTACGTGCAATCCCTGATAAGTTAATCGGTGTTGCGGCGATGGGTGCATCGATTGTGGTACTTGCGTTACTACCTTGGGTAGACCGTGGTAGAGTTAAATCGGTTCGTTACCGTTGTGGTTTCCATAAATGGAACATTGCAGGTTTTGTTGTAACTTTCGTTCTTCTAGGTTGGGTGGGTGCAACTCCACAAACTGATATGAAAACGATTATTTCTCAAATCTGTACTGTGACTTACTTTATGTTCTTCGTACTGTTGTTTGTATACAGTAAGAACGAAAAAACTAAGCCATTGCCAGAGAGGTTAACGAAATGATGAAGAAGCTTATTATTGGTTTATTTGCTTTATCAGTAAACTTGTTGCCGAACATGGTTATGGCAGCGGGTCCATCGGTTCCTTTAATGGAAGCGAACAACGACCTTACTGATCAACCATCTTTACAACGCGGTGCAAAGTTGTTCATGAACTACTGTCTTGGTTGTCACCAAATGCAGTATCAACGTTATGAACGTACTTTTCGTGATATCGGTATCCCAACAGAGGTTGGTTTAGAGCAGTTGATTTTTGACGGCTCTAAAGTAGGTAGTCATATTACTAACGCGATTACAAAAGACGATGCAGCAAAATGGTTTGGTGCGGCTCCGCCGGATTTAACTCTAATTGCTCGTGTAAAATCACCAGATTATATTTACACGTACTTAAAATCGTTTTATAAAGATGAATCTCGTCCGTTTGGGGTTAACAACATTGTTTTCCCATCGGTAGGTATGCCTCACGTTCTTCAAGAACTACAAGGTTTACCAACACCTATCACTAAAGAAGTACAAGAGCATGGTCACACTGTGACTAAAGTTATTGCTACTGAAACAGATGGTACGGGCGAATTAAGCATAGATGAATACGACCAAGCGGCTCGTGATTTAACAAACTTCCTTGAGTACGTGGGTGAACCTTCACGTCTTGAATCGGAAGCGCTAGGTATTAAGGTAATAGGATTTTTAATTATCCTGTTTATCTTGGCATTTATGCTTAAGAAAGAATACTGGAGAGATGTTCATTAGGTTGAACATTTTTAAAGGTAATTTTGCAATAGGGGCTTAAGCCCCTTTTGCTGTTTTAGTTATTTAATGGAGGTATAGGCATGGCCGTAGCTGCCAATAAGCGCCCTGTAATGACCCTTTTTTCTGGTGCTAACTGTATGTATAGCCACCAAGTACGTATTGTACTTGCGGAAAAAGGTGTAAGTGTAGATATTCATTTGGCTGAAAAAGATAACTTGCCAGAAGCACTTCACGAAATTAACCCTTACGGTACAGTGCCAACACTGATTGACCGTGAGCTTGGTTTATACCAGGCAAACATCATCATGGAATACCTTGATGAACGTTTTCCTCATCCTCCACTAATGCCTGTTTACCCGGTAATGCGTGGTCGTAGCCGCTTAATGATGCATCGTATTGATACTGATTGGTACAGCCTAGCTGACAAAATCAGTAACAACACGTCAGACGCTGCTCAAGCTCGTAAAGAGCTAACAGAAGCATTGCTTGCTGTAGCACCTATTTTTAGCGAAGCACCTTACTTTATGAGTGAAGAGTTTAGCTTAGTAGACTGTTATTTAGCTCCACTATTATGGCGTTTACCAGAGTTTGGTATTGAGCTTAATGGTGCAGGTTCTAAAGAGCTTAAAGAGTACATGATCCGTTTATTTGAACGTGAGTCATTCCAAGCCTCTTTAACTGAAGCTGAGCGTGAGATCCGTTTATAATGACGCCTAATCGTCCTTATTTATTACGTGCTTTTTTTGATTGGATAGTCGATAACGAGTGTACACCGCATTTAGTGGTAGACGCTGGATTTGCAAATGTACAAGTGCCAACACAATTTGTTCAAGACGGACAAATTGTTTTAAACATAAGTCCATCAGCGGTCACACAGTTTTCGTTAGACTTAACCCAACTTAGCTTCAGTGCGCGCTTTGGTGGTCAGCCAATGCAAGTGTATGTACCTCTAGGTGCTGTGCTTGCAATATACGCGCGTGAAAATGGCGAAGGAACAGTCTTTACCGCAGATGAGTTTTTAGAGGACGAAGACGATTTTGTGCCAGAGCTTGAAAGTGTTGATTCATCAGCTGAGTATATTGATGAAACACCACCAGAAAAGCCTGAGAAGAAAAAAGGCTCTCATTTACGTGTTATTAAATAATAAGTAAATGCCAAAAAAAACCGCTGAATAAGCGGTTTTTTTATGTCTGTATTTTGTGTTTACAAGTATTCAAATACTTTAATTACACGCTCTACGCCAGAAACATTGCGGGCAATATTTACAGCTTGAGTTGACTCAGAGTCAGATACTAAGCCCATTAAAAAAACTTCAGCATTTTCTGTCACTACTTTAATGTTATTACTGCTAATGTCTTTTGCTGTTAGTAGCTGGGCTTTTACTTTAGAAGTTAGCCAAGAGTCGTGAGTTTGTGTAGTAATGCCAGTATTTGAGCCAATACGAATTTGGTTATGTATTTTACGAATACCTGAAACGCCCTCAATGGTGCGCTGCGCTTCGTTTCTCATTTCTTCGTTAGATACTTGGCCAACAAGTAAAACAATACCGTTAACGCTTACAGCGCTTATATTGGCAAACTTTTCAAGACGTTCTACTTCGCTAAGTGCAATACTGGCTTTTATTTCAATATTGTTATCGTCAATTTGAGAGCCAATAGTACGGCGGTCGTTCGCTGCAGTTACTGCACTGGCTGTACCTGCAACAACAGCGGCTGCGCAGCCTTGCAGTAATACAACAGTACCTAAAACAATAAGAGAGTGTTTAAACATAATTTTCATCCTGAGGGAAAAGCGTTAAATCAACAAGTTCGCTTAAACAATGTAAGTTAACTAAATGGGATTCGATAATGCGGCTAGGGCGTTTAGATGGCGATCTAATTTCAACATCGTTAGGTCCAAGTAGGCCTACCAACTCGCCACCATCATCACCAACCATAACTATGACCTTCATATCTTTAGTTAGTGCAGCTTCAACGGCAGAAATAACATGTTTTTCGTTGCCGTTTATAGCCAATACAAGCAATAAATCACCTTGTTGGGCAAAAGCGCGGACTTGGCGAGCAAATGTATCGTGATCGTCTACTTGAGTACTTTGCCCAAGATTAACGTTTTCTTGCGATAGAGCAATTGCAGGTAAGCAGGGACGTTCGGTTTCATAATGATTAACCAACACACCCGCCATATGCTGAGCGAGCATGTGGCAATTTGCAGTACCGCAGCAAATGAGTTTATTTCCGTTGATCAGACTTTGTGCAATAGTAAATGCAGCTGACTCAAGCGCACTAGGTAGCACTTCACCAGCAGCGATTTGAACTTGAATGCTTTCTGTAAAAATTTCTTTAATTGTGTCTTGCATAGCCTACCAATAATTTATCTTTGTATTTGCGTTTAAAATACATTTTTAAGCCAATTAATATTAGGAGATGCTTCTCCTGTAATGGCTACATAATCAATTCTTAGAGCTTGGTTAGTTAAATTTTTAGCTGCTAAGTAATGATAAATACTACGTTTTAATCGAGCTTGTTTTTGTGGACTAAGCGCATAGTTGGCACCGCCAAGAGCATTATTTTTGCGAAACTTAACCTCAACGAATACAAGGGTATCGCCTTCTTTCATAATGACATCAAGCTCACCAAAGGGGCAGTAATAATTACGTTCTATGGGTGTTAGCCCTTGAGTAACTAAGTATTTTTGCGCTTCAAGCTCATAATACTGGCCTTTTTCGCGACTATTGTGCCACAGCTCTTTAAACCACGACATGCCGCCCCCTTAATTAAATTTAATTGATAGTTTGTATGTCACCCGCTGATTGCATAAACAATGGTACCGGGCGTTGTGTTTCTAATTGCACAGGCTTAATGCGACGGTTTGTATATTGAGCCCAGTCGAGCGTGCGTTCTATATGGCCGCTGGTATTAACAGATAACTTACCGCTTAAACCACTATATTGATTGCCTGGCATTACGCTTAACTGCCTGATGTCATGTAATATTGATACAGCATCGTACGCCATTGCAAATAAGCGTTGGCTAATATCTACTTGCTCTGGCCATAACGAATCATACTGCTGGCGTAAGTTATGTTGTTTAATTTGCGAATCGAGCATCCACGGCAATTCAGTGAAGTATAGGCCGTCTAAGTCGCCTTTGTCAGTACTGTCAATTTGTTTACTATGACTTTTAGAGCTGGCATAAAGTGGAATACGATCTGCAAATGTACTTACGTTTACATCAAGGTAAGGTTTAATTAAGCGTGTTTCTATTGCATCACCCAAAATATAAATAACGTCTATATCACTACGTGAACGGGTTTCGTTTTCTACTTCCTGTCTAAATAGTGCTTTAATCGTTTTTATGCGCTCTTTTGATTTATCAACTTCTAACAAGCTGGTAATTGTATTAGGCATATCTTTTTTATCGTTATAAAAACCTATTTGCGGCTTGGTTTCGCTATAGCGTTGCCACTGTAAGTTAAAGTAATCAACCAAGCGTTGGCCATTTGCGTTATTTGGTGCAAGCAACATAGGTTTTTGATAGCCCTTAGTTAAAAAGTGTTCTAAGGCTTGTTGTACTTCGTGCTCAGGGTTTAGTGCAAAATAATAATGCTGAAGCGAAATTCGCTCACCATCAAAGGTGTTTAAATGTAGTACCGGAGTATCAATAAGAGTTTGTGCATTGGCAAGTTTATCAATATTTGCTTTAAGTAGAGGACCAATTACAAAGTCAGGCTTTATTTCTTCAAGTTGTGCTGCAATTTCTTCTGTACTTAAGTTTTCATCAATAAAAATAGTGTCGTTGATATTTTGCGTATCAAGTGCAGCTAATACGCCAGCTTTAAGGGCATCACCTAAACGTTCGTTAGGGCCCGATTGTGGAAATAACACAACTAAGCGCTCTATATTGATAGGAGCAAGTTCAGTAAGTATTTCATCTTGTTCAGGTAATACAGTAAAAGCCGGATGCCCAATATAGCGTCTGCGCCAATTGTTGATCGCTTGATCTAACTCTACGCCACTACTTGCATATACTTGATGATATAACGCTAGGTTAGCCCACCCTTGCTGAATAACCGAACCACGGTTAAAGCGTTCAAGCGCGTAAGAAGAAAGTTGCTTTAAGTTATCCCACAAATTTTGATTAAGTTGAGGGATTTCTATATTATTTTTTGTTGCTGTTTCAGAGACCCTAAAAAAGTAGGGTGCAGCTTTTTTCGGAAAATTTTGCGATGCGTAAATACTGGCCGTTAAAAACTGATGCCAAGCAAAATGCTCAGGTTGAGTCAGTTGTCCGTCTAGCGACTGTAAAATAACCAAAGCTTGATCATTTTTATTCTGTTGTTTTTGTGCAAATGCAATATAAAGACGGTTCTGGATTTGATCAACACTTGCGGTTAATTCAAGCTCATTACCAATTATCTCCAATAAAGGCCAGTTTTGCTCACTAATTGCTGCATCACGGGCGCTATACAATAACTGTATTTTATCGGCACCTTGGCGGTTTTGCGCCAATTGATAGATGGATTGCGCACTGGTTGCCTGATTTTGCAGTGCATTAGTGCGGTTACTTACGTTATCGCTGTTTTTAGTTGGTTTTTCGGTTGTGCTACACGCCGATAACCCTGACAATATAATTAATAGACTAACTAGTTTAAGTCGCACAATGATTTCCCAATACGTTAACGCGATTTGCTTATATTACTGACTGACGCAGGAGACCTCAATGTTAAATGAGGAGAATTCACAGAAAATTGGCACTCTTTACATTGTTGCCACCCCAATTGGCAATTATGACGACTTAAGTCACCGTGCCATTGCGACATTATCGCAAGTTGACTTAATAGCTGCTGAAGACACTCGCCATACCGGCAAGCTACTTAGCCACTTTGGTATTAAGGCAAAAACGTTTGCATTACACGACCACAACGAAAAGCAAAAAGCACAACAAATTATTGATCAACTTAATCAAGGTTTAAATATTGCTTTAGTATCTGACGCTGGTACACCGCTAATTAGTGATCCAGGCTACGCTGTTGTAAATCTATGTCGTGAACAAGGCGCTCATGTTACACCTGTTCCAGGTGCATGTGCTGCAATTACAGCCGTATGTTGTTCAGGTTTACCAACCGACCGCTTTCAGTTTATTGGTTTTACGCCAGCTAAAAGTAAAGCTCGCCAAGACTTTTTTACCGAAGCTGTTAACTCAGGTATTACCAGCATAATGTACGAAAGTACGCACCGTATTATGGCAAGCCTTGATGATTTAGCACTAGCCCTTGGTGATGAGCAGCAAGTTGTGTTTGCTAAAGAGCTAACCAAAACCTTTGAAACATTTTTTAATGGTAGTGTAAGTGAGCTTAAACAGTTTTTAACTGATGATCCTACCAAGCAGCGTGGCGAAATAGTGCTTATGCTTCCGGGCAAACCAAAGCAAATAGATGATGTTCCGCCTGAAGCGCGCAAAATGCTGGCACTTCTTGAAAGCGAAATGCCAATGAAAAAAGCCTGTGGCGTTGTTGCTGAATACTTTGGAATGAAGAAAAACGCTTTATACAAAACAATTATTGAAGAAAAAGAGTAAATTTTACTGCGCTTGGTATTAGCCTCATGTATACTGCGCGCCGAGTCAGCCAAGATGATCGCTGCCTGTGACGAAAATGATCAGGGGGAGGAAAGTCCGGGCTCCATAGGGCAGAGTGCCAGCTAACGGCTGGGGGGCGTGAGCCCACGACAAGTGCAGCAGAGAGGAGACCGCCAATCTCGATTGGTAAGGGTGAAAGGGTGCGGTAAGAGCGCACCGGGCCGCTAGTAATAGTCGGTTGCAAGGTAAACTCCACTCGGAGCAAGACCAAATAGGGTTCCTTATGGCGTGGCCCACGTTGGAACCGGGTAGGTTGCTTGAGCCATAGAGCGATTTATGGCCTAGACGAATGATTATCACTTTCTTCGGAAAGGACAAAACCCGGCTTATACGGCTGACTCACTCATTCAATAAAAAGCCCGCAGTTAACGCTGCGGGCTTTTTTGCGTTTAAATTTTAGTTAATACAATTTAAGCATTATTAAATAATATTTTTCCCTTGTTCTGGATCGCGAGATTGCTCTGCTTGTTCACGTATTTCGTCGGTATCACTACTTACATCATCAAGCGTTTTAGTTTGCTCAACAGTTTCACTTTTTTCGCTTTGTATTTGCGATGGTTGTTTTTCCTCTAAGCTAGAAACACTTTCATTAGGGTCGGTGAGTATAATTCTCTCTCGTGCGTCATCAGGCATGCTGATTTTTTGTTTAGTGAACTCATTTACTAATTCGCGCATAAGTTGTGAGCCTACTTTTAATGGGCTGTGCTGCTCGCTATTAACCCAAAAATACAAAACGAAGTTAATAGTAGATGAGCCTAAGTTTTTTATTAAAACCTGCGCGGGTGGGTCGCTAAGTACTGCATTTTGTTGATTGGCAATATCTAGGGCGAGGGTTTGTGCGCTGCGTATATCGTTATCGTAGCCAATACCAATTTCTACTTTGCCGCGCATTTTTGGATTGGCAGTCAGGTTTTTAATGGTATTTTTATATACAGTCGCATTAGGTATTTGAATATGATTGCCATCGTAATCAACAAGTGTGGTTGCTCTTGCTGTTACTTTTTTAACAATACCTAATCGGCCATCCACTTCAATTACATCGTCAATTTTAAAAGGTCTTTGTACGCTCAGTAATAAACTGGCAATAAAGTTCTCTGCTATGTCTCTAAAAGCAAAGCCGAGTATTAAACCTATCAACCCAGTCCCACTCATAATAGCAACGGCAAACTGAGTAAGCCCTGCTAAACGTAAAAATAAATATACCCCAAATAAAATTATTAGGGTGCTTATGCTGCGCCTTATAACTAGGTGAACAAGCTTGCTGTCAGTCATATAGTCAATGGGTTTGATTAGTAATCTAGAAAGTGGTCCTGAAATTAAGTAACTGAGTACTAAAAGCATTATGCCGAGTAAAATAGTGGGTAATATTTGCGCTGTTACGTGAAGTAATTGCACGCCTTGCTCATAAAAGAAATTCCACGAAAGTGTATCAACTTTGATCACGTCAGTTATTGGTGTTGTATTATTTAGCGCTACACTGCTTTTTAGGGTACCGAGCATGGCTTATCTTCCGTGTTAGAGTCATTTATAGATAAATATTAGCAAGTTTGGTACCAAACGCTTATAACTTGGCAAATATTTTGCTGTAGTAACGTAATACAAATATTGAGGTTTAGAATGAAAGAAGCTAAACGAGGACAGCAAGCAGAGCAGCCTGCACATATCCCTTTTATAGGTTGGTGGGATATTGTTAAACGTATTTTTAAGCAAATGAGTGAAGATAACTTATCTATAGTGGCAGCCGGTGTGGCATTTTATGCGTTACTTGCTATTTTTCCAGCCATTGCGGCGATGGTATCAGTGTATGCGTACTTTTCATCCCCAACAGATATAAGTGAGCACTTAAGTAAAATAGTTACTTTGCTTCCACCAAGCACCAGTGAACTGATTTTATCTCAGGTTTCTAGCCTTGCTAAAACATCAAGTGCAAGCTTGAGCTTAAGTGCAATTGGTACGCTCATACTTACTATTTGGAGTAGTTCAAAGGGCAGCCAAGCACTTATTACTGCATGTAATATTAGTTATCGTGAATATGAAAAACGCTCATTTTTTCAGGCTCAACTAGTGCGCTTTTTATTTTCGGTAGGAGCGATTGTAGTCGCAATTTTTGCGCTATTAATTATTGGTATTTTACCTATTGTACTTAATTTAGTGGGACTAAAAGAAAGTATAGATTTATTAATTAAACTCATTTCTTGGCCATTATTGGCTTTTACCTTTAATTTTGCATTGGTACTTTTATATCGTTATGCCCCACATCGTAAACCTGCTAAATGGCGTTGGATCACAATGGGGTCGTCTATTGCTACCGTGCTGTGGATTTTAGCATCTATAGGTTTTTCATTTTATGTGTCGCGTTTTTCTAGTTACAACGAAACGTATGGCTCACTAGGTGGTGTAGTGATTATGCTGATGTGGTTGTATATCAGCGCTTATATAATCACATTAGGTGCTGTTATTAATGCAGCTACTGAGCAGCAAACAGGTAAAGATAGCACTGTAGGGCCGGCTAAAGAGCGTGGGCAGCGAGGCGCCTATGTAGCAGATCACCTCGATGTAAAAAATGAATAGCTATTAATTAGCTAAATTAGTAAGTGCAGTAATTTGCTCTTTAAATTCTTGTGCTGCAGGACCAAGCCTATCGTTGTCGTTGCACATTAAATATAAATTAAGAGTGCGGGTTGTACCTTGGTCTAAATTAAGTGCAATGAGGGTTTGATCTTCAATTAAGTGTGCAATTTGTGTTTTTGGCAGCCAAGCGTAACCTAAATTTTGACTAACCATATCAATAGAGTTGCGTAAATGGCTTACTGTCCAGCGCATATCTGCACCTAACCAGCCATCATTGTGACTGGTGTGGGTTGCTGAATCGCGAACTACTATTTGCCGGTGTAGCTTTAAATCGCGAAAGTTGAGTTGTTCAGTTTGTTGGTGTAATACATGGTCTTTATGCGCAACGGCTATAAACTCTATATCGCATAACGTACTGCAACTAATTCCATAGATAGGAATTGATGAAATGGCTAAATCAACCACTGAATTATGTAGTAATTCGTTTGCACCGGTTAGCACGCTTTCTACTAAATCAATTTTTAAAAGAGGGTAAAGCTCACTCGTTTTAGCAAGTGCTTGATATAAAATAGCGTGTGGAAAAACCTCATCAACAGCTATTTTTAATGTGCTTTCCACGCCTTCGCTTAGTGTACTTGCTACCGATTCTATTTTAGTCGCTTCCTCAATTAAAAACTCGGCTCTGCGTAAAATCAGCTTACCGCTATCGGTTAAAAATGCTTTACGGCCTTTTACTTCAAGCAACTTAATTTGCAAGGCGGCTTCAAGTTTTTGCACAGCATGGTGTACGGTTGACTGACTTTTATGTACAGCTGCGCTTGCGCCTGCAAACCCGCCATGATCCACAACCGCTTTAAACATTCGCCATTGCTCTAATGTTGCTTTTGCCATTTTTAAATCCTGTTACTACTTTATATCTGATTGCTTAACTTGACCGCGCAGACGCATTATTTATTGCGTAACAGTGATTTTTTGTCTATTTATTTTAATAAAGCTACTTTTTTATCAGCTAGAAGTGCCATAAAACTGCTTTTATTTAAAGGTCTTGAAAATAAATAACCTTGACCGTAATCGCATCCTGCTTCAAGTAGTAGCTGCATTTGTAATTTAGTTTCAATTCCTTCGGCGATTACTTTTAAGCCCAACTGATGTGCCATAACAATGATGGCTTCACACAATGCAAGTTCTTGGCTGCCTATTTGAATATTATCAACAAAACGTTTATCTATTTTTAAATAGTCGGTGTCCATTTCTTGTAAGTAAGCGAGCGACGAATACCCGGTACCAAAATCATCAAGAGCAAGCTGCATACCTGATTTTACTATTTCTTTTAGGCGTCTTTGCGTAAGTGCTTCAGGGTTAACCATTAAGCCTTCAGTTATTTCTGCGACAATTGACGAAGCAGGCAGTTTTGCTGCTTTTAGCATATCGTACCATTCATCTATGCCACTCTCTGGCGTGGATAATTGCACTGGCGATACGTTTACACTTATTTGAAAAGTATCATCGGTTAGTGTTTTTATATCGTTAAGTGTTTGCAAAGCTTGGGCAAATACAAATTGACCAATTGCATTTATTTGCCTGGTTTCTTCAGCAAGTGGGATAAATGCGATAGGGCTAATTAGGCCTTTTTCGGGATGTTGCCAACGAATAAGCGCTTCAGCTTTATGAATATGTAAATCATTTAAAGCAACTATGGGCTGATAAAATAACTCAAACTGTTCAAGTTCTATGGCACTTCGTAAGTCTTTTAATAGCACCATGCGCGCGTGTGCATATTCGCGCATGTCAGCAGAGAAAAACTCAAAACAGTTACGACCATTACTTTTTGCTTTATACATAGCCTGATCGGCTGCCTTTAAAAGCTGTTCAGTATTTTCACCATCATTAGGAGCGCAAGCAATGCCTATGCTTGCACTAATAAATAACTCTTCGTTTTCAAGATGCAAAGCTGACGATAGACTAAGTAAAATATTACTCGCAATTTGATTAATATGGCGCGTACTTTTAATGTGACTAAATACAATAACAAACTCATCTCCCCCAATTCGTGCCACAAACTCAGCGTTTTTTGCCGACTGGACTATACGCTGAGATACGAGTTTTAATAAGTTATCGCCATAGTGATGGCCTAATGTGTCATTAATATCTTTAAAGTGATCAATATCTAAAAGCATGACAACCAATTGATTATCTGGAGTAACAACATTTGAAAACCGTTGATTTAATCGCTCCTTTAACTCTAAACGATTTGGTAAGTCAGTTAGGTGATCAAAATGAGCTTGTCGCCAAATGGTTTCATCAGCTTGTTTTTTTTCTGTGAGGTCTGTGAATATCGCGATACGACGAATAGGTGCGTTGTTTGTATCATAAATAGTATCGATTGTGAGCCACTCAGAGTAAAGCTGCCCGTTCTTTTTACGGTTAATAACCTCGCCTTGCCAGCGGCCTGTTTGCTGTAATTCAGACCACATTTTATTGTAAAAATTCTTATCATGTTTTCCTGATGAAAGAATTGAAGAGGACCGGCCAATAACTTCTTCTTTACTATATAAAGTCGTTTTACAAAACGCAGGATTTACATCAAATATAATGCCCGTTGGATCGGTGATTGCCATGCCTTCACTACTGTTGTTATACACTAGTGAGGCAAGGTGGAGTGCTTCTTCATTTACTTTTCGTTGTGTTATATCTCGTAGCACAACAACGTATTCATTTTTACTTTGCATTGCGCTAATACGTGCTTCAAAGCTGCGTTTAGGATCTGATTTTTCGAGTGTGAATTCTAAATTGCTCGAAACATCAAGTTTAGATAACTGCGATAACAAAAGCTGAACATTGCTGTGTGAAAGTATTGATGATAAATGAGGTACTACAGTGCTGTTAGGATTTACTTGGGGCTTAAACTGTCCTGTTATGTTGAGAATATCGCCATGGATGTTAATTCTAACGTAACTATCGGGCAGAGTATTAAGCAAGCTAGTAAGCTCATCATGCTTGTTTTTTAAATTAGCTTCAGCTGTTAACCGAGTTTGCGCCATTGATTTAAAACGCTGATAGAGAGTATTTAGCTCTGGATTATTGGGTTGTATTTTTTGTGAGGGCATCTCGCCCTTAGCCAATACGTTTGTTGCATTTGTTAGATTATTAATTGGGTCAATAATGCTGGTTTTAAGTAGTTTACGTGCAATTAAACACAGTATCAGCAGCGATAAAATAAACACACCAATCGCTATAAAAAAATTATTATTTATTTGCTTTAAAGCATGCGTAACAGGAAGTGCGATATGTATATTTAAGCTGTTATTACTTGGATCGCTGTAAATAACAGAGTGGTGAAGCATTCGGGCTTCACCTTCAATGGATTTTATTTTTGTTGATGCCTCATTATTAATCGAAGAATCAGTTGCTAATAAAGTCTGTGCAATATTATCGCCAAGCGCGGCTGTTGTAGGTGGATAACGCGCTAAAATTTTTCCGTTAGAATCAGCAATTGCAGCAATAGAGCCTGGCGGAAGTTCAATGTCATTAAAAGCATTGTTCCACCAGTCAAGCGCAACAACGATAACTACAACGCCCTGAATTACATTTTTTTTATTAATAATAGGTAACGCAAAATTAAGGGTGTTTTTTTGCAGACTTCGGTCGTGCTGAAAATAACCTACCGACAATTGGTTACTTTTTAAGGCGTTTTGGAAATACGCCCGATCGGCAATATTAATTGTTTTGGCTAACCCGCTTGTTGTACATATAACAATGCCATTTGGATCTATAATCCCGATATTGGCAACATGTGCGTAAATAGATCTAAATTGATTAAAATAATTAGGGCAGGTCGTTGCTAAATTTTCTTTCTTACTTTCCTCTTTAGCCAAATAACGCGCTAAACGGTCAATATCATCGACTAAGTGCTTTTGCTGTAAAATTAATTGCTTAGCAATATTTTCTACTTTTTTTTCACTTTGCTCAATAGAGTGATCGCGTTCAAGCAGCAGTGTAAAAATAATTACAGCGGTGCCCGGAATACTTAGCAATATAAGTAAACGATAAAGCTGATGTTTGAGAGAATAAGTAAAAATAACCATTCCTTAGTTTTGTATTTTGCAATAACAATTGTAGCCAAATTCACTCCAAATAACCATAGTAATTATAAGGTTGAAAATGTAACCAATGAATCATTATAGTTCTATTTTTTGGAATGTTAAGGTCGATTTAAAGACATAGTTGTTTTGTTTAATGAATGATTTAATAACTTTATCAACTTATTCTTTAGAGTGAATTAAAAAATGAAAATATCAAAAATACTTACAGCTTACGCAACTCAAGATGGCGACGGCGTAAGCATTAGCCGTATACCTGGGTTTGATGGTAAATATTTAGATCCATTTTTAATGATTGATGAACTTAAGTCAGACGACAAAAAAGATTATATGGGAGGCTTTCCTGAGCATCCGCACCGAGGTATTGAAACGTTTACTTATATTCTAAAAGGTGGCTTTGAACATCGCGACCAAATGGGTAACAGAGAAGCAATTAAAGCAGGCGATGTGCAATGGATGAGTACAGGGCGCGGCGTCATGCACAGTGAAATGCCACTCGCGGATGCTGTTGACGGTTTGCATGGCTTTCAAATTTGGATCAACATGCCAAGCGCAGAAAAAATGCGTGATTCACGTTATCAAGATACTACTAAAAACCCAGCTCCGAGTTTTACTAACACACAAGGTGTGACGTTAAAAGCACTGGCGGGATCGTGGCAGTTTGAAAGTGAAACGCTTACAAGCGCTCTGCAGAGTTTAGCTGCCAATGCGGCGCTTGCTGATATTACATTACCTGCTGGTAAAAGCATGAATTTAGAACCTATTAGCCAACAAAAAGTAATGCTTTATATTCATAGCGGCTCACTAATAATGAGCGACAATCAAACAATACCAGCGGGTAAGTTACTTATTTTGGAACCAGGGAGTGACATTAATATTAGCTCTGAGCACGGCGCTGGTGTTTTGGTTTTAGCTGGCGATCCACTTAATCAGCCGATTGCTCATATGGGGCCGTTTGTAATGACGACTCAAGCTGAAGTACAGCAAGCAGTGCGTGATTATCAAAACGGCGAGTTTGGCAAAATTTAACGGTATTTTTAGGAGAGTTTTATGGGATTATTAGTTAACGGTCAATGGCAAGATAAATGGTACGACACTGATTCAAGTAATGGTAAGTTTGAGCGCGAGGCGGCGCAGTTACGTCACTGGATAACTGTTGATGGTAGCGCTGGAATAACGGGCGAGGCCGGTTTTAAAGCTCAAGCGAACAGGTATCATTTATATGTGTCACTTGCGTGTCCTTGGGCGCATCGAACGCTTATATTTAGAGCATTAAAAGGGTTACAAGATTTAATTACGGTGTCGGTTGTTAGTCCTGATATGCTTAATAGTGGTTGGGCTTTTGATACGCAAAACCACAGTACTGGCGATGCTTTATTTAATAGTAATTACTTACATCAAGTTTATACAAAAAATAACCCTGAGTATTCTGGGCGAGTAACGGTTCCCGTATTGTGGGATAAAAAGCTCAATAAAATTGTTAGTAATGAGTCTGCCGATATTATACGTATGTTCAATAGTGCATTTAATGAATTAACAGGTAATAAAGATGATTACTATCCTGAGGCACTGCAACCAAAAATTGACGAATTAAATGCACTGATTTATCCAAATATAAATAATGGTGTTTATCGTACGGGCTTTGCTACAACTCAAGATGCGTATGAAGAAGCGTTTAACGATTTATTCAAAGCACTCGATTCAGTAGAGAGCATACTGAGCAAACAGCGGTATTTAACGGGGGATAACCTCACAGAGGCAGATTGGCGATTATTCACCACGCTCATTCGATTTGATAGTGTGTATGTTGGTCACTTTAAGTGTAATTTGCGCACAATTGAAAGCTACCCAGCTTTGAGCGGATACCTTAGAGATTTATATCAAGTTGAAGGTGTGGCAGAGACGGTTGATTTTTACCACATTAAACGTCATTACTACTTTAGTCACACAATGATCAACCCAACACAAGTTGTGCCAAGTGGTCCAAGTATTGATTACTTATCTGATCACGGTAGAAATGTTTAGCGTTTAAGCAAACAGCCTAACAAGCCAGCCGTATTTTCTTACCAAGCTGGTTTCGCCTTTCCCTGCTTGTACAGCTGCGCCGGCTAAAAAGGCACTTGTTAGTCCCACTTTAGTTGCGGCAAAACGCTTTAGTCTATATTGAAACGCTGCATGATGTTGGCGTTTTAACTCACTGCGCGTATCCATTTGCTTACTCAGAGCATCAACGTTTTCATTAGGTGCTTTAATTAAGTAGTTAACCAACATATTAATTTCCTTATAAGTTAAACAGTTGTTTTAAGCTTTTAAGTGTTTTACTAAAGCCAATTTTATTGCTTAGGTAAACCGTATTTTTCCAAAGCCATGCTAAACAAGCAACTTGCAGCAAAGTAGCTGTTGCAATACTTAGCCATACTGACCCAAAAAGATCATATACACCGTATCCAACAGCACCTAGAAATCCTGCCCACAACAAAACCAAACCACTGGCAAAACAGCCTAAAAATATAGTGATCAATGCAAGCGATCTAAGCGATAACCGCCATTCAGCTTTAGCAAGCTGATGGGTGATCTTTCCTTGAGTTTGGTAATCATCCTTGAGCTGCTTAGAGTACTCTAAAAGCTTTGCAATATGATCTTGCCAATCGTCCTTTTGGCTCTGCTGCTCAGTTGTTTGGTTTTGCGCTTCACCATCCTTGGCTGCGCTTGTTTGTGGGTTATTCATCACTGATTACTTACGACGAAATAGTGATGTAATCAGCATACCCGCAGCAAAAGCAATACCCGCGGTTGCTAATGGATTTTCAGAAGCAAATGCACGGGTTTTAGCTGTACATTCACTTAACTTTTCGCGTGCAATAAGTTGTTTTTCGCTTAGTGCTTCTGCTGAACTCGAAGCGCCTTTACGAACACTGCTTTCAGCTGTTGCTGCTTTGCTAGAAAGTGCATCTACCGCATCGTGCGCTGCTGATGTTGCTTTCTCTGTAAGAGGTGATTCAGTATTTGTTAGTTTAACGTCAGGCTTAACATCTGAAGTTGTGTTTGGTTTCGTATTTGTTGCAGTAGCCATAATCAATCCTTAATAAGTTAAAAATTTAAATAGTGATTTAGATGATGCAATGATTAAACCAAAACTGTTATTTATTTTAAGTTGTTGAGTTTATTGTCTTTTATTATTTGTATGTAACTTTTCATATTTGGTAATTTAAAGTAAACAGTAACTATTACTACACGGTTAGGTAAATTTTACAAAGGGAGTAAAAATGCTTAAAAAGTTGTAAATATTCATTGGTTATTCAGTAAGCAAAGCGTGTAAACAGAAAGTTATAAAAAACAGAATAGATATTTTTTTCATCACAATCCCACTTTTTCCCACGTAATTCAAACGCTTCGCTTGAGCCCTTATTTTTTCTAGCTTTGGGACTTACTAAAGCTGGTCAGCTTACTTGACAAAATGGCTTGTCAAGCCCTAAACTGGAGCACTGTGGTAAAAAGTGGTTTTTAGTGGATCACACTGGATAAAAATAAACAAAAGTTGAATAAAACAATTTTAAAGTAGGTTTTTTTATGTTTCGTGGCGCGAGTTCACTGAGTTTGGATGATAAGGGGCGTTTTGCGGTACCGACTAAGTACCGAGAATCTCTATTGTCTGAAGATCAGGGAACGGTTATTTGTACCGTCGCATTAAATGAGCCGTGTTTATGGTTGTATCCGCTGGCTGAGTGGCTAGAAATAGAAAGCCGTTTAGCTAAAATCTCCAATATGAACCCACGAGCCCGTCGAATGCAGCGTATGTTGCTCGGGAATGCTACTGAATATCAACTTGATAAAAATGGTCGAATTTTGCTTGCGCCGTCACTGAGGGCTCATGCATCACTTGGCAAAAAAATCATGCTAGTTGGTTTGATGAATAAATTTGAAATTTGGGATGAGGCGCGTTGGCACGAGCAAATGCAGCAAGATACTGAGCTTGAAAGGCTTGGTGATTTTGAACCTAACCAAGATTTAGATAATTTTACACTCTAACAGCACAAAAAAAGGCAAATAATAGCTAATGACAGCGCAATTTGAACACGTATCCGTATTAATGGACGAAACCATCGATGCCCTCGCAATTAAGCCAGACGGTATATACATGGATGGTACGTTTGGACGTGGCGGCCACTCTGGACAAATTTTAGCACGCCTAGGTGATGAAGGTCGCCTGCAAGCAATTGACCAAGATCCACAAGCGATACAATCAGCCGAAAAATTTGCTGATGATCCACGTTTTGCGATTGCACATACTCGTTTTTCAAATTTATACGAAGTAGCAGAGCAGAACGATCTCATTGGTAAAGTGGATGGCATTTTATTAGACATTGGTGTCTCGTCGCCACAACTGGATGACGCTGCGCGTGGTTTTAGTTTTATGAAAGATGGGCCACTTGATATGCGTATGGACCCAACAACAGGTCGCAGTGCTGCACAGTGGTTAGCAGAAGCCGAGTTAGATGATATTACCCACGTAATTAAAAAACTGGGCGAAGAAAAGTTTGGTAAACGCATTGCACACAAAGTACTCGAAGTTCGTGAGCACACGCCAATCACAACAACCAAGCAACTTGCTGACCTTGTTGATGAAGCAGTACCTGTAAAAGATAAGTTTAAGCACCCTGCAACACGTACTTTTCAGGCGATTCGTATTTACATTAATAGCGAGCTTGAAGAGATTCAAACAGCGCTACAGTCTGCAGTTAAAGTGCTAAAGCCAGGCGGACGTTTAGTGGTGATTTCGTTTCACTCACTAGAGGATCGTATTGTAAAACAGTTTATTAGAAAACAGAGTAGGGGAGAAGTGTTACCCAGAGGTCTGCCTTTAACTGATGCACAAATAAATAAAAACCTGACGTTAAAAGCAGTGGGTAAGGCTATTAAGCCAAGTACTGTTGAAGTAGAACGTAATCCACGTTCTCGTAGTTCTGTACTTAGGATTGCACAGAGGTTGGGATGAGTAAAAAAGCGAGCTATCGTCAACCCAATTTATTCTTTGAAATATTAAAAGGCCTAGGTGCTAACAAGCTAACCTCGGCCTTGTTGGTTGTGATATTCGCTTCTAGTTTAGCTGTTGTGCAAACAACACATTTAGCTCGTGGGCAACTTATAAAGCAAGATCAATTATTACAAGAACGTGATGAACTCGATTTAGAGTGGCGCTACTTACTTGTTGAAGAAGAATTTTATTCGCAACATGCACGCATTGAAGAAGTTGCTATATCACAATTAAAAATGAAACGACCTACGAGTCAAGATGAGCAGGTAATAATAGTACAATGAGAAATAGAGGCAAAAAACCAGTCACTAATTTAATCACATGGCGCTTTATGCTGGTGTGTACAGTTGTGTTTATGGTGTTTGTAACACTCGTATCTCGCGCTGCTTATTTACAAGTGATAGAACCTGATAAAGCACGTTCAGAAAGTGATAAACGCACGGTGCGTGTTGAAAAACTGCATGTGCAACGCGGAATGATTTTTGACCGTAATGGTAAAGAACTAGCGGTAAGTGTGCCGGTTGTGAGCGTATATGCAGACCCTAAAGCATTGCATAAGTCGCTTGTCACTAAAGTAATCAAACAAGCACGTAAAAGCGGCGAAGATCACTTATCTTTAACTGAAAACACTGCTGAACTTGATAAGCGTACTGCTCTTTATTATAAAAACGATTTACGCTGGCGCGAGCTTGCCGATGTGCTGCGTATTGATCCTAAAAAGATTAACTCTCGACTTTTAAACGATCCTTCGCGTCGCTTTGTGTATTTAAAACGCCAAGTTACTCCTGCTGTAGCAAATTATATTGGTGATTTACGCCTCCCTGGTATCCATTTACTAGATGAATCTAAACGCTACTACCCTGCAGGTGAAGTTACCGCGCATGTTATTGGTTTTACCAATATCGATGGCAAAGGCATTGAAGGCATTGAAAAGCTATACGAAAACGCTTTAACGGGCGAGGAAGGCCGCCGTACCATTCGTAAAGACGCACAAGGGCGTGAGGTAGAAGTACTTGACGAACGTGAACGTGTAGAGCCAGAAAGTATAGAGCTAAGCATTGATCAACGAATTCAAGCCATTGCGTACAAGGCCGTAAAATCAGCTGTACTGACTTATAAAGCCACATCGGGCTCAGCTATGGTAGTTGATGTTAAAACCGGTGAAGTACTGGCAATGGTAAACAGTCCTTCATTTAATCCAAATAATTTAAGCGATGCAGCCCCTCATAAACGTCGTAATCGTGCAATTACCGATTTGTTTGAACCTGGCTCAACTGTTAAGCCTCTAGCCATTTTGGCTGGGCTAGACTACGGCGCCATTAAGGCAGATGACACAATTGATACCTATCCAGGGTGGATGCGTTTAGGTGGTAGTTTAGTGAGAGATACCCGTAATCACGGCGAACTAACATTGCGTGAAATACTAAAGTACTCCTCAAACATGGGAGTTGCGAAGGTTACTCAGTTAGTGCCTAAAGATTACCTTGTTGGCTTATACCAAAAAGTAGGGTTTGGCAGTGACACTGGAACAGGCATGGTAGGCGAAAGCAGCGGTTTGTTTTATCCAAATCGTCGTTGGTCTGACTTTGAAATTGCCACTTTATCATTTGGTTATGCAATTTCGGTAAGCACTGCGCAAATGGCGCGCTTTTATACCATGTTAGGCGCTGGTGGAGTTAACCGACCTCTGACTATTTTAAAGCAAGACAATATACCTGAAGGCGAACGTATTTTTAAACAAAAAGACGTAGAAGCCGTAGTGCACATGATGGAAAGTGTATTTGAAAAAGACGGTACTGCTCGCAACATAAAAGTTGATGGGTATCGTGCAGCTGGTAAAACAGGTACATCTAAAAAAGCCGTAGCAGGTGGTTATGGTGATGAATATGTAGGTTATTTTGCAGGTGTAGCGCCGGCAAGTAATCCTCGTTTAGCCGTGGTAGTTATGATTAATGAACCAGGTGGTGATGTGTACTATGGAGGTGCCACCGCTGGCCCTGCATTTGCAGAAATCATCTCTAACGCATTAAGAATATTAAACGTAGCGCCTGACAAGGAAGAGGTTGCGTACGTACAAGGTAAAGATAACGATGCGTGATTTAAAGGATATTTTAAAATACATCGAAATAGATGCGCCCTCGCAACTGGTAAAACATTTACGCCTTGATAGCCGTGAAGTAACGCCAGGTGATGTATTTGTTGCTATTAAAGGCCATGCACTTGATGGCGGTCAATTTATTAATAAAGCAATTGAAAATGGCGCAACAGCTATTATTGCTGACAGATTATGTGAATTTGAAACAAGTTTTGAGCCACTATATTTAGTTTCGGAGCTTGATAAAAAGCTTCCAGAATTAGCAAGTCGCTTTTATAGCCAGCCAAGTCAGGCTCTTGATTTAATTGGTGTGACAGGTACAAACGGTAAATCGACAACCACAGCAATGATTGCCCACTTAGCGCAATTTTGCAGTACAGAGTCGGCCATTATAGGGACTTTAGGTTACGGCCACCCTGATAATTTAATTCCACTGATTAATACCACGCCTTCTGCGGTTGATTTACAACATATTTTGAGTGATTTAAATTCGCAGCATAAAAAGCTAGTAGCCATGGAAGTATCATCTCATGGGTTAGTGCAGCAACGTGTTGCTAAATGCGCGTTTAAAGCGGCTGTGTTTACTAATATTTCGCGTGATCACTTAGATTACCATGGTGATATGGCAAGTTACGGTGATGCGAAACTAATGCTTTTCCGTGATTTTGAACCGCAAGTTGTAGTGCTTAATCAAGATGATTCTCAAGCTGAGCAATGGCTTGAAAAGTATGATTTTAATAACCTAATTTGTTATGGTCGCAAAAACTTAGCTCCTAAGAATGCCCGATACGTTTATTTTTCTGATGTTGAATATTCAAGTGAAGGTATTTCGGCTCAGTTATCGACAAGTTGGGGTGATATTTCAATTAAATCGCCTCTGTTTGGCGAATTCAACTTATATAACTTAACGGCAGCGCTCGCTACATTACTAGGGCTTGGTTATCCGCTTGAGCAATTAGTTGCAGGTTGTGCGCAATTACAGCCAGTAGCAGGGCGAATGCAAGCATTTAGTCAAGCAGGCATGCCAACGTGTGTTGTTGATTACGCCCATACGCCCGATGCACTTGCCCTTGCGTTACAAGCATTGCAGCAGCATGTGCCAGGTGGTGTAAGTTGTGTATTTGGTTGCGGTGGTGACAGAGATAAAGGCAAGCGCGTATTAATGGCGCAAGCTGCAGAGCAAAACGCTAATAAAGTTATTATTACCAGTGATAACCCTCGCTCAGAAAATCCTGATGACATTATTGCAGATGTGGCAGCGGGTTTAACCCATCCTCAAAATGCCCATTTAGAGGCTGATAGAGCAACTGCAATTCGTTTTGCTATAGAAAACGCGACTGCTGATGACGTTATTTTGATTGCAGGCAAAGGCCACGAAGATTATCAAATTATAGGCGATAAGCGCATCGACTTTTGCGATCGCCGTTATGTACAAGAACAACTAAAAAAAGCAGTAAGAGGGATAATACAATGATCCCAATGGATTTTGATTGGTTAGCTAATGTGCTAACAACCGATTATCAAGGTGATAATCAGCACGTGCTTAATATAAATACTGATACTCGCACAGTGTGCGATGGCGAAGTGTTTTTAGCACTGAAAGGGCCAAATTTTGATGGGCATAAATTTATAGCTGAGGCTAAACAAAAAGGCGCTATTGGCGTTATTGTTCAGCACAAAGTTGATGTCGATATTCCACAATTTATAGTAAGCGATACACGTATTGCGCTAGGTGTAATTGGTACTGCTGTTATGGCGCAAGTGGCGCCTAAAACAATTGCAATTACAGGGAGTGTAGGCAAAACCACCGTAAAAGAAATGTGTGCAGCAATTTTGTCGGTTCACGGTGATGTATTAGCTACTAAAGGTAATTTTAATAACGATATTGGCGTACCGCTTACGTTATTGCGCTTAGAGCCTCAACATCGCTTTGCGGTGATTGAGCTAGGTGCAAATCACTTAGGTGAAATTGCTTACACCACTGCAATGACAAAACCAGATGTAGCCGTTGTATGTAATGTTGCAGCAGCTCATTTAGAAGGTTTTGGTAGCTTAATGGGGGTTGCAAAAGCCAAAGGTGAGATTTTTGATGGCCTTAAAGATGACGGCGTTGCCATTGTTAATTGCGATAGTGAATTTAGCCCGTATTGGTTAGATAAGCTTGAAGGGCGAAGTGTTAAACGTTTTTCTACAACTGAAAAACTAGATATTTGGGCAGAGAACATCACGCTTGATGCCAATGCGCGTGCAAGCTTTACGCTTTGCACTAAAAACAAGCAAGTACCTGTTACTTTAGCATTGCCTGGTAAACATAACATTGGGAACGCGCTTATTGCAGCCGCATTAACTAGCGAGTTTGATGTAACTCTTGAAGAAATAGCCAATGCACTTGCCACAATGGGTGATGTAAAAGGGCGCGTTAATTTAATTGAAGTGTCTGATTTACTCACCGTGGTTGATGATACCTATAATGCCAATGTTAAGTCGGTAAAGGCTGCGATTGACTTGTTAAGTGATATGCAAGGTCACCGCATTTTAGCGCTGGGAGACATGGGTGAGCTAGGTGAAGATGCACGTACGTACCATCAAGAAGTTGGCGAGTATGCACTTGAGCAAGGGATTGATGAGTTATTTACATTAGGTGTGTTAAGTAAATACGCAAGTGATGTGTTTGAACTACCTAATCGCCACTTTTCGAGCCGCGAACAGATGCAGCAAAAAATTCAAGAAAGTATTAATAAAGTGAATACTAAAACAACAATAGTAGTGAAAGGATCGCGCAGTTCTCGCATGGAATTATTAGTAACCGATTTAGTTAATGGCCAGCAACAAGCCATCAATGGAGTATCATAATGTTAGTTTGGCTGGCAGAGTATTTAACACAGTATTTTAGTGGTTTTCATGTTTTTTCGTATTTAACGCTACGTGCCATTTTAGGTATTTTAACTGCGCTAATTATGTCTCTTTATTTAGGACCTAAGTTAATTCGTGGTTTGCAACGTATGCAAATAGGCCAAACAGTTCGAGACGATGGTCCGCAATCGCATTTGTCTAAGTCGGGTACGCCGACTATGGGCGGCTTACTTATTTTAGCGGCCATTTTTACCAGCACGCTACTTTGGGCCGATTTATCAAATAAATACGTATGGGCAACACTGTTTGTAATTGGCTCTTTAGGTATTGTTGGCTTTGTTGATGATTACCGTAAAGTTATTCGTAAAGATCCAAAAGGCTTAATTGCTAAGTGGAAGTACTTTTGGCAGTCAGTCATTGCATTAGTTGTAGCTACTGCTTTGTATTTTACCAGTGCACAAGCATCTGAAACATCACTTGTTGTTCCATTTTTTAAAGACGTGTTACCGCAATTAGGTTTGTTTTATATCGTGCTTACGTATTTTGCCATAGTAGGTACATCAAACGCGGTAAACCTGACCGATGGTTTAGATGGCTTGGCGATTGTGCCAATTATTTTAGTGGCTTCAGCACTGGCAATTATTGCTTACTTAACAGGTAATATTAACTTTTCGGCTTACTTACATATTCCACATTTACCGCTGGCGAGTGAGCTTGTGGTTGTATGTACTGCCATTGTGGGCGCAGGGCTTGGCTTTTTATGGTTTAACACTTACCCAGCACAAGTATTTATGGGCGATGTTGGCTCATTAGCACTTGGTGGCGCATTAGGTATTATTGCTGTTTTAGTACGCCAAGAGTTACTGCTTATTATTATGGGCGGTGTATTTGTAATGGAAGCACTATCGGTGATATTACAAGTGGGGTCGTATAAATTACGCGGACAACGCATTTTTAGAATGGCGCCAATTCATCATCATTATGAATTAAAAGGTTGGCCAGAGCCTCGCGTTATTGTGCGCTTTTGGATTATTTCTGTTGTGCTAGTGCTTGCTGGCCTAGCTACTTTAAAGATTCGATAAATGCAGTATTTAAACGAGATAAAAAACAAACAAATAACAGTGCTCGGACTCGGTGTAACCGGTCTGGGCATTGTGCGTTTTCTATTATCTCATGGCCTCACACCAAAGGTCATTGATAGCCGAGTAACCCCGCCGGGGATTGATTGGTTAAAAGAGCACGCGCCAACTCTAGATACCCACTTTGGTAATTTGGATGACGCAGAGCTTTGTTCAAGCGATATGATTATTATAAGCCCTGGGCTTAGCTTAAAAATACCAGCTGTTGCAAATGCAATTAACGCAGGTGTTGAAGTGATTGGCGACGTTGAGTTATTTGCACGTATTAATTCAAAACCGGTTGTTGCAGTAACGGGCTCTAATGGTAAATCAACCGTGGTTACGCTCGCTTATGAAGTATTAAAACAAGCCGGCTATAAAGTTGCTTTGGGTGGAAATATTGGCACAGCGGTGCTTGATTTGCTCAGTGATGATTTTGACGTGTATGTACTTGAGTTATCTAGTTTTCAGCTAGATACCACAACGAGTTTAAAACCTGTGAGTGCAACGGTATTAAATGTGTCTGAAGATCACCTTGATCGCTACGACAGTTACCAAGCTTATATAGACTCAAAGCTAAGTATTTATGACGGTGCAGAGCTTATTATTGTCAACGCAGACGATAGTCAAACACATCCAGTTGAGCGCGGTTCTACCCCCCTAATCAGCTTTGGTGCTCAACAAGGTGATTACCATCTAGCGCAACATAATGGCGAAACTCACTTTATGGTTAAAGGCGATGCCTTTTTACCTGTTGATACGCTTGCGGTAGTGGGTAAGCACAATTATTTAAATACGCTTGCAGTAATGGCGCTCTTAAGTCCGTTTGAAGTAAGCAAAGAGCAATATAAAAATGCATTAGGTCAATTTAATGGGTTGGCTCATCGCTGCCAATTTGTAGCTGAGCTTAACGGTGTAAAGTATTTTAACGATTCAAAGGCAACTAATGTTGGAGCGACCATTGCTGCAATAGATAGTTTAGCTAGTGACGGTGAAAATCTGATTGTTATTGCTGGTGGCGATGCCAAAGGCGCTGATTTAAATGCGCTTAAACCTTACATAGAACAGCATGTAAAAGCATTAATTTGTTTTGGTAAAGATGCAAGTGACTTAGCTGCGATTACCAATAAGAGTTATTTAACTAACAATATGGAAGAAGCCGTTACTTTGGCCAAAGTACTTAGTAGTACAGGCAATATTGTTTTATTAGCACCCGCATGTGCCAGTATTGATATGTATAACAACTATATGCAACGCGGTGATGACTTTGTTCAGTGTGTAATGGCAGGGGCGTTATGATTGCTTTTGCCGATATAAGAGACGCATTAACACCTAAGCCTTCGGCGCAGTTATACGATGTACCGCTATTGTACTGCGTAATAATGCTAATTGGTGTTGGTTTTATCATGGTGACCAGCGCATCAATGCCTACCGCAGAGCGGTTATTTGATGACCCGTACCATATTACCATTCGCCACAGCATGTTTTTGGCAATGGCGTTTGTGCTTTTTTGGATAAGCGTTTGTGTGCCAATGGAGTGGTGGAAACGATCAAACCCTTATCTATTAATACTAGGCATGGTGCTATTAATAGCGGTATTGATTATTGGGCGTGAAGTAAACGGCGCTAAACGATGGATACCTATTGGACCTGTTGGTTTTCAGGTGGCTGAGGCCGCTAAGTTGTACTTTTTTAGTTATATTGCGGGTTATTTGGTAAGAAAACGCGAAGAAGTACAAGAAAATATTAAAGGCTTTGCAAAGCCAATTGCTGTATTTGCAGTGTATGCACTGCTTATTCTGCTGCAGCCAGATTTAGGCACAGTGGTTGTTATGTTTGTAACAACGGTTGGTTTATTGTTTTTAGCTGGTGCTAAGTTATGGCAGTTTTTTGTACTTATTTTAACGGGCGTTGGTCTGGTTGTATTACTTATTATTGTTGAACCATATCGTATGGCACGTGTTGTTGGCTTTTTAGACCCTTGGGATGATCCTTTTGGCAAGGGTTATCAATTGGTGCAATCGCTAATGGCATATAGCCAAGGTGGTTGGTTTGGCCAAGGCTTAGGTAACAGTGTACAAAAGCTACAATATTTACCTGAAGCACATAACGATTTTATTTTTGCCGTTATAGGTGAAGAACTTGGCTTAATAGGCGTTGTGAGTATTTTAACGGTATTAGCTACTTTAGTATTTAGGGCCTTATTAATAGGTCAACAAGCGCTTAAGTGCGGCAAGGAATACGAAGGCTACTTTTCATTTGCCATTGGTATTTGGTTTGCATTTCAAACCATGGTGAATGTAGGTGCGAGCGCAGGTATTTTACCGACGAAGGGTTTAACCCTGCCGTTTATTTCTTATGGTGGCTCAAGCTTATTAATTATGACGATTGCCACGGGTATTTTATTACGCGTAGATTTTGAAACCAAAATGGCAACCAAACAAGCCACCTCACGCGGAGGTAAGCGATGAGTAAAAAATTAGTAGTAGTGGCTGGTGGAACTGGCGGACACATTTTTCCCGGTATTGCAGTGGCCGATTATTTAAAACAGCAGGGCTGGCAAGTTAGCTGGATCGGCACACCAGATCGAATGGAAGCGAGCGTTGTACCTAAGCACAATATAGATATTGATTTTATTAACGTTAAAGGTGTTCGTGGTAACGGATTAAAGCGTCTTATTAAAGCCCCATTCATGGTAATTAATGCAGTATTGCAGGCGCGTAAGGTATTGAAAGAACAGCGTCCTGATGTAGTACTTGCAATGGGCGGTTATGTTACGGGTCCAACGGGAATTGCCGCAAAAAGTTTAGGTATCCCGCTGGTTATTCACGAGCAAAACGCTGTAGCGGGTATGAGCAATAAACTGCTAGCTAAGGTGGCTACACGAGTATTAGCTGCATTTCCAAGTGCTTTTGCACAGGGTCAAGCCGAGCTAGTAGGTAACCCAGTTCGCCAAAGCGTTATGAATATAGCCAAACGCGATGTATCAAGCCCTGTCAATATTTTAGTAGTGGGCGGCTCGCTTGGTGCACAAGTGCTTAATCAAACATTACCAGAAGCATTTAAAGTACTAAATAATACAGCTCCAATAAGTATATGGCATCAAACAGGTAAGGGTCATTTAACTACCGTAGAAGCCGCTTATAAAATGCATGCCTTTACAGGCAGTAATACAAAAATAGCTGAATTTATTGATGATATGGACGCAGCGTATAGCTGGGCTGACATTGTTGTTTGCCGTGCTGGTGCGTTAACTGTTAGCGAAATTGCAGCGGCAGGTAAAATGGCCGTTTTTGTTCCGTTTCCACATGCTGTGGATGACCATCAAACAGCTAACGCACAATATTTAGTGATGGCTAATGGCGCATTATTAATGCCACAAGGGCAGTTTAATAAACAATCAATTGTTGAACTATTAAGCCCGTATTTAGCCCAACCTTCATTAATTACTGAAATGGCTACAAATGCAAAAAAACAAGCCATTTTAGATGCCACAGCAAGCGTAGCAACGCACTGTGAGCAAGTAACAAATAAGAGAAAATAAGTGAAAGAAACGTCAGTACAAGAAAAACACACACGCCCTGCAATGCGCCGAATAGAAACCATTCACTTTATTGGTATTGGTGGAGCAGGTATGGGTGGTATTGCTGAAGTACTCGCTTTTGAAGGCTACCGTATTACAGGTTCTGACATCGCCCATAGCGCTATGACAGATCGTTTAATTAAAGCCGGTGCAGAAGTATTTATAGGCCATCATGAAAATAACGTGAAAGATGCCAATGTAGTCGTTGTTTCAAGTGCGATTGATGAAACAAATCCTGAAATTATTGCAGCCAAAGCCGCAAGAGTTCCTGTTGTTCGCCGCGCAGAAATGTTGGCTGAATTAATGCGTTTTCGCCACGGTATAGCAATTGCGGGTACGCATGGTAAAACAACGACAACAAGCTTAATTGCGAGTATTTATGGACAAGCAGGGCTTGATCCAACCTTTATTATTGGTGGCTTGTTAAATAGCGCAGGTAGTAACGCAAAAGTAGGCAAAAGTGATTTCTTAATTGCAGAAGCTGATGAAAGCGACGCGTCGTTTTTACACTTACAGCCAATGGTATCGGTGATCACAAATATTGAAGAAGATCACATGGATACTTATGGCGGCAGTCTTGAAAAAATGAAAGACACGTATGTAGATTTCATCCATAACTTGCCGTTTTATGGTTTAGCTGTTGTATGTATTGATTCTGAAGTTGCTGCTGAACTTATCCCGCGTTTTGGTCGCCCAGTTATCACGTATGGCGAATCGAAGGATGCTGATTACCGCATGAGCGACTTTAGCCAATCAGCTAATACATGCACATTTACAGTAACTAACAAACAAGGTGAGTGTTTAACTGCCACGTTGAATATGCCAGGTAGACACAACGCACTTAATGCAACCGCTGCGATTGCTGTGGCAAAAGATCAAAACATTGCGAATCATGCAATTTTAGAAGCGCTGCAGAAGTTTGAAGGTATTGGTCGTCGTTTTCAGCACTATGGTGAATTTGAAAACGAGCGTGGCAATGTGATGTTAGTTGATGATTACGGGCATCATCCTTCAGAAGTTGCAGCAACAATTGCAGCAGTACGTGAAGGTTGGCCTGATAAGCGTTTAGTAATGGTATATCAACCTCATAGATTTTCCCGTACACGCGACTTATACGAAGATTTTGTAAAAGTACTTGCTGATGTAGATCAGTTGCTATTGCTTGATGTGTATAGCGCTGGTGAAGACCCTATTGTAGGCGCAGATAGCAAAAGTTTATGTCGTAGCCTTCGTCAACGTGGCAAAGAGCCGCTACATGTAGCAACAAATGCAGAGCTTGCAGGCGTTTTGGCCGCAAATTTACAAAATAATGATTTAGTATTAACCCAAGGCGCTGGTAATATAGGTCAGTTAGTTAAAACATTAGCTGCGACGGGTATGTCGATAGAAAAACTTAAGCAAGGTGAAGTATGACTCAGGTAAACACACAATTTGGTAAAGTAGCGGTACTGCTAGGTGGTAACTCAGCAGAACGTGAAGTGTCTTTACGATCGGGTCAGGCTGTTTTAAATGCGCTGCAAAATAGTGGCATTGATGCAATTGCATTTGACCCGCAAAGTCGTTCTTTGTGGGAGTTAAAAGAATTAAATGTAGAGCGCGTTTTTATTGCTTTGCATGGTCGTGGTGGCGAAGACGGAACTGTACAAGGTGCGCTTGAGTTTATGAACCTGCCTTACACGGGCAGTAATGTACTGGGTTCAGCACTTGCTATGGATAAAGTACGTTGTAAGCACTTATTTAAATCAGCGGGTTTAAGCACTGCACCTTATACCGTAGTTGACGCTAAAAAAGGCTTTGATGCTGCAGCTATTATGGGTGAGTTTAAAAAGGTAATGGTTAAGCCATCGCACGAAGGCTCAAGCATAGGTATGGCGCAAGCAAGTACAGCACAAGAACTTGAAGACGCACTAGCTAATGCATTTAAGTTTGATAATCAAGTGCTTGTAGAGCAGTGGATCACGGGACGTGAATTCACAGTTACAGTGCTTGGCGATGAAGTACAACCAGTCATCGAGATGACGACACCAAATGGTTTTTACGATTACCAAGCTAAGTATCAATCAAATACAACGCAGTATCATTGCCCTGCAGATTTATCAGAGCAAGATACTAAGTACTTACAAGCTATATCGCTAGATGCATTTGATTTAGTGGGCGCAAGTGGTTGGGGCCGTGTTGATGCGATGCAAGACGAGCAAGGTAACTTTTACCTGCTTGAAGTAAATACAGTACCTGGCATGACTGAAAAGTCGTTAGTGCCAATGGCAGCAAAAGCGAATGGGGCAACTTTTGAACAATTAGTTGTTCGCATTTTAGAGCAAACGCTTTAATATGCATCCCCTTTTAGAAAAAGCTCAGGAAATCAAACTGAAACTTAATTGGTCTCTGATTTTTGGTGTGAGCTTTTTTCTGATAGTTGTAATTGGCTTAGTGCAAATTACGACAGGTGTATCGGATTGGTTAGTTGAAAACAAAGATGCTCAAATTAAGCACCTTACAGTGCAAGGGCAGCCTAAATACACAGATGAAACGGCAATTATAAAAGCGATTAAAAAAGCCGATTTAAGTAGTTTTTTTGAACTTGATGTTAAGCATGTGCAGCAGCTAGTTCAAGACTTACCCTGGGTTGCTACCGCTTCGGTGCGTAAACAATGGCCTGATACTATACAAGTATATGTTGTTGAACATGAAGTAGTAGCACATTGGAATAGCGACTTATTGCTCAACCAAAGTGGTCAAGCATTTCAAGCCAGCAGCGATAAGTTAGATGATGACTTACCGCAGTTATACGGCCCAGAAGGCAGCGAAGAAGAAGCGTGGATTGCTTTTAAGCAATTTGATGAAATGCTAAAAGTTAACGGCTTAACGTTAACAAGTTTGGCATTGTCGGAGCGCTTTTCGTGGCAACTATGGTTAGATAACGGAATACGTTTAAATTTAGGACGTAAAGATAAAGCCAAGCGTGTACAACGTTTTATAGACGTTTATCCACGAATGGAACAACGTGCAGATGCACAAGTAGATACAATAGATTTACGGTATGATACCGGCCTTGCAGTCAGCTTTAAGCCAGTGCAAGAAGAACAATTACAAAATAAGAGTAAGGCATGACTAAGTCAGCAGAAAGAAACCTAGTAATAGGGTTAGACGTTGGCACCTCGAAAGTGGTTGCCACGGTAGGTGAAATCACCGCAGATAACAAGCTCAGCATTGTTGGTGTGGGCAGCCAAGTATCTCATGGTATGGATAAAGGCGGCGTTAACGATTTAAACTTAGTGTCTGAGTCTATTCGCCGAGCAATAGACGAAGCCGAGTTAATGGCTGATTGTCGTATTAGCTCTGTGTATTTGGGTATTTCTGGCAAGCATATACAATGTCAAAACGAAAGTGGCGTGGTGGCAATTAATAACACTGAAGTCACTGAAGAAGACATTGAAAATGTAATTCATATTGCGCGTTCTGTGCCTATTTCGGCAGAGCGTAAAATGCTGCATGCATTGCCGCAAGAATACAGTATCGACATGCAAGAGGGCATTAAAAACCCATTGGGCATGAGTGGTGTTCGTATGGAAGCGCGTGCACACATTATTACGTGCTCAAACGATATGGCAAAAAATATCGAGAAATGCGTAGAGCGCTGTGGTCTTGAAGTCGATCAACTTATCTTTACTGCATTAGCGTCATGTTATTCTGTACTAACAGATGACGAAAAAGAGCTTGGTGTTGCAGTACTTGATATTGGCGGCGGTACTATGGATATCACCATTTATATTAATGGTGCGCTTCGTCACTCTGCCGTTATACCTGTGGCTGGTAACCAAGTTACTGGTGATATTGCAAAAATATTTCGTACACCTATATCACATGCAGAGTCACTCAAAGTACAATACGCATGTGCTAGTAGTCAAATGGCTAGTAGTGAAGACACGATTGAAGTACCTAGTGTAGGCGGACGACCAGCAAGACTGATGTCGCGCCATACATTATCTGAGGTGGTAGAGCCTCGTTTTAGAGAATTATTTGAGCTTGCGATGGAAGAAATTCGTCGTTCAGGCTTAGAAGACCAAATTGCGGCAGGTCTCGTTATAACAGGCGGAACTGCTAAAATGACTGGCGCGATGGAAGTGGCAGAAGACATCTTCCAAATGCCAGTAAGGATAGGCAAACCAATCGGGATGGTTGGTTTGACAGACTACGTAGATGATCCTTCGTACGCAACCGCTGTTGGTTTGTTACAATACGGGCGTACCATGCAATCGATGAATGCACAAAAGTCGAAAGCAGAGGATAACAATAATTGGTGGAACCGCATTACTAAATGGTTCCAAGGCGAGTTTTAAGACTCAAGTCGGAGAGTAAACATGTTTGATATAATGGAACAACACAGCGAAGAAGCTGTAATAAAAGTAATCGGCGTGGGCGGTGGTGGCGGTAACGCTGTTGAGCACATGGTTAAACAACAAATAGAAGGCGTGCGTTTTATAGCCGCTAATACGGATGCGCAAGCATTACGTAACTCTGCTGCCGATATTACAGTTCAGCTAGGCACGCAAATAACCTCTGGGTTGGGTGCGGGCGCAAACCCTGAAGTAGGCCGTAAGTCGGCTGAAGAAGATGCAGATACAATTCGTGCCAGCCTTGAAGGCGCCGATATGGTATTTATTGCAGCCGGTATGGGCGGCGGTACAGGTACTGGTGCAGCACCGGTAGTTGCTAAAATTGCTAAAGAACTCGGTATTTTAACCGTTGCAGTTGTAACACGTCCTTTTGATTTTGAAGGTAAAAAACGTGCAGCAGCCGCTGAACAAGGCATTAACGAATTGTCAGAAATTGTAGATTCACTTATTACAATTCCGAACAATAAATTGCTTAAAGTCTTAGGAAAAGGGACTACACTTCTAGATGCCTTCGCTAAAGCTAATGACGTATTATTTGGTGCGGTACAAGGTATAGCAGAGCTAATTACACGTTCTGGTTTAATTAACGTGGATTTCGCCGATGTTAGAACTGTAATGTCTGCAATGGGTACTGCAATGATGGGAACTGCGTCTGCATCAGGCCCTGATCGTGCACAAGAAGCAGCAGAAGCGGCTATCTCAAGCCCACTACTAGAAGACGTTGATTTAACAGGTGCTAAAGGTATCTTAGTTAATATCACCGCAGGTATGGACATTGCGATTGAAGAATTTGAAATTGTTGGTAATCACGTTAAAGCACTTGCGTCAGAAAACGCAACGGTTGTTGTTGGTGCGGTAATCGACCCAGAAATGACTGATGAGCTACGTGTAACGGTTGTTGCAACTGGGTTAGGCGGCGATCGTCGTCCACAGTTTGGTATTGTTGATAACGGCTTTAAAAAAGCATCAGGTTCTGATGTTGCAAGCACATCAAACCAAACGAGCAGTATGTACGTACCAAGCTTTGCAAGCCAAGATACAAACACTGAAGAAAACACTGCTAAAGCGCAAACGCAAAGCAAAGAAAAAGCGCCTACAACTAGTTCAAGCAGTGCATCAAGCTCTTCAGCACAAAATAGTAAAAAAGCGGATAAATCAGAAGGTGGTGATTATTTTGATATCCCCGCTTTTTTACGTAAGCAGGCTGATTAACATTTAATAATACTTTTGTTTGAAATATGTACGAATATTGAAAGGCAAAAGGATTTATGTTAAACTCCGCCATATAACTGTAACTGATTTAAAAGTGAGCATACCTATGATTAAACAGCGTACGATTGCAGAAGTAGTCAAAGCCATAGGAATTGGACTTCATAAAGGTGAGAAGGTCACAATAACTCTCCGACCTGCGAGCGCAAATACTGGGATTGTATTTCGTCGTGTCGACCTTGATCCGGTTGTTGATTTTGAAACAACACCTGAAGCCGTTGGTGATACGCAGTTGTGTACCTGTTTAATTAACAAAGATGGTGTTCGCTTATCGACTACTGAGCATCTTATTGCAGCTGTTGCTGCAATGGGCATTGATAATCTAATTGTAGAATTAGATAGCTCAGAAGTGCCGATTATGGATGGTAGTGCATTACCATTCATATATCTGTTACAAAAAGGCGGAATTGAAGAGCAAAACGTTGCTAAACGCTTTATCCGTATTAAAGAAAAAGTACGCATTGAAGAAGGTGATAAGTGGGCTGAAGTTGAACCATATGATGGTTTTCATATCGACTTTGAGATTGCATTTAACCACCCAGCTATCAATGAAAGTCGCCAACGTATTGGGTTGGATATAACAACGCAAAGCTTTATTGAAGAAATTAGCCGTGCGCGTACTTTTGGATTTATGAAAGATATTGAATACATGCATGCAAACAACTTAGCGCTAGGTGGTAGCATGGATAGTGCTGTGGTACTTGATGAGTTCAAAGTGTTAAATCCTAACGGTTTACGTTATAGCGACGAGTTTGTTAAGCACAAGATATTAGACTGTGTTGGTGACATGTTTATGACAGGCCATAACCTTTTAGGTAAAGTAACTGCATTTAAATCGGGTCATGATTTAAATAATAAATTACTTCGTAAAATTATGGCTACAGAGTCAGCATGGGAGTGGGCAACATTTGAAACGCCTGTGACGATGCCTGCACCCGGTCTTGAGTTAGCTCCAGCCTAAAAGCAGTAAAAGAGCAGCTCGAAAAACAGTTATAAAAAATGACGCTAATTAGCGTCATTTTTTTGTGTGAAATTTAATAGCTCTATACTTTATTATAGCTCCAAAAGAGCTTGTAACTGATTTAAACTAGCTACGGTATAGGTTGGCTTTATTCCGTCGGCTAATTGCTCACCAGGGTGCTGTAACCAGCAAGTATCAATACCTGCATTGTTGCCGCCAAGTATGTCACTTGCAGCAGTATCACCCACCATAAGTATCTCGCTTTTATCTGGGTTACCCATTAGCTCAAATGTGTGCTCGAAAATCGCTTTATTCGGTTTTGCTATACCTACAAGTTCAGATATAACTAACCATTCAAACATATCTTTTAAGCCAGTATGCTCAAGGCGTACGGTTTGTAAGCGGGCAAATCCGTTAGTAATAATACCTAATCTAGCATTTGGCTTAAGTTTATTTAAAAGCTCAATAGCACCAGGTAATGGCTCGCAAATTTGCGCCATAGAATCTAAAAAAGCATCGTTTAGCTCTTTTGCTGGCACATTAAGTTTTGAAGCCCACTCATTAAAGCGTGTTACTTGTAAATAATCAGCAGTTATAGAACCGTTTTGATAATCCACCCACAGCTGCTTATTGGTTTTTTGATAATGAATATAATCGTCTTGGCTAAAATCTACGTTGTAAGCTTTAAACATGCGAGTCATGCCCGCTAAAATATCAAACCTAAATAAGGTTTCGTCTGCATCAAACAATACATAGTTGTACTTCATTAAACTTCCTAAATTAATTTGTTTGGCCGTATAGCTCAGGGTGTAAAAAAGGCGCCATAGCTAAAGTGAGTGCTTGTGTATAGGTACTTTCGCGCGTGGCATGATTGTTGGTAAGTAGACCAATAGCGCCACCTTTTTGTTTAACGTTGGTGGTATTAAATGCTTTGTCCATTACATCGCCAAGTTCTTCACCTTTAAGTAATGCATTATAAAGTACTTGGGGTAGAGGAAGGTTGCTGCTACGCCCTACAACTTGATTTAAGGCATTATCAATAACAACATAAGCAAATGTTGCAGGCCCATAGCTAAATTGCTCTGCACCGCCCTCCATGGCTACATAATAGTCAGCTTGGTGGTGCTTTTTACAATAATTAACACGGTTTTGCGCGCCAATACGTGTTTCGTCTTCGCCAATAGGCTGATCGGGCACGTCTGAGGGAGCATTCACACCTTCACAGTCAATGATACATTCTGGAAAATACATAGTAAAAATATGTTTAGCGGCATTTATTTTTACAGGATTTTTAGAACCGACAATAATTTTTAATTGTTGTGACATGCTGATCTCACCTTGAGCAAAATCAGCAGTGTACGTGAGTTAGCTTTAACAAAAAAGAGTCGGTAATCAAATAGGTAAATCGAGTGGTGCTAGGTTTTCCAGTGCACGCTTTTTCAAAATAATATCTTTAATTAATGGGGTAAGCACAAGCTCCATAGCCAAGCCCATTTTGCCGCCTGGTACTACAAGCGTATTAATACGAGACATAAAACTGCCTTCGATCATGCGTAAATAATAAGGAAAATCAACATCATCAATACCCCTAAAGCGAATAACTACAAAGCTTTCATCAAGAGATGGAATATCTTTGGCGCTAAATGGATTTGAGGTATCAACAGTAGGCACCCGCTGAAAATTAATATGGGTACGAGAAAACTGCGGGGTAATATGATTTATATAGTCATCCATACTGCGCACAATAGAGCCCATAACCGCTTCGCGAGAATGGCCTCGTTCGGATGTGTCGCGTATTAATTTTTGAATCCACTCAAGGTTAATAATTGGAACCATGCCTATTAATAAATCGACATGCTTTGCAACGTCTACATCTTGATCAACTACGCCGCCGTGTAACCCTTCATAAAACAATATATCAGTATTACTATCAAGGTCTTGCCAAGGAGTAAATGTACCCGGTAATTGATTGTATGGAACGGCTTCATCAAAGGTGTGTAAGTATCGGCGTAACTTACCTTGGCCTGTTTCACTATAGTTTTCAAACAACGCTTCTAAAGCACCAAAGTCATTTGCTTCTCGGCCAAAGTAACTAATGTGTTTATTTTCTTGTTGTGCTTCACGTACTTTTTTATCCATTTCAGGGCGAGTGTAACGATGAAAGCTATCTCCTTCGATAAAAGCCGCTTCAATATTAAGGCTACGGAAAATATGTTTAATTGCATTGGTTGTGGTGGTTGTACCCGCACCAGACGAACCCGTAATCGCAATAATAGGATTTTTAGCTGACATGTTAATTCTCTTTTTTAGGACCAGGTTTTATAACCAGACTAAACTTAACATTATTTTAAGCCGTTTGGGTATCTTAAGAGTTGACTGACTTAGCTCAAGTGACGTCATCAGCAAATAACGTTATCATGAGGTGCTTAAAATTAAAACGAGAGAAAGCATGAAACTTATTAAACCATTATTTGGGATATTTTCTATAGCAGCGCTTAGCCCAATTATGGCGCAGGCTAGCATGCCAAAAAGCCAAGTATTGCTTGCTGATTTAAATACGCCTTATGGGGTACAAGTTAATATAGTGAGTGATAAAAACAGTTATAACAACCAACCGCACTTAACAAGTACAGGTTTATACTTTACTCATGAGGTGACTGCAGGTGAGCAAAGCCAAACCGATATTGCTTATTATGATTTAACATCAAAAAAAGTTATTAATATCAGTAACTCTCCCGTAAGCGAATATTCACCAACGGTTATGCCAAGTGGTGATGCAGTATCAGCGATTGTTGTAGAGGCAGATGGTAAGCAAAAACTGTGGCAATACCCACTCAAAAGCGAAGATGCGCCAAGTCGTATTTTTGATTGGATTGAACCTGTTGGGTACCATGCATGGGGTGTTCAAAATGATTTAGTAATGTTTATTTTAGGAAAGCCTCACACTCTTCAATATACTTCTGTTGCACAAGCTAAGGGGAAAATAGCTGCCAGTAATATTGGCCGAACGCTTATTTATAACAACTCTACAGCTGCATTTTTATTTAGTTACACTAAAAACGAGCAACATATTTTAGCGAGTTTTAATCCACAAGATAAACAAGTTGAAGACCTACTAAGGTTACCTGCTCAAGTTCAAGATTTTATTTTGAAAGATGATGCAACTATCGCTTATGCTATTAAAAACCGCGTTTATCAGCGTAAACTTGATGGAAGTGATGAAGTATCGCAATGGCTTAATTTAAGCACCTACTGCGAAACAAATATAACAAGAATGAGTTACAACAATGAAAAACTCGCTTTTGTATGTGATATAACGCAGTAAAGCAGACAAATAAATTCAGATTTTATTGTGTGTATGCGTTAATCTAATACGCAAATTAACTAATAGGGATTACACGTGGCTTATAGTGCAGACGAGCTGACAGAACAGCTTATTAAATTACAGTGCAGAAGTAATTTTAAGATTAAAAATATTGCAGAGTACATGTTAGTAAACTCTAAAGAAGCATTTTATACCCACAGCGAAAGCGGCAAGGGTAAAATAGTAATTCGCCCAGCATTTGAGGTGTTTAGCGATGACTTTAGTGATATTGATGGCGTAACTCGTGCGCAAGGCTACTTTCATAGCAGCGAGATGACACGCTTTCCTACACGTATTTTTAAAAGTGCTCAGCCTATTCACTACGGTGTTGCGTTTAAAATAAATTCTGAGCAAGCAGCAAAAGACTTTATTGCTAAGCTAACGATGATTATTGGTAATTAATAAAGCAAAAATATAAACGTAAAAAGCCGCTGAATTTATATTCAGCGGCTTTTGTGTTTTTATAGCTTAATAAACCTAAGGGTTACTTACTTTTTAAGAAGCTATTAACCGATTCTAGTTCACGTGTTTTAAGCGCGATACAATCGTTTGTACTTTCTTCAAGCTTACTTAATGTACGAGCGTAACCGGCTACATCAGCTACTTTTTCGTTAAAAAAGGTCTTTGTTTTAGCTAAGCTTTCTGCATTACAACTCGCCGTTGTAAAGTACGGTAAGTTAGGAATAAAGAAAGGCGGTAAGCTTGCTGTTACTTTATCGTAGTTACTGTAAACCCAGTCAATAAATAACGCTTGGCGCTCATCTGTGTAACTTTGACCTGACAAAATAGTACGCATGTCAGATGCAGTTACTTCATCCGTTAAGCTATAAGCTAATACCGCTTTTTGTAATTCAGGTTTGCCAAAAAAGCCCATTGCAGCAAGCATGTTAGTGCGTACTTGTGGATCTTTCGTTGTTTTAAACGTTGTCATGAATTGATCAAGCAGCGCTTTGTCACCATGAAAAGCAGCAAGAGTTAAGTACGTACCGGCTAAGTAAGGGTCTACTTTTTGTGGAGCATTTAAATAAACTTGTGTTTGTTCTTTCGCTTTACTGATTACGTTTTGATCTTCACCATCAAAGCCTAAGCGTGATACAACGGCCGCACGAAGTTGTGCAATAGCTCCGTCTTCTCCCGCTTTAGCTTCTAAACCATATTTTTTAGCTGCAGGCGTTACTGCATTACGAATAAATTCAGGCCATAGGTCTTTATTGCTATCGTCTTTAAAAGTACGTTGTTGCGATACTAAGTAACCTAGCGCGGTATTTGCTACGCGAGGGTGGCTATCGCTTACGAACACTTCAAGTGTTTGCATTAACTTAGCCGCAGATATAACACCAGCGTCAAGTAGTGCATCAGTAGCCGATAACAACGCTAAGCGTTCACGGTCACTCAGTACGCTTGGCGCCTTTTTAACAAGTGCGCTAAATTGTGCGTCATCCATTACCCAGCGGTAGTAGCCTAGTGCACCCTGATCTGGATAAATCCATTCTGGCTCAAAGTCTAAGTCTAGCGTTTGGCTTTGTTTATTAAGTAATACATTTGCTGTTTTTACTTTATCGCCAGCACCATATTTAATTGCAACCGGTACATTCCATAACTGCTCTGGCGCATCAACGCCTGCATTTACAAAGCGGCTTTGTGAAATAGTTACTTTGCTGCCTTGTTGATTTACTTTAACTAATGGGAAAGAAGACTGTTCAATAAACGATTTTAAAACACTCGCTACGTCTTTATTTGATGCTTTACCAAGTGCTTCCCATAGGTCGGCCGCTTCTGCGTTTTTATATGAAAACTCTTTCAAGTAGCTTTGAATACCTTTTTGAAATGCATCTTCGCCAATCCAGTTTTCAACCATAGCAAGTACTGAGCTGCCTTTACTGTAAGCAAGACCTAAACCGTCCATAATGTCGGCTTCGGTTTTAATTGGCTTACGAATAGGTTTAGTGCTTAGGCGTGCATCAAGTGCCATTACGTTGTTTTGTGGCAGGTCTAAGTGCGATTCAAACTCAGGGTTAAGCTGCTTAGTAATTTTTGCAGCCATCCAGCTAGCAAACGCTTCGTTTAACCATAAGTCGTTCCACCATTTCATGGTTACTAAGTTACCGTACCATTGGTGAGCAAGTTCGTGAGCAATAATTGATACATTACGTTGTTTTTTACTGCGTGTTGCGGCAGCTAAATCAACCAATAAAATATCTTCTCTGTAGGTCACTAAGCCTGAGTTTTCCATTGCGCCAAATGGAAACTCTGGTACCGCTACTGAGTCTAATTTTTTGTAAACGTAAGGAATACCAAAATACGCTTCAAGTGCGCCCAGTACTTTTGGCATGTTTTCTTTAGCGTATTGGGCTAAGTGGATTTTACCTTGTGGGGTAATTACACGACCAGGAATTGGCATGCCTTTAATTTCTAATTCTTCAAACGGGCCAACAGCCATCGCTACTAGGTATGAAGGGATTGGCGGTGTTTTATCAAAAAAGTGTGTGGTCATATCGCCATTAACTGTTGTTTTTAACTCTGGCGTATTTGAATATACTTTTTGTGATGTAGGTGCCGTAATCGTTAACTGAAATGGAATTTTGTAACTTGGCTCGTCAAAAACAGGAAATGCACGGCGTGCATCACTCATTTCAAATTGAGTAAATAAGTAAGGAGTGCCTTGGTCTAATGTTTTGTATAAACCAACACTTTGACGGTTATATGGCGCTGAAAAATCAACTTTAAGTGTGTATTTACCTGGTTGAATTTGCTCATCACAGCTAAATTTTACTTTACCTGTTTTAAGCATTTCATTGTTTAAATCACAGTTTTCATCACCAAGCAGTTGCGCCATTTTAACAGCGTAAGCTACGCCATTTAACTCAATGTATTTTGTTGGTTTTAGTACTTCTAGGGAAATCTCAGTCATCCCTGTGAATGTATCTTGGCTCGGGTCGAGTGTTAACGACACCTGTTGTGAACTTGGTTTTGCGAGTTTTTCAATAACGAATTCGTTAGCGTTTGCAGCACCCATTGCTAAAGCAACGCTCACTGTTAAGAGGCTTTTAAGAAACATAGTGATCCCTAGATTGTTGTTGTTAGAAACTACCCTAAATAGGCTTTTTTATGCTCATATAATTAGGGGGTTAGATATCCTAACAGTTTTTTTAAATAGAGTAATTGATTATAACGGTGACTTTAAGGGGAAATAGTAACAAAGTTTGTCAGTGGCTTTCGCGCGTTATAAAACGCTGCCAATGCAGGTGTGAGTTAATAATACGTATTTGTTGGACAACGGTATTTAATAAGTGGGTATCGCTAAACACATCGTGTGGATACTCGTTAAAACCCATCAAGTAATTAAAGGCGTCTTTAGAGTTAGCTTGTAGGGCGTATATACGCACTTGTTGCTCAAAGTTAAGACGAAGACTGCTTATTGCTGTTTTCATACCGAGTTGATCTACGTTTGGTATATCACATTTTTGCAGATAACCGGCTCGCTCACCTTCGCCTGAAAACCAAATGCGGACTTTTTCACTGTACCTGCCAGTTTTAGCCGGTAAGTCGAACATTAATCGGTGTTGGTTTTGCGATTTGATGAACGTTATATATTCATTAAATCCAGCATTTATAAGTGCTTGATGTACAGGAACTAAGCGAGGTTTTATTTTACCGTGGGTATGAAAATTAAAGCATAAGACGTTTTTTTCAAGGGACAGATCATCAAGCGTTAAATAACCAATCTCATCGCTATAAGCACCACTATAATATGCAATTAAAGGGAGCCAAAAATGCCAGTGTTTTGGTTGCTCTCGTGCAACTTTAAAATCACCGTATATATATCCATTATAAAGAGTGTGCAGTTCCATGGCTGAAAAGGGCCGGCGACCAAGATGGGTTTTCAACGTAATACCTTGAAAATAATGATGTGTTTTATTTTATACCCAACTAGCAGTAGATGCTAGTCGGGTTTTATCCGCTTTTAGAGTAAAGCGTATAAAGTATTATTCACTCAATGCGCGAGCTAAACCTGTAGGTTCAATTTCTGCACATACTTGGTCGTCATTCCAATTGATACCAACAAGTGCGTTATCTTCATTTAAGTCTTCAACCCATGCATCTAAAAATTCATCAAGGTTGATTTCTACTGGGCTGTAATCTTTCCACTCTTCTTTACACTGTGCTTTAGCTGCTGCTTCACTTTCCCAAAGCAGTAGTACGTCAGTTTCGTCAAATTGGTTAGAATCGCACACTACAAAGCCATTATCTTCTGCACCAAGTGCCCAAATTACTTCGCTAACACGTACTTTTTCTACGAAGTTAACTAGTTGTGATTCAATTTCGATATCGCTCATGTGTTTACCCTTTTAAATTAGTGACGAGGATTGGTGTCTATTGCTGCTTGGCGCTCGTCATATTGCTTATGAAAAGCAACAAGCGCTGAATGCTGACTAAAGTCAGCTAATTCGCGAAAGCAAATCCAATCAAGCAGGCAGTATAAACTGATGTTGAGGTATTCACAGCTTTTAAATTCTTCATCGCTTAAATGGGTATTTAAAAAGCTTAATGTTTGTTCAATACGTTCGTTTTGCAGATTAAAAAATAATTTATCGCTTTTGGTGTCAAATCCAGAACGTTTACATAACACCATTTCTACTAACGAATCGTTACAAGCATTTATAGTCGTAAGTAAGTGCTCTTGAGGCCACGTTAGTTTTGGCTGACCTGTTTTTTCAAGTAAATAACGCAATATAGAATTAGAGTCACTAAGAGTTAAGTCGCCATCTACCAGTATTGGGATTTTTCGAGCTGGATTTTTACTGGCCATAGTAGGGCGATCTTGCTCAGAAAATATATCAAGACTTACAAGCTCTAGTTTGCAGCTGTTTTGTTGTGCCCAAATTCTAATGCGGCGCACGTAAGGTGAAGGTACAGAACCAATTAATTGCATAATTACTCCATAAAAAAGCCGCATAAGCGGCTTTTATCAAATGTTACTTACAGTACAGTTAAATTTATTCTGAACGGCTAGTAACTTCAAGTAAATGATAACCAAATTGAGTTTGCACAGGGCCTTGTACTTGATTAATTGGCGCAGAAAACACAACTTTATCAAACTCTGGAACCATCATACCAGGGCCAAACTCACCAAGAGCACCGCCATCCTGACCTGAAGGACAATTAGAATGTGCTTTTGCTAGTTCAGCAAAGTCTTCGCCTTGCTCAATTTTTGTTTTTAAGTCTAAGCATTGTGCTTCACTGTCTACAAGTATATGTCGTGCGCTTGCTACTGTCATAAAATCTCCCGAGTATAGTGTGGTGTTTTTTTAACCGAATTGAAATATCATTCTAGTTAGTTTCAACTAATTGTACCAGTATAAACTTATTTATCAGAAAACGCAGTTTCAATTGCAGTAATCATTTGCTCTGAATTAGGTGCCACTTTGCTATTAAACCGTAAAACTGTTTTACGATCAGCAGACACTAAGTATTTATAAAAGTTCCAATTTGGAGAGCTAGTTTGCTCATTCAAATATTTAAAAATTGGATTTGCTTCGCTACCACGAACTTTGCTGGTGGCAAACATGGGAAAAGTTACACCATAATTTACAAAGCATACTTTCGCTGTTTCTTTTTCATTGTCTTCTTCTTGAAAAAAGTCATCAGAAGGGAACCCTAATACGACTAAACCTTGCTCTTTGTATTGTTGATATAGCGCTTCAAGGCCTTTAAATTGATATGTAAAACCACAATTACTTGCCGTGTTTACTATTAACAAAGGTTTATTTTTAAATTGGCACAAGTTAATAGATTCTTTTGAGCGAAGCTTTCGTATATCTACATTGGTAAAATCTTGGCAGTCCTGTGTAGAGGTTTTATTTATGATTGATGGTGTTTGAGCTTGAAGGGGAGCATTAATAAGTAAAGCCGTTAAACCTATTATAATTATTTTAAGCATTACATTACCTAAACTTTACGATTGTTTGATTGGATAATCATACGCTAATATGGAACAAATTGATCAACCCTCTAATGACCTATGACAATCCGTTTAGCAACTATTAATGATCTTAATGAAATTGTAGCCATTTACAACGAAACTATTGCAGGGCGAATGGTAACTGCAGATACGCAAGAAGTGAGCGTTGACGAAAAGCGTAACTGGTTTAATAGCCACAACGATAAAAGGCCTATTTACGTTTACTGCGAAAATGACCAAGTACTTGCTTGGGTAAGTTATAAATCGTTTTATGGGCGCCCAGCTTACGACGGCACAGTAGAAATGAGCATTTACATTACCAGTAAAGCGCAAGGTAAAGGGCTTGGTAAAAAGCTAATGATATTTGCTCAAACACAAGCTAAGCAATTAAATATTAAAGTATTACTCGGCTTTATTTTTAGTCATAACTTACCGAGTGTTAAATTGTTTAAGCATTTTGATTTTGCAATATGGGGTGAGTTGCCAAGCGTTGCCATAATGGATGATAAGGCGTATAGCCTTACTATTTTTGGAAAACATCTGGAATAAATTATTTTTCATAATGTTGTAATATTTTTTTACAAAATAAGACGAAGGGTTTATGCCAATTAAATAAAAATAGTCTACGCTATTATCATATTAAGTTTATTAATTTGAAGTGTAGCTTGATGATTCGAAAAATATTAATTGTTGATAGTAGCAGTGTCATCGCAATGCGTGTGAAAGTGCTTTTAGAATTAATAGGATGTGAAGTCGAATTAATTCATTTCAGCATGCTAGACATGTATACCAATATAGGCGACTACGACTTAGTTGTTGTTGCCCATGGTGTGCCTGTTGATTCTATAAAACCGCTTGTTAGCCAAGTAGCGCAAGAGCGTTTTATGCTGCTTGCTCCAAAAGCACAAAGTGGTGAGCAACTAACTGCGTTTAGTGAGCTAAATCATGTTGCGCCTGACGCAACCGTGATCTACCCATTTTTTTCTAATAAAGAAATTACTTCTCTTTTAGAGAGCCTACTAGAATTAGGCTCTAATCATATTTTGCAATTACCCGCTATTTTACTCGTCGATCATGTTCCTGAGCGCCTCGAAAAAATGAAAAGCAGCTTGATTGGTGCTCATATCGAGACCCATACAGCAACCACCTCTGCAGAAGCTTTAGAAATTACGAAAGAAAAGAAAATCGATATACTGATAAGTGATTTTGTTTTAGATGACGGAACCGGTTTAGAAATTTTTTCAAACTTAAAAATAATGCAACCACATTGCCGTTGCTTATTATTTACCTCACGTCCCGATCAAGTTTCAATGATTGAAGCTATTCGTCAAGGTGTAGAAGACGTACTTATTAAGCCATTGAACGACAGCTCATTATTACAATCAATACATAAACTGTGGCAAACAGAGTTATTAAAACGCCATAACGCAGAACTTGTCGAAAGGCTACAAGATACGGTTGATGCCCTGATTGAAAAAGACAGCCTACTTCAGGTTATTTATAAGCATACGCCTGATGCAATTATGTTGTTTGAGAAATGCGGTAGAGTGATAGAAGCTAATGATGCTTGTTTAAAACTATTTAACTTACCGTTTAACGAACTAGAAGGTAAATCAGTATTTAGCTTTTTAGATGATGATTCAACGTTAGGTATTAAAAATAAAATTTCGACATTAAATAGTAATCGCCAATTTAGCTGCGACTTACGTTTATCTAAAACTGCAGGGGGCTATATACCGTTAGTGGGATCTTTTAATGAGATAGATCACCATGGTGAAATAGCACTTGCCGTAATATTTAAAAATGTAACCCACCTTAAGCAAAAAGAAGATTTACTACTTGAAGCAAAAGATATCCTTGAAGAGCAAGTAAGAGCGCGTACCTCACAGCTCGAGCACGCTAAAAACGTGGCTGAGGCTGCAAACTTAAGTAAATCAGAATTTTTAGCAAACATGTCGCATGAACTTCGAACACCTATGCACTCTATTTTAAGCTTTTCGCGTTTTGGTTTAAGCAAACTAGAAACTGGAGATTTTGCAAAAGAAAAACTCATTAAATACCTATCGCGAATAGAGAGTAGTGGTGAGCGTTTACTGTCGTTACTAAATAATTTACTCGACCTATCTAAGCTAGATGTGGGTAAGTTTCCATTTAATCCTCGTCCATATAATTTAGCGAACATTATAAAAACAAGTATTGATGATGTATCTGGTACGGCAATGGAAAAAGAAATTGAGGTTGTATTTACCGCGCAGCCATTACCTGTAATTGCGCAATGTGATGAAGAGCAAATAAATCAGTTACTTCGAAACGTATTAGGTAATGCACTTAAATTTAGCGAACCCAAAAGTAAAATACGGGTAAATTTAGAGTCAGATAATAAGCTTGCTACTATAGAGGTTACCGATAATGGGGTCGGTATACCAGAAGATGAGCTGGAACATATTTTTACTAAGTTTGTACAAAGCAGCAAAACAAATAGCGGTGCCGGTGGTACCGGATTGGGCCTTGCATTGTGTAGAGAGTTTGTGTCTTTACATCAAGGTGAGATCACTGCACGTAACAACGAAAATGGTGGTGCAACTATATCTATACAGGTGCCATTAGAAATAAATCTAGATGATCATTTGGCTGAAGATCAATTAATACAACACAGTAATTAATTGCTAGTTAGCATACCAAGTAACTTTTTTTGAGAATTTGAATGGATGATAAATTATGGCCTTAACTAAAATACTTGCCGTTGATGACGAACCCTTTAACCTTGAAATTATTGAGGAGATTTTAGAGGATCTTGATTTTGAATTACAAGTAGCAACAAGTGGTCCTGAGTGTTTAAACATGGTTGAAGGCTATATGCCTCAGGTTATATTGCTCGACGTAAGTATGCCGCAAATGAACGGCTATGAAGTATGTAAGGCACTTAAAGCAAACCCAAATACAGCACACATTATTGTTATGTTTGTGTCTGCTCGTGGCACAGTTGAAGAGCGTATGGAAGGCTACTCGGTTGGTGCAGAAGACTATATTGTAAAACCCTTTGGCCATGATGAACTTAAGTCAAAGCTTAAAAATTTAAACCAAGTACTTGTTGAAAAACAAAGCCTTGAAAAGCAAGTTGAAGATGCTACATCAACTGCATTTAATGCCATGGCTAACAGCAGTGAAATGGGGCAGATAGTTAACTACGTTGAAAACATAGGCTTTATTAACGACCCTCAAGAGCTAGGTAAAGCGCTTATAGATTGCCTACAATCTTTTGATTTGCAAAGTAATGTTGAGTTTAGAGAGAACGATGAAATTAGTCACTTTGCATTAAGCGGCGTGTGTTCACCTATTGTGGTGGAGCTATTTGAAATGCTTAAAAACAAAGGGCGTTTACATGAATTTTCGCATCGAATTTTAGTTAACTATGAATTGATTAGCTTACTTATTTTAAATATGCCTGATCACGATCCAGATAAACACGGGCGTATACGCGACCACGTATGTTTTATTGTCAGTGTTACCGAGCAGCAACTACGCGCCATCATGACTAAGAAAATGCTTGAATCACAACAAGCAAAACTTAATGCCGTAGCAAGTACAGTTCACAGTAAGTTTCATGGCTTAATTAGCTTATTGAATGACAACCGTCAAAACAACGAAAAAGTGTTTAAACAGTTACAAGAAGAGCTCGAAGAACGTATCCCATCAATGGGATTAGATGAAGATCAGGAGGTGTTTATTTATAAAAAAGTAGATGAAACTATCCAAAACTCAGTGGCCAGAGAGGAGTCTGTTAAACAGGTAAAAGCAGCTTTTGCTGAAATTGAGCAAGACCTGTCATTGCTTTTAAAGAGCTAAATATATTTAATTAAATAATGTTACTTTAAGGCTTACTCCAACTGCATTATGCATCTCTGGGTAAGCCTTTTTCTACGATTCTGATTAACCTAGCCGTTTTACGAATTTGTAATCGTTGTTTATCGTTTTGTTGAGCAAGCGCCCATTCAATATGTTCTAAAACAAGCTCGCTGGATATTTGGCTTTTATCTTGTAAAGCATGAATAATAGCCGGGCTAAACTCTGCATTACCTAAACCGACCGCTATATTACGTAACCAACGTTCGTGACCTATGCGGCGAATAGGGCTGCCTTCGGTATTTTTTAAAAATGTAGGCTCATCCCAAGCAAATAGCTCAAGTAAATCTTTATTTTTTAATTGAGTACGAGGATGAAAATCATTTTCATCCGTTATTTGTCCATAACGATTCCAAGGGCATACCAACTGGCAATCATCACAACCATAGATACGGTTGCCTAATAAAGTTCGGTATTGTTCGGGTATGGGGCCTTGGTGTTCTATCGTTAAGTACGATATGCATTTACGTGCATCAACAACGTAAGGCTCTACAATTGCACCTGTTGGGCAAAGAGTAATACAAGCAACACATTTTCCGCAGCCTTCAAACGTGTTCTCTGCATCTATTGGTAGAGGTAAATCAATAAATAGTTCGCCTAAAAAAAACCACGATCCTGCTTCTTGATTAATTAATAACGAATGCTTACCACGCCACCCTAAACCGGCTTTTTCGGCAAGTTGACGCTCAAGTACCGGGGCTGAATCTACAAATGGCCTAAAGCCATATTCGCCAATTTCTTGCTCTATTTTTTGGCCAAGTTTTTTTAAACGATTACGCATTAATTTATGGTAATCACGACCCAGTGCATAACGACTTATGTATGCTTTTTCTTTATTTTTTAAGGTTTTTGCAAAGCCAGCATCGGGAGGGAGATAATTCATTTTTACGGATATAACACGCTGTGTACCTGGTACTAATTCAGCAGGGCGAGCGCGTTTCATGCCGTGAGCAGCCATATAATCCATCGAGCCGTGGTAGCCAGCATCAAGCCAGCGTTGCAATTGGGCTTCGTGCTTAGATAGGTCAATATCAGTAATACCTACTTCGCTAAAACCAAGCTCTTGCCCCCAGGTTTTTATTTGTAGGGCTAATTTTTCATAGTCTGGGGTAGGGTTGCTCACACACTTCACACACTTAAATTAATAGCTGCGTAATTTACCATATTTCTCCGAGCCCGAAAACGCTTCTTAGCGCACGAAGCGCTTTAACTGTTGTTGGGTTTGTAAGCTTAATTGTTGAGATTGCTCGCTATCGGCTAATGCCGTATCTATTTGCTGTTTAGCTTGCTCACCTAAAGCTACTATTTGCTCTACCGATTGGTGAGTATTAGTTTGAGTGCCCTCAAGCATATGTACAGCACTGGCTATTTGTTGTAGTTGCTGTTGGTTGTGCTCAAACTCACTAAGCATTTTTGTAAAACCCTCGGAGGTTGCACTAATTGAGCTTTGTGCATTATTGGAGTGAGTCATTAATTGCTCTGACTCTTTATTTGTTTCATTTACTAGCTCATTCATTTGAGTAATAAAGTCGCTTATTTGCCTAGTTGCGCCACTTACCTTTATTGAAAGTGTGCGTACTTCGTCTGCAACTACGGCAAATCCTCTGCCAGCTTCACCCGCTCTAGCTGCTTCTATTGCGGCGTTAAGGGCTAACAAATTGGTTTGATCAGAAAACTCTTCAACCATTTTTAAAATACTGCGAATGTTTTCACTGTTCTCTTTCAGTCCCGCAATTGTATTTGAAAAGCTACCTAGGATATTAGTAATAAGTTTAACCTGCTTTACTAAAGCTGCGAGCTCTGATGCAGATAGTTTTACAAAGTTAAGGTGTTCATTATTAACGTTATGCACGCTATCTGTATTATTTACTATGTTTTGTAAGCTTTGGGTTATTTGCATACTGGCATTAATAATACTGTGGCTTAACTGTATTTGTTGCTCACTTGATTGCTCAGTATTTTTCATCGATTCGGTGACTTGTATATTACTGTGTGCACTAGCTTGAGCACTGTTATATGTTGTGCTGAGTAACTCACTTAAATGGGCAGTAAATATATTATATTGTGAACTTAAATCTTTAAATTCGTCATACGAAAAGTGGGGAAGTTTTGCTGCTAAATTTGCATCTTGTTGGTTTATTTTTATCAAAGTATCGCGCATAGCAGTAACAGGGCGAACAATTAAAAAACGCATATAAAAAAGAGTAAAAATAAAACCAGATATAATAACAAGCGTAAGCAGCCAAAATAGCCCTGTACTTTGCTGTTGTTCGCTTAAGCTCTGATGCAGCCAAAATAACGTAATTGCTTGGAACAATAATACAAAACTTAAATTACCGACTATTTTACGCGTTAACGTAAAAAAGAATGTTTGCTCTATATAGTTATAAATTTTCATAAAACTACTCATTATGCTTAAGCCCTACGATTCTTATTTTAGTTAGGGAGGTGTAAGTTAGCTTTTTTGTAACGATAACAAGTAAGCTTTGGTTCGCGCTGGGTAATTTGTAAAAATTCCGTCTATGCCATACTCAAGCATTAGCGCTATATCTTGTTCTCTATCGACCGTATAAGCATAAATCTTTAAGCCTCTTTTTTTTGCATCATCGGCAAAAGCCTTATTTATAAAGGTTTTATCTGCATGTACGCTATAAGCGTTTAAATCACTTGCAAACTTTGCATAGTTAATTGGAATAGAAGAAGTAAGGGCGCCTATTTTAAGCCATGGTAGCTTGCTTTTAAGCCACTGTAGTTGATGATGATCAAACGATGATACTAAAATATTTGCTTTCGATATTTTGTTAGCTTCAATGTTTTCTTCAAGTTGAGCCACAAACCTTTCTAGTTCAAATGTATGTTTAAGCTCAATATTTAATAAAGATTTATTATTATTCCAATCAAACAACTGCTGAAGAGTGGGAATTTTTTCACCATTTCCAGCATCAAGTTTAGAGAGTTCATGTGCCGTAAAGTTACTCACCCTACCTTTACCGCTGGTGGTTCTATCGAGCCATGAGTCGTGTATTATCATGTAATCATCGATGGAACTTTGAATATCTACTTCAATACCATCAACACCTACTTTTAACGCTTCTAAAATAGCGCTTTTGGTGTTTTCAGGAAAATCCCCACTGGCACCACGGTGTGCAAATACTTTCATTGTCGAGCCTTTTTAGTGATTGACCACGTTTCAAAACAAGCGGCACTAACAATAAGTGCTCCACCAACTAACGTCATAACAGTAGGACGTTCATGAATAATTACTATAGCCAGTATGGTGCCATAAAGTGGTTGTAAGCAAGAAATTAACCCCGCAGTTGCCGCTGATAAATGCTTTAAACTTGCTGCAAATAACGAGTGCGGTGTAGCTGTAAAAATAACACCCGCTATGGCAATTAAAATTAGGTCGTGATTACTAACCTCATATACCGGCACTTCTATAAATGCGCACAGCATAATGCTTGCCACTAAGGTTTGATAAAACATCGTTTGCGGGCCACCATATTGGCTAAAGTAGCGCTTATGGGTAATGTTTCTGATTGAAAAAAACAATGCCGATATAACACCAGTTATTACACCTAAGGTTACATCGTCGCCTAAATTTGCACTTGGGACTAACAGGTAAATCCCTAAAACAACCACCGCTGCACTTATTATATCTTTTGCTTTTGGCCTGCTTTTATTAAATAAGGGCTCTAAAAATACCGTCATTACGGGGTAGCTAAAAAATGCCAACATCCCAATTGTTATACCGGCCATTTGCATACCAGCAAAATAGGTTACCCAGTGAATACCCACCGCAACACCTAAAAATAATGCAATAAGGTAGTCTTTAGGCTTGTTTAGTTTAATTTGTTTTTTTTGAAAATACAGCATGGCTAAAATAGCCATTCCTGCAATTGCAGTTCTGTAAACGGTAATATCTAAAGCATTTAAACCAATAAGCTTGGCAAATAAAGCGGTTCCGCCAAAAAGTAATACCGCTATGTGCAAATAAATTAAACTTTGCTGCTGAGATTGCATTTAGTTTCCTTGTTGTACTTTTTGAACATATTAACATTGCTTAAAAACTCTTAAGATGAATTTTTTTATCGCATGACAAATGTCATAAAAGTTGATGACACTTCACACTCTTATTATTTTTGTACGCTGGCATAGTTACCTTACTCAACAGGGGATAATTATGAATTCTTTAATTCTAATCAGCTTAGCTATTAATGAAGTACTAGAGACGTTAAGTTTCACGATCACTTATGCAGATTGCTTTATGCTGCTCTGCATTTTTATGTTATTTATTAATAAAAATAGTCCTATAAGTAAAAATAATATGCCAGAGGTATTTGTATGAGCTCGCTTAACTCCTTTTCTCAACAAAGTGATAAAGGTTTTTGGAAATATGGGCATTTAATTTTTACAGGCTTTTATTTACTCCCATTAATAATTAATTTTGCGAGCTTTACTGCTAACCAAATAACGATGTCTTTAGCCTTTTATGTTGCTTTTATTCTTTTATATGTAAAAGCAATAAACTGCAAAAGTGCAGGGGTGACCAAGTTGTTTGTAGCCATGCTATTAATTTGTTTTTGCGCTACTTTTTACACCACAGGTACTCCTACTTTATTTGGCTTTGCAGCCTACGTAGCAGGCTATGCATACAACTACCATCAAAGAATTTATGCTGCACTCGCGATTATATCTACGGTTTTATTAAGCGCATATATTGGTGATATAGGGAAGGTTCAATACTTTTTAGCCGTTGCTTTGATTTTATGTGCAGCCTTATTTAGTTACGGTATTGCAGCTAAAAGAGAGAGCCTGTACAAAAAACGTGAGCAAGAAAGCGCTAACCAATTAGAGCAATTAGCAGCAATTGCTGAGCGTGAACGGATAGCCCGCGACTTGCACGATATTTTAGGTCACTCACTGTCATCTATTGCTTTAAAAGCTGAGCTTGCAAATAAATTAAACCAAGGTGAGCGTTACGCTCAAGCAAATAGCGAAATTGCACAAGTGGCCGATCTGGCAAGGCAGTTACTCAGTGATGTAAGAAGCGCCGTTAGTGATTTAAAACAGCTTAACCTTGTTAGCCAAGTAGCACAGTTAAAACAAAGATTAATAGAACAAGACTTTAACGTTTCATTTAATGTAGTTTTAAATACTCTACCCGCTAAAGTAGAGGGCATCGCAGGCCTTATAATTAAAGAAGCCGTTACCAATTTGCTACGTCATAGCAGCACAAAAAATTGCGAAATAAATATAGAACAAACAGCGCAGCAGCTACTCATTACCGTTATTGATCGTGCACCGTGCTCTACATTAAATTCGGGCAATGGCCTAAATGGTATTAAAGAGCGAGCAGAGCAACTCAATGGCAGTGCAACATTTACCTGTGGCGATATTTTTACTTTAAATGTAATGCTACCAATTTCAGCTAAGGATTTACAATGATCAGAGTGTATTTAGTGGAAGATCAAGCGCTTGTTCGTGATGCAATCGCAGCACTATTAAGTCTCGATTTTAATATAGAGATAATTGGGCAAGCAAGTAACGGGCAAGATGCACTTAATGCAATTGAGGCGCTTGATAGTGATTTACTGCCAGATATAATTTTAACCGATATAGAAATGCCAACCATGAATGGTATAGAGCTCAGCGAAAAAATAGCTGCTAAGTTTCCCGCTATAAAAATGGTTATTATGACCACGTTTTCTCGCGCTGGTTACATAAGACGCTCATTAAGTTCGGGTGTTAAAGGGTTTATACTAAAAGAAGCACCCAGTGAAGATCTAATAAATGCCCTTAAAAAAGTAATGCAGGGGCAAAAGGTAATTGATCCAGAGCTTGCTATTAATGCATTTGACGACGCAGATCCACTTACCGATAAAGAACGCAAAGCACTTAAACTTGCAAGCGATGGCCTTAAAACAAGCGAAATAGCCAAGCAGTTATTTATAAGCGAAGGCACCACACGTAATTATCTATCAGACGCCATTGCAAAATTAAACGCCACTAACCGCATAGATGCTGCGCGTATAGCTAAACAAAAAGGATGGCTTTAAATAGTGGGTTTATAAATTATAAGCAAAGTATTACTATGTTACTTATAAAAGTAACGAACAGTGCTTAAAGTTAGCTTAAAAAGCGTTAAAAGAGGGTTTAATGGCAAATCTAATAGAACTAATAACTAAAAATAGTACTGCAATACTCACTATGAATACCGCTGAAAACCGCCACAATCCAGCGTTTGTGGCTGAGTTTAATTTACATCTTGACCACATTGAGGCAGATCAAAATATTAAGTCAGTTATTTTAACGTCCTCGAGTGACAAAAACTGGTCATTAGGCATCGACCTTCAATGGATGTCCAATCCAAGTATTTTACCTGCAGCTATTTCTGACTTTATGATTCAAATAAGTGACTTGTTTAAGCGCATAGTTACTTTTCCTATGCCTATTATTGCTGCGTTAAACGGGCATACCTATGGCAATGGTGCTGTGCTTGCGTGTGCGTGCGATTTTAGATTTATGAAGTCAGATAAAGGCTTCTTTTGTTTTCCTGAAGTGGATGTAATGGTGCCGTTTGTACCGTCGATGTTTCCTATAATTAATAAAGCTATTTCGCAAACATTCTTTAATCGTTTAGCTATGTCAGGAGAGCGTGTTGGTGCACAGCAGTTGCTAGACAATAAAGTGGTTGAAGCTGTGTTTGCAAATAACGACGAACTACAAGCGGGTGCACTTGAGTTTGCCCAGCAGTTTAATAAAAACCGCTGGATTTACGCTCAAAATAAATCACAAATGAATAAGCAAATTTTGCTTACAATGAAAGAAGAAGACCCAAGCTTTATTGATAATATAAGCAAACTGCTCTGGAAAAACCTACAAAAAAAATAAATAACCTGAACTCTGGTTAAGAGATTTACTAACGTATTGAATCATGTTGATATTTAAATTTATTTTCTCTAGCCAGAGATTTTCAGTGAAAACAAGGCGAATTTACGCGTCAATAGCTGGCCTATTGCAAGTATATTCAACGCTGTTAGCGCTGAAAATAGCTGCTCGAGATAGATTTATTAGCCAGAGCTCAGGTTATAATAGCGCGAAAGGGTTTTAGCATTACTACGATATGGCTAAACACTTTGCAGTTAAGGGGTCGTTAAGCCCCATTGCGCTAGATTTTTAAACTATACAGCAAGATAAACAGCAAGGTAAAAGTGCTTTCTTAAAAGTTTAATCGCTTTTACCTGTCTCATTATAACTATATGGGTTAAAATACCTACATAACCAACTAACAAGATAGTGAATGTCAAACCAAGATCCAAATCTCAGTCGAGAACAAGAAAAGTACGAAAACCCAGTCCCTAGTCGTGAGTTTATACTTACTCACCTTCAAGAGCGTTCAAAGCCTGCTAACTACGCGCAATTATGTGAAGAACTAGCAGTAAACGATGACGAACGCCAAATAGCATTTAAACGCCGCCTTCGCGCTATGGAGCGTGACGGACAGCTGTATTTTAATAAATTTAAATGCTATGCCCTAATTGACGAAGCCGGTTTAACCAAAGGCAAAGTAATAGGCCACAGAGACGGTTTTGGCTTTTTAGAAGTTGAAGGCGAGAGTAAAGATTGGTTTATTGCTAAGCACCAAATGAATATGGTGTTACATGGCGACATTGTACTAGCTAAAGGCACTAAACGTGGCTCTGGCTCAAAATGCGATGCACGTATTATAAAAGTGCTTACTAACGAGCGCGCGCCAATTGTTGGCCGTTACTTTGTAGAGCATGGTGTTGCCGTTGTGGTAGCCGAAGACCCGCGCATAACGCAAGATATAATGATTTTACCAGGCAACGAAAACGGTGCCCGCCATAACCAAATGGTGCAGGTTAAAATCACTCAAAATCCAAGCCGCAACATGAACGCGGTAGGTAAAATTATTGATGTACTTGGTGAGCATTTAGCCCCAGGTATGGAAATTGAAGTCGCACTGCGCAATCACGATATTCCACATGTATGGCCTGAAGAAGTTGAAGCACAGGTTGCTCACCTAGGTGAGTTTGTTGAAGACGCTGACAAAAAAGGCCGCGTAGATTTACGTGACTTACCACTTGTAACTATTGATGGCGAAGACGCTCGCGACTTTGATGACGCCGTGTACTGTGAACCTAAAAAATCGGGTGGCTGGCGCTTATGGGTTGCTATTGCCGATGTATCGCATTACGTAGGAATGAACACGCCGCTTAACAAAGAAGCAATTTTGCGTGGTAACTCAGTGTATTTCCCTGAGCAAGTAATTCCGATGCTACCAAAAGTGCTTTCTAACGGATTATGTTCGCTTAATCCAAAAGTAGATCGCTTATGTATGGTTGCCGAAATGACCGTATCGAGCGCGGGTAAACTTTCGGGCTATAAGTTTTACGAAGCGATAATGAACTCGCATGCACGTTTAACTTACACCAAAGTAAATGCCATTTTACAAAACGACGAAAAACTACGCGAAGAATACTCAGCCGTAGTGCCACATTTAACTGACTTACAGCAAATGTATATGGCACTTAAAGCAGCACGCCAAGACCGTGGTGCCATTGAGTTTGAAACCCTAGAAACACGTTTTGTATTTAACGCTCAGCGTAAAATAGAATCAATAGTGCCTGTTATTCGTAACGATGCGCACAAACTGATTGAAGAATGTATGATTTTAGCCAACGTATCGGCGGCTAAAATTCTTGAAAAGCACGAAGCAAGCGCGCTTTATCGCGTGCATGACGAACCAGACAGCGAAAAACTAGGTAACTTTACTAAGTTTTTAGGCGAGTTAGGTATTCAAAGCACATTAAGCGACGAGCCAACACCAAAAGAAATAACCCAAGTATTAGCGCGACTAGGTGACCGCCCAGAAGCCGAGCTTATTCAAACTATGCTACTGCGTTCAATGAAACAAGCTGTATATCAGCCAGATAACATTGGTCACTTTGGTTTAGCGTTATCGGCTTATGCGCACTTTACATCGCCAATACGTCGTTACCCAGATTTAGTAGTACATCGTGCTATTAAAGCAGTAATAAAAGCACAAGGTCAGCAAACGTCTGGCGAATACGCTTATACCGACGACGAAGTTGATCAACTTGGTGAGCAGTGTTCTACCACAGAGCGCCGCGCCGATGATGCAACTCGCGAAGTTGCCGATTGGCTTAAATGTGAGTTTATGCAAGATCACGTAGGTGACGAGTTTGACGGTGTTATTTCATCGGTCACTAACTTTGGTTTGTTTATTCGTTTAGACGATTTACAAATTGATGGGCTTATTCATGTTACTAATTTAGGCGACGAGTTTTTTGCGCATGATGCTGCAAAGCACACCCTAATAGGTGAGCACTCTCACAAAGTTTATCGCCTTGGCGATAAAGTAACAGTAAAAGTTGCGTCGGTTAGTTTAGACGACCGTCGTATCAACTTAACGCTTAAAGGCGATGTTGCACAAGACAGATACTCACGTCGTCGTGCGCCAAAAAAAGGTTCAGGTAAATCTGAGCATGCGCCAGCAAGTGTGCGTTCGCAATTAAAAGCAGGCAAAGTACCGGGTAAAAAGTCGCACAGCGATGACAAACCAAAAGGTAAAAAAAAGCCAGCAAATAAAGATAAAGGCAAGCCTGCAAATAAGTCTGCAACTAAACCCGCAGATAAAAAAGCAGCAGACACTGCCGTAAAGAAAAAGCCGAAAAAGAAGGCAGTTAAAAAGCCTAAAAGAGCTGGCAAAAATGCCCGTAAAAGTACTAGCCCAGGAGCAGATAATACGTGAGTAATGAATTAATTTTTGGCTTTCACTCTGTTGAAGCAATTTTAGAAAGCGAGCCAGAGCGCTTTGTAGAAATTTACGCCCTTAAAGGTCGTGACGACAAACGCTCAACTCCGATTATTGATGAAGCACGTAAGTTTGGTATTTCAGTACAGTTTATGCAGCGTAAAGCCCTTGATAGCAAATCAAAGGGTGAGCAGCATCAAGGTATTATTGCCAACGTAAAAGCAGCGCCAACGTTTAACGAAAAAGATCTTGATGCGATCATCGCTCGTGAAGACACACCGTTTTTACTTGTGCTTGATGGTATTACCGATCCGCATAACTTAGGCGCATGCCTACGTAGTGCAGACGCTGCTGGTGTTCACGCTATAATTGTACCTAAAGATCGCTCTGCCAAGCTTAACGGCACAGCACGTAAAGTTGCTTGTGGTGCAGCCGAAACAGTACCGCTTATTCAAGTGACTAACCTTGCACGTACGCTTCGCGAAATTAAAGATGCAGGCGTATGGGTTGTAGGTACTGCTGGTGAAACTGATAACCACGTATTTGATGCAAGCTTAACAGGCCCAATGGCTATTGTTATGGGCGCAGAAGGCGAGGGCATGCGACGCTTAACGCGTGAGCATTGCGATATGCTCGTTAAAATCCCTATGGCGGGTACAGTTTCAAGCTTAAACGTATCGGTAGCCACAGGTATTTGTTTGTTTGAAGTATTACGTCAACGTAACGCAAATAACTAATATATAAACGATAAGTTTTATGTATTAAAAAGCCGAGATTGAAATTCAATCTCGGCTTTTTTGTATCTGTAACTTACGCTTTTAACTTTACATCAATTGATGCTTTATTATAGCGATAGGAGAATAGCTCTACAGCAAGGCAAAAATAACGAAATATAGTGTTCTTATATGAGTTATTTAAAGCAGCTAATAAACCACTTATTCTATACAAAGCGCAGGTAAACGGTTTAATAACAAGGCAATAATTTAGATGTGTAGTGCTTTTACATAAAAAATTATTAACGCTGTTAGTGAACCACTTATCCTATACAAAGCGCAGGGAAACGGTTTAATAACAAGGCAATAATTTAGATGTGTAGTGTTCTTACATAAAAAATTATTAACGTAGTTAGTGAACCGTTTAACCAGCTTTTAATTTAGAATGAGTAAGTGTAGCCCATTTGTACAGTACGCGGCTTACCTGGTTGAATGCCACCGTTTGAACGGTTAGCAACGTATGTTTTATCAAACAAATTATCAACGCTTAGGTATACTTTTTGATTCTCACCGATTAAGTATTTAGCAGCTAAATCCCATACTACGCGGCTATCAATTGCGTTTAAGCCCGACTCAGTTAAGTTAGCGTGCGCATCAGATACGTAACGTATTTGGCTGTTAACTACAAATGCAGAAAACTCAGCACCGAGCGATAACGCTACTTGGTTTTCTGGTACGTAAGGCATTGCATCGCCTTTTTCTACCGCGCCCCAAATTTCTGAATCAAAATCGTTTTTAAACTCAGAGTCTGTGTAGGTATACGTTAATTTAACTGGGAACATAGCTGTATCAGTTGCAAACGTACGTGCTGCACTAAATTCAAAGCCCGCTACTTCTACTTCACCGTAGTTGTATTGGTCGCCAATGTTGTCGTCGCTACAACCAACCGCTGCAGTACAGTTACCGTGCATGTTGCTGTAGTCAGAGTAAAAGGCAATTACTTCACCGCTAAAGCCATCCATATTAAAGCGAGAGCCAAACTCAATGTTTACACTTTCTTCTTCTTCTTGGTCTGCATTACCAGGTGCTGCTGGTGCATACCCTTTTTGAATGCCCGCAAGTAGCGTTACGTTTTCGTTAAGCGTATAAGTAGCACCTAACGACGGAACTAAAATTTCAGTGTCGTTCGACACATCTTTAGTTAAACCGTTGCTGCGTGTTGGGTCAGTTTTAGACCACTCTTCACGCGTAATAGTAATGTCTTCATAACGAAGACCTGCACTTACTACTAATGCATCAATTGTCCACTCGTCTTGAATAAACAAGGTACTTGCTTCTGCGCTATCTACACGGTTGCTGTCAGAGCCCGGAACGCCTTGCTCTGTAAGCGTTAAGCTTAGGTCTTGATTAAGTGTGTATTTGTCTTCCCATTGAAAACGATCCATTTCGTCTTCGTGGTAACGTACACCAACAGTCACATAGTGATCGCCTGCAGGAATATGTAATTCAGACTGAATACCTTTAGCTTGGTAATCGCGGTTATTAGCTTTAACACCAATACCTTCAATGCCTTCGCTTGTTGGGTTTGCTTCAAAATCGCTGTATTGTTCAAGGTAGCTTTCGCTTACTTTGCTGGCTTTATACCAGTTACGATGAAAATCGTTTAAGTAAGCCGTAGCTAAAAATTCATAGCCATCACCAAAACGGTACGCGTAGTTAAGTTGGTATGCGTTATGGCGAGTATTCATTTCATCGTTTTGCGATGCAGCATAACGACGATAAGGACTTTCTTGATAGTCTTCGTCTGTTAAGCCCATGTAAGTTTCGTCTGATGTTTCGTCAGAGTACTTAATTTTTAGCTCAAGATTATGCGCATCGTTTTGACCAAACGTATTGCCAAACTTTAATAGTAAATCTGTTTTCTCAAAGCCGGTGTTGTCATTGCCTACTGGCAGCTCTTTAAAGCCGTCTGCGCCGTAAGTAAATACTTCAATTAAGCCTGCTGTGTTGTTTTTTTCTTTACCGAAGTAAGCGTGACCTTTGTAGTAACCGTCGCTACCAAGGGCTGCATCTACCATACCTTTTGAGCTATTTGGCTCAGTTGGTAAGCTGCGCGAAAGTAAGTTTAAAACACCACCCGTAGTACGCGGGCCGTACTTAACTGATGCCGCGCCTTTTAATACTTCAATAGACTCCATACGACCCATTGTAGGGAAGTAGTAAGCAGATGGTGCTGAATAGGGTGCTGGTGCAACTAATACACCGTCTTCCATTACCGATATTTTATCGTTACGGCCTGTACCTGTACCGCGCATACCAATATTAGGGCGAAGGCCGTAGCCGTCTTCTTCTTGCACGTAAACGCCCGGAACAGACGCTAAAACGCGAGAAATATCAGTAAATTTGAATTTTTGAAGTTCTTCATCAGAAATAAACGTAGCCGAACCCGGAATATCGTTAATTGCTTGCTGTGAGCCAATAACAGTAATTTGTTCAAAGCGTTGTTCTTTATTGATGGTGTCTTTTGCTATTGCAGTAGCATTAAAAGACAAAGCAACCGCAGTTGCCAGGGTAGATACTAAAAACTTAGGGTTCATTGTGTTCCTAATCATGTCAATTATCTTAATTGGCGTAATTTGAACACGTTAACGAATACGAATCAATGTTATTAAGTATTTAATTATTCAGTTTAATAGAACTAAAAGCACCTACTTATGCAACTTTGTTAACTAAATTGTTTCTTTTGTATTAGTTTGTAATTGCTTTACTCGTTATAAAGTTTTGATTAGCTATAACCTAAACGTAGCGCTATAAACTCCGCGAGTTTGTCTACTGCATGGTCAGATTCGCCCGAGCTTTTAATTAAACTAATACCAATATTACCAAGCGTGGGTAAATGTTTGGTTTGAACTTGATAGTTAAGCTCACTCGGTACTGTGCTTTTAGCTAGTACCGTAATACCTAAGCCTTCTTTTAATGCCGCAATAAGGCCGGTTAAATCGGCGTTGCTATATACAATTCGGTATTTTATGCCCGCACTTTTTAATGCATCAATTGCACGGCGGCGATAAATACACCCCTCTGGTGCGGTAACTAGCGTAACCACGTCGTTTTGCGCAAGTGACAGGTCGCCCACCCACACCAGTTCGTCTTGCATAAAAATAGGAAACTTATCAGAGTTAAGTCGCTCATTTAGCGCAAGTACTAAATCGAACTGATCTTGCCTTGAGGCCGAAAGTAAATGTTTACTTAAACGCGACTTAACTTCTAACGACACCTCAGGGTAGAGCGCGACAAAGTCGCCAATAATTGAGGGTAAAATACGCGCTGCAAATTCGCTCGGAATACCCAAGCGCACTTTACCCGCAATGTTTTCTGATGTGAACTGCTGCAAAATAGCATCGTTGTGTTGCATCATTTGTTTTGCCATAGGCAATAATAGCTCGCCGTACTGGTTTAATACTTGGCGCTGTCCTTGTTTTTTAAATAGTTTATAGCCAAGCACGTCTTCTAGGCGCTTTATTTGCAAACTGACTGCAGGTTGCGAAAGGCCAAGTAAATCGCCTGCTTTAGCAAAGCCACCTATTTCAACTACCATCACAAAAGTACGTAAACTGTCGGTTGATATGTTTTTCATATTTAAAATTACAATTTATATAGCTATATATATAAGTATTATTTATCAATTGATAAAAAATTACAATTTGTTGTTGATAGGCGTGGGCAATATACTTTTATAATCGAAAATACACAGGTGTTTGTTATGACTTTTAACCCAATAATGTTTGCCCGCCACAGCAACGCAAGTAGTGCGGTTACTAACGCTTTGCAAACTAACAACAATCACGTTGTAATGGATTTTAGTGGCACCGAAACCAGTGTATTTTTAAGCACTATTTTAGGCCTTGATTTAACGAAGCTTACCGCCAGCGGTTTAGGCTTAAAGGGCACGCTTGATGGCGACTATAATTCTGACTACAGCTTTGCTGTTTATTACTTTAGCGAAACCGCCTTTAGATTTGTACTGCCACACAACGCAAGCCTTCAACTACAAGCACTTATAAACGAGCAACAGCTACGTTTTGATATTGATTATGTAGTACGCACCGACCTAGCAAGCTTTATTTTAAGTGGCGACAACGCGTTTGATACTCTAGTAAATGCTTTTAAATTAACACCAGGTTTGCGCCTTTCTGACGCGCAACTATGCTACGGTGCGCAAAGTGGTGATGTATTTATTACCGCCATTGATAAAAACGACGAACAACACTTTGTATTAGTAGCTAAACAACAAGAATTACAAAAATGGCAAAGCTACATGCAAGCGCAAGGTTTTGCACTTATGCATAGTGAAGCCGCATAACGAATACAAACAACAGGTGAACATAACAATGTTTACCTGTTTTTAGTTACGGTTAAGTAAAAACTAATTTAAGCCACGCCCTAAACAGGGTTAATTTAAACGTGAAGGAATGTTATGACTTCTAAAACTGTACTACATGCTAAGCACCTAGAAGCGGGCGCAAAAATGGTTGATTTTCATGGCTGGGAAATGCCAATCAACTACGGCTCACAAATAGAAGAACACAATGCCGTTCGCACCGACGCAGGCATGTTTGATGTATCACACATGACTATTGTTGATATTGAAGGGCCTCAAGCACAAGCATTTTTACGTAAGCTAGTAGCTAACGACGTTGCAAAATTAACCGTACCAGGTAAAGCGCTTTACACAGGCATGCTTAACGAGCAAGGCGGTGTAATAGACGACTTAATTATTTATTTCTTTAGCGAAACTTTTTACCGCCTGGTTGTTAACTCAGCAACGCGCGAAAAAGACCTAGCACATTTAGCTAACGTATCGAGCGACTTTGACGTAACAGTTACAGAGCGCCCAGAGTTTGCAATGATTGCAGTACAAGGTCCTAACGCTAAAGCAAAAACAGCCACACTTTTAAATGCTGAGCAACAAGCAGCCGTTGAAGGTATGAAGCCGTTTTTTGGCGTTCAAGTAGGTGATTTATTTATTGCCACAACGGGTTATACTGGCGAAGACGGTTACGAAATAGTAGTACCGAACGACCAAGCAGCCTATTTATGGCAACAACTGCTAGATGCAGGTGTTGCGCCAGCTGGTTTAGGTGCACGCGACACGCTACGTTTAGAAGCAGGTATGAACCTTTACGGCCTAGATATGGACGAAAGCGTATCACCACTTGCAGCTAACATGGCATGGACCATTGCATGGGAACCAGAAGATCGCGACTTTATTGGCCGTGACGTACTTGTTAAGCAACGCGCAGAAAAAAGCACTGACAAACTAGTTGGCTTAGTGTTTGAAGAAAAAGGCGTTTTGCGTAGCGGTTCTAAAGTAATTGTTGACGGTGGGATAGGTATTATTACTTCTGGTACTTTTTCACCAACACTTGGTTTTAGTGTAGCCCTTGCACGTGTACCACGTTCAACAGGCGATACAGCTCAAGTAGAAATGCGTAAAAAATTAGTAAACGTTAAAGTAGTAAAGCCTAGCTTTGTACGTAACGGTAAATCAATAATTTAAATAATTTGGTTATACCAATCACAATAATTATTGCGATTGGTATCCTCCCAATATAAACCAAAGGACAAATAAAATGAGCAACATTCCTAGCGAGTTAAAATACGCACCTTCACACGAGTGGGTTCGCAGTGAAGGCGACGGTACATTTACTGTTGGTATTTCTGAGCATGCACAAGAACTTCTTGGCGACATGGTATTTGTTGAATTACCAGAAGTTGGCGACGAAGTAGACGCTGGCGAAGACTGTGCAGTAGCAGAGTCAGTTAAAGCAGCATCAGACATTTACGCACCTATCAGTGGCGAAATTGTTGCTATTAACGAAGAGCTTGAAGATTCACCTGAAACAGTAAACAGCGACGCTTACGGCGACGGTTGGTTATTCCGTATTAAAGCATCTGACGAGTCTGAGCTAGACAACTTATTAGACGCTGAAGGTTACTCGCACACTATCGACGAAGAATAATCATTTTTTGAAGATAACTAAAAGCCCCGTTTAATGTATAAAAATGGGGCTTTTATGATTTTACAGCGCACAACCCCATACTGAGTGAACTGTTAAATCGTCAAATATTTTAATTAATGCTAGTTACCCATTAGCATTTAGGATCATAGGAATCTGGATTCATGTCAAACGCCAAATCTCTTGAAGAACTAGAGCAAAAGCAAGATTTTATTCGCCGCCATATTGGGCCAAGCCCAGCACAAGTAAGCGATATGCTAAGTGCTTTAGAAGTATCGAGTGTGCAAGAGCTCATTGACCAAACTGTACCGGCTAGCATTCGTCTAGAACAGCCGCTAACAGTTGGCGAAAGCCGTACTGAAGTTGAAACACTAAGCTACTTAAAATCTGTAGCAAGCAAAAATAAAGTTTTCAAATCGTACATTGGCCAAGGCTACCACCCAACTAACGTACCGCACGTAATTTTACGTAACGTACTAGAAAATCCAGGTTGGTATACAGCGTACACACCGTATCAGCCAGAGATTGCACAAGGGCGTTTAGAATCATTATTAAACTTCCAAACTATGACCCTAGATTTAACCGGTCTTGATTTAGCAAGTGCATCACTCCTTGACGAATCAACAGCCGCTGCAGAGGCTATGGGCCTTGCAAAACGCGTATCAAAAGCTAAAAAAGCCAATGCCTTTTTTATCGCTGACGACGTACACACACAAACAATCGACGTAGTAACAACGCGTGCCGAGCAGTTTGGTTTTGAAATAATTGTAGGTAAAGCAGAAGATGCCGTTAACCACGACATTTTTGGCGCATTGTTCCAATACCCAACTACATCAGGCGAAGTGGTAGATATAACTGACCTAATTGCTGGCGTACAAAGCAAAAAGGCCATTGCCTGTGTTGCTGCCGACATAATGAGTTTATTACTATTAAAAGCACCGGGTAAACTAGGCGCAGACGTAGTACTTGGTTCGGCTCAGCGTTTTGGTGTACCTATGGGTTACGGCGGCCCACATGCTGCATTTTTTGCAACACGTGACGCATACAAACGTTCATTACCAGGTCGTATTATTGGTGTATCTAAAGACCGTTTAGGTAACGACGCACTACGTATGGCAATGCAAACGCGCGAACAACACATTCGCCGCGACAAAGCCAACTCAAACATTTGTACAGCGCAAGTATTACTTGCCAACATGGCAGCGTTTTACGCGGTGTACCACGGCCCACAAGGCTTAAAAACTATCGCGCAGCGTATACATCGCTTTGCTGATATTTTAGCAAGTGGTCTTAAAGCTAAAGGCATCGCACTTAAGCACAATACTTGGTTTGATACGCTAACAGTAGTAAGCGACAACAAAAACGACGTAACAGCACGTGCAATTGCAAAAGGCGTAAACTTTGCAACAAACCACGAAGGCGAGTACTCAATTTCGGTATCAGAGACAACAACACGTGCCGATATCGCTGAGTTATTCGATATTATTTTAGGCGAAGGCCATGGCTTAAGTGTTGATGCTATTGCAGCCGACGTTGAAGCAAATGGCAGCGAGTCAATTCCTGCAAGTTTAGTACGTGATGACGAAGTACTAACGCATCCAAACTTTAACAGCTACCACAGCGAAACAGACATGCTTCGCTACATAAAGCGATTAGAAAGCAAAGACTTATCGCTTAATCACTCAATGATCTCGTTAGGCTCATGTACCATGAAACTAAACGCGACTGCTGAGATGATCCCAATTACGTGGCCTGAGTTTGCAAACCTTCACCCATTCTGCCCGCTAGATCAAGCAGAAGGTTACCAAATAATGATTGGCGAGCTTCACGACTGGCTAGTAAACATTACCGGTTACGATGCAGTATCACTTCAGCCAAACTCTGGCGCGCAAGGTGAATACGCAGGCTTAATCGCGATTCGTAAATACCACGAGTCACGCGGCGATGCACACCGTAATGTATGTTTAATTCCAAGCTCTGCGCACGGTACTAACCCTGCATCAGCGCAAATGGCAAGCATGAAAATTGTGGTAGTTAACTGCGACAAAAACGGTAACGTAGACATGGCAGATTTAAAAGCGAAAGCTGAAGAAGTTGCTGAAAACTTATCGTGCATCATGATCACATACCCGTCTACGCACGGCGTATACGAAGAAACAATTCGCGAAATTTGTGACATTATTCATGAGCACGGCGGCCAAGTTTACATGGACGGCGCAAACATGAACGCGCAAGTTGGCGTAACAAGCCCAGGCTTTATTGGCTCAGACGTATCGCACTTAAACTTGCATAAAACATTTTGTATTCCACACGGTGGCGGTGGTCCAGGTGTTGGCCCAATTGGTGTTAAATCGCACCTTGCGCCATTTATGCCAAACCACAGCGTAATTAACGTACCAGGTACTAACATCGGTAACGGTGCGGTATCGGCAGCGCCTTACGGCTCAGCCGCTATTTTACCTATTTCATGGGCTTACATCACCATGATGGGATCAGAGGGCTTAAAACAAGCCACTGAAATGGCTATCGTTAATGCTAACTACTTAACGCATGAGCTAAGCAAGCACTTCCCAATTTTATACCGTGGTCGTAACAACCGTGTTGCTCACGAATGTATTGTTGACTTACGCCCGCTTAAAGAGCAATCAGGCATTACTGAAATGGACGTAGCTAAGCGCTTGCAAGATTACGGCTTCCATTCACCCACTATGTCGTTCCCAGTAGCTGGTACATTAATGATTGAGCCAACTGAGTCTGAATCAAAAGGTGAGATTGACCGCTTTATTGAAGCAATGGTATCGATTAAAGGCGAAATTGAAAAAGTAATCTCTGGCGAATGGTCAATCGAAAACAACCCGCTAGTGTTTGCACCGCATACACAAGGCGACGTGTTAGGTAACGAATGGGACCGTGCATACGACCGTTTTTACGCTGCATTCCCAGTGCCTGCAGTAGCTAAAAACAAGTTTTGGCCAACCGTTACTCGTATTGATGACGTATACGGCGACCGTAACTTAGTATGTTCATGCCCAGCGGTTGAGACTTATCGCGACTAAGAGCAGAGACTAATTTTTTGAGCTTTAATGGGTAGTAAATCCCATTATAGTTTGAAAATTTATCAAAATTATAAAAGCCGTTGCAGCAATGCAACGGCTTTTTTGTGTGTAGCGATAAGCCATAAATAATATGGCGTAGGTTGGGATGAGTGAAACGAAACTCAACAAGTCGCAAATATACTTACTCGCTCAAAAGCCAAGCGTATGTGTTATTTATTGTAGGCGTTTAGCTTGCTGACGCGCGGGCGATAGCCCAAAAGTTATAAATAACATTGTGCGCTTGTAGCTTTTAGGCTACATTTATTTAGCAGGTTGAATAAATTGGAGTAATTATTATGGCGCTACAAACATCAGATTTTAACCCGTTTGACTATATGGAAACACAGCAAGAAATTAATACATTTTTAGAAGAGTGTTTAGCTGATGATGATCCAAATACCTTTATTGAAGCACTTGGCTTATTAGTTAAAAAGCATGGCGTGAGTGATATTGCTAAAGCAACGGGATTAAACCGTGAAAGCTTATATAAAGCAGTTAACGGTAAAACCAAGCCACGTTGGGAAACTATTTTTAAAGTGATGAAAGCACTTAATTTTCGCTTAACTAGCCAAATTGTTTAAAAGCTTTCCTCCTAATCAGAATCTGTAAATTTATGGCTTACTGATAAGTCATTTGGGTCAGTCAAGTAAATTTATCTATTAAAATCAAGCTAGAAAAAGTGCAAAGCCTGAGTTTATTTATTCTTTTAAAGTAAAGCATTATTCAGCAGTATCCCGACTGAATAAGTTAATAATTACAGATAATAAGGTCAAATTACAATTCGAAAAACTTCTGGATAGCTTGGTGTATGAAGTCAAAGTTTGAGCCTTTTAGCTCTTACATTTAATTAAAATAAAACGGAACACAAACTCAATATGTATTATTCAGAAAATATAGGAAGAATTTTAAGGTTATTTAGGGAAGAACATACTGAGCGAAATGAAGAGTATCTATCCAATTTTGATTCGGTTTTGAAAAGTAAAGTTATAGCTGAACTTCTCTTAAACTCAAACATAGCAACCCCTGAGTTAAATAGGGAAAATGTTGCTAAGTTATTTTCTGGAGAATTAGCTTGGCCTAAAGACAATGGAGAAGAATACAAAAAAAACTTAAATGTAGAATTGGCTACGTTAGAAAAATTAGGAGCGGTGACCTTTTATGCTAACTATTGCCAAGTACATGTTAGAAGTATTCCTGAAATAAATGAAATTGATGAATCGTGTCGGCCTTTACTTGAAGCACTAGATCTACTTCGTAATATTATATTTGGTTGGGAAAGCTTCGTTAAACCTCACTTTAAAATAGATAAACAAAAAGCTGAATCAATTCTAGCAAAGAGGTCATTACCTTGTATTATTAGTGACTTTAAAGAGAGAAATGGTTATTACCATTTAGACACTTTAGAGCATGATTTTAAAAATATAATAGCTGAATACCTGTGGGATTCGTTAGTTAATAAACTTGCTTTGAAAGATGAAGAAGCAGGTAGCTATAGAATTGGTTTTAATCAGCAGCAATTAAATTTAATGAGTAAATGGTTGTTAATATGTCGTGTTTATTCTGATAATTACTTGAGTCAATTAAATTTTTCTTTTATTAGCTACACTCATCAGTATGTATATTTAGAATACTTGGAGCTTTTGGTCGCTTCTGATGAGCAATTAAAGCACCCGAAGTCTGTGTTAGATAATAAATGGCTATGTTCCTCTGATATTCGACGGGTCTTTTTAGATATTCGCTCAGAATATAGTATAGATATAAACCTTACCGCTTCAGATTCAAAAAAGCAAAACTCTTATAAAGAAACAAAAACAGCTAAAAGCCTAGATGATATAAAAGAAAGTTTATTTACGAATAGTAATAATATGTCTATTTCAAATTTAGCTTTTTATGATTCATATCGTAATCTCTTTTATGTAAATGACACTAGTAATTTTTATTCAAGCTCCTTGACGAAAATCATTAATTCTGACGTTTATGTCGATAGCTCTAGTATAAATAGCTGTGGCAGGTTAGATAGATTATTTGAAAACTCAAATGAAAGCCATGAACTGAGGTTCATGTTATTAAATGGTAGTATACATAGTACTGGAGTTAAGTATTTATTATATCTTCTAACAAAAAAGGAAACGGCCACAACTGCATTATATATTTTCGCAAATAACCCTTTAAGCAATAGTCTTAACTTACACCATAAGGAGAATGACTCTTTTTATTTAGAATACTTTCCTGCTGTATGCGATGAATTTATGGATATATATTCTAAGAATTTTTTCAATAGATCATTGGTTGAGGGAGAAGCAAGCCCTTCTACTGACATTGTTGAGTTACTCATATTAATGGCAAAAAATTCTATTCATAATAATTATGCTGGAGAGTTGAATGCTAAAAAAGGCTGTTTAGATATCTTAATGAGTAAATTTACTTCAGAACAAATTTCAGATGTTTCTGTTTGTTTATTGTCAAAAATCGGAAATGATAAAGAAGAATTTGAGCGAAGCCTACCTGTTTGGAAGTTTTATTTACTCTTTTGGTTATTAGAAAAAGCCCAAGATTTTAACTTATTAGGCGGGAAGAAAATCTCTGAACAAACCCAGCACATAGTAGTTGATTTATATTGTGAATATTTCAAATCCTGTATTGATAATAAAGAGAGCGGAATTAATGCTTACAAAATGTTTGATTATCTTCCTTGGTGGCGGATTGATGATGAGTATATTCCCGAGTATTTAGGTCTGATTGAAAAGCCAAACAAGTGGGCTAACAAAATTTCTAATTCAAATGATTTTGGATATGGCAATAAAGACTTAATTAGAAGCTACTTTCAACTTTTATTAGGTTTACATACCGAAAATCGAAAAAATTCTTACAATTCAATGATTATTTCAAAGGCTCTTAATTTATTGGAAAGTTTTGGCTTTTCTGATGAAGACTATGAAATCTTTGGTTACGAATCTCAATATGACTACCCATTGTGGCGGCAGTTCACGCTATTTGTTGATAATTTAAATGATGACGAATTCAATAGAGTTACTTTAGTTCTAAGGGATGAAGTACCCTTAAATAAAGTATTAGAGTTATATAGCCAACTTAAAAGAGAAGCTCGAAAATCTGACTTATTAAGAAATATAGGGGATTTTGCCTCAGATAAAACTTTAGATAAGTTAAGTATCATAGCTCTAGAGGAATCATTGGACTTTACATGTAGTATTGGTCAAGTTGATACTGCAAAAGTTATGTTAGAGAAGGGACTAACGCTATTGTCAGATGAAGACAGCTATTTAAATAAGAGATTACCTTCTCTTGAAATTTTAAGGCTTCAAGATAAATGGAAAGTCTATGAATTCAAAGTCAGGCTATTAATAATCGTTAATGATGCAAATTTGAGTGATGAAGGTAAATTAGAAGAAATTAGAAAAACCGCCGTTCCTTTTAAAAGTAATCGTACAAATCAAATACAGCAAAGTTTAGTTTCAAATTGCGAACGTTTTCGAAGGCAAATGAGCGCTTTAGTACTCTTTACTTTAAACCCAGAAGCAGCATATAGATACTTCGATGGATTATATAGACAGTGGAGAACCGGCTACTACGCCGGAAATCGTTTTGCTTCAAGATTGAAGTTCTTAGATACAAATCAAGAAAGCACCGACGTTGAATATAAAAGAGCGTTAAATGAGTGGTTAGAGTTTTTTAATGATGAAAATATTCATGAACTAGACTTTAATATAATTTCAAATTGGATTTATTGTTTAGTCAAAGTGCATGACCTTCGTGGTGTTGATGCTCTTTGGAGTAAACTGTCTAAAAATCAACAGCACAACATATTAATAGCTACTTCTTATTGCCATTCATTAAAGCTAAGAGGAGATCATTATTCAGCACAATCTATCTTTGAAAAGTTAAAGGGTTATCATAATGTTTCCTCGTTGGGAGATGAAGCGGATTTTCAACTCTCTGAATTAGAAGAGTTAATTATAAAAGATATAGAGCCGAAACGAGCATCTGCTTTGACTAGTATGCTTGCTAACCAGCCAAGGACTAGTGACGAGTTAAGGCAGAGATATTATGAAATAAAATCTAAAAAATTGGCTGATCTTGTAATAATAGTTGAAGAGCCTAACTCTACAATAGAGAGTTTTCTATATAAACAATTAAGCCTTATCATGAAGGAAATACAACTTAGAAAAAATAATCTAAATAATAAACTCGTAAAGGGTGATACACCAAACTCTTATCGAATAATAAATGAGGATTCAATTAACGATTGGGTCACTTCGTTGTTTGATCACAGATTATCTTATATTGGCTTAAACTGTAGGGATCAAAAACGAGGTGGGCGTTCAGGTTCTCTTGATAGTAAGAACCCCGGCGAAATAGACTTTTTCTTATGTGGCAATAATAACGAGCGTATTGCGATAATGGAGGCTTTTCGATTATTTTCCAATGATACAACTGTCATAAATAGTCATTTGAATAAAATAGTAGGGTATGATCAGGAGAGTCTTAGCCCTGTTTTTATTATCGCTTATTGCGATGTAACTAACTTTATAGACCTTTGTGATAAATATTATAAGGATACAAAAAGTCGAGATTATATAGGGTTTAAAAAGTCGGCTTCGCAAAATGATTTGATTACACCTATAGAAAAATCACAGAACTTGAATTACTTTAAAGAGGTACGGTACAGGGACCGTAAACCAATTGTTATATATCATATGATGATTAATTTACGATTTTGAAAACCAAAGGGGTCAAATCCTGAGGGATCCCCACAATTGCTAATAAGCTACAAGCACTCATGGCAATCCTTATTTAATTGCTTGAGTGCCTCTGAAAAAATTTTCAGCTTTATTTTATAACCAAACTTTTCGAAGAACCAAAGTCGTCACCCATTAGATAACTCCTGTCAAGCAGGCTGCTCTATCTCCTTGACCTTTTTATTCAAAAACCAAGTGCTCTTATTATTTTTAAACTCACTTTAAATATGACTACGAACCTAGTAATGACGTCGATTTGTGTGAGTATGCACCGTGGCTTGAACAAAGAACTCCATATAAATTAAGGCTCTTGGTTTGCGCCTCGTTCATCGTTTAGTACCAGTATCAGCCCAAACTATAAATATCTTGAAATTATACTTTTAAGCTCTATAATTACGCGTAACAACACCCCTCCCGCTACCCGTAAGCTCAGCGCCCTGCGAGGGGTTAATTATTTCTATAGCATGGTAAAAGGATTTAGCCTTCATGCAGTTCCCTAAAGCCCCCATAACATTTGCGCAGCAAGTCGACTTACTAGAAGAGCGCGGGCTAGTAATTAATGATAAAGAATCAGCAGCCTTTTATCTTAGCCATATTAATTATTACAGGCTAGGCACTTATTGGTGGTCGTTTATTGAAGATCATCAAAATCATACTTTTAAGTCTGGTACTACGTTTGAGCAAGTGTTAAATCTGTATTCTTTTGATAGAGAGCTAAGGTTGTTATTACTTGATGCCATTGAGCGAATAGAAGTATCTGTGCGCACTCAGTGGGCATATCATTTAGCAAAAAAGCATGGTTCACATGCACACTTAGAGCCTGCTGCATTTTCTTCTAAATTTAATCATAACGACTTTGTTAGTAATATTTGTGCTGAAATTCAACGAACGTCAGATACAAATATAAAAAAGCAAAATTACAAATATAATGAAGAAACACCCGCTATTTGGATTATTGCTGAAGTAATGAGCTTCGGCTGGCTTTCAAGGAGCTATGATGCAATAGGGCGACGAGCGCTAAAAAATGATATTGCAGATTCATATAAAGTAAAAGAAACAATACTTTCATCTTTTTTACACCACATAACTACGGTGCGTAATATCTGTGCCCATCATAGTCGCTTATATAACCGAGATTTTACATTTACCATGAAGCTGCCAACAAATGGCGACAGTGTTTTACTTAATAGCTTTAGCGATACAACTAAGCAGTTATACAACACACTCGTTATGTGTGCTTATTTTATGGATTTAACTAGCCCTAATCACCATTGGAAACAAAAGTTAGCTAGCTTGATTGAGGTGTATAATATTGACGTAACCGAAATGGGCTTCCCTGAAAATTGGAAAACGTTACCTATCTGGAATAGCATTAAATAAATTAAGAGCTAATTAAGCCCTCAGTTAATTGTAAAAACCAGAGGCACTAGATTTTTATTACACATCAAGTACCTAGGTTTTTAGTTTATTGCTCATCGAGTTAATTACTGTGTCTAGACCACGGCGGATAGAGTTTAAGAATGCGTTTATCATGTGATTGACCGTGGCAGAGGGCATAAAAAAAGGCAATATTATTGCCCTTTTTTATGCGCTTAAATTGGTTGTTATAAACTATAGCGCTACTAAGCTTTGCTCTAGCATTGCCTTTATTTGTTTTACTATTTTAGCTTCTGTTTCAGGTTCGAATTGTTGTATACGTGGGGTATGAATGTGCCCTGTAGGTATACTTGAATTAAGCGCATCGCGCAGGCGAATACTTCGGTACGATATTTCGTTAGACAGGTAACCACCGCCGCCGCCATTTACCGCAATACTATTTTTAAGCTCGCCGTACGAACCGGCTTTATAGGTTTTTTCAAGCGTGGTGACTTCGTGATTGTCGATAACTTTATAAGGGCCTTTAGCTTGTTGCATGTAACTTACAGGCAAGCTAAATTTTACAAACTCGTTGCCTGGAAGTGGTCGGCCATTAAGTTTTGGTATTACTGGGTTTGTTTGCGTTCCGCCATACACAATATTGGCATTATCGGGGGCAGTTACACTGCGACGTTTACCCGGAAAGTGCTCTAAATCAAATTCTGTTCTGCCCATACTTACGGTTACTACCATGTCTACATTATTAAGTGCGTAGTAAGGGGCAAGTAAGGATTCTATTATGCCTTGATCAAAATCTTCATAGCGTACAGGTACCATAACAGTGTTAATTTCTGCGCTCACGCCGTTGTAATTAATAACTTGGCCGTCGAGCAATAACGCCGCAACACCAGAGGGGTTACTTTGGTTTATGTTTTTATCGAGTAAGAATGGGTCAAAGCCTGTAAGTAATATTTTTTTAGTGCTACCTGATGAAAAAGCAAGGTCGGTACGGCCTCTGCTGCCGTCCTCAAGTATGGTCAGTAAAGTATTTAGTTGAGCCTGCGTAATTGAAAATTTAGGCGATGTTGTGCGTATTACTTTGCTTGAAAGCAGGCGTGCCCAGTAAAGCTCTCGATCGTCGTAATTATTAGTTTTTACTATGCGTTGCTTGGCGTTTTCCCACAGTTCAAAGCTAAAGCTTTGTACTAATATTTTTGCACTTTTAAAGTTGTTTAATACTTTAAATTGTTGCTCAAAAGCTGATACTTGTGGTGTAAATGCATTTAAAACATTTGGCATTGCTGATTGGGCTTTGTTGATACGCTGCTCTTCAACAGTTAAAGGGTTACTTAAAGCAGCGAATGAAGAGGCAATTAAGCTGGTCGCTAATAATACTTTGATCATAATCTTCCTAAGATAAAGCTATTGTTTTATATGTAATTTACTATCCTACTATTGCTAATTTAGAGCAACCAATTAACGTTGAATCGACTGATATTTGCTTTTGCCGAGTGTTGGTATTGTTTAACAGGCCAATTAGCATTATCGGCTAATAAAAATCCCTGAGTCTAAATTGATCTTTATGGGTTCTACTTTAAGTTTTAATAAAAAGTAAAAAGCCGTTGCAGCAATGCAACGGCTTTTTTATGGCGTTAGCCCGAAGTAACCTTTGAACACCTTCGCTTTATTCATCAGGCCCTTTGAGCGTAAATTTTAAATGTTTACGCATATCTTTTAAAATAACGCCTTTTTTAAGCATTGTTCCGCTTAAACGCTTTTGCCATTTTAATAAATCTGGCTCTGCGGCGGCTAAGGCTTGCTCGTTTTCAAACTGAAAGCACAGCAGTAGTGTACTTGGAAATAAGTGATATTGAACATCAAACCAGCATTGCAGCATGCCTGGGAGCTCAGCGCGGCCTTGTTCTTCTAATTTTTCAGCAGTATTGAGTACAAGTGCTTGCTGTTTTATTTGCACTGCAGAGAGTTTTTTCATTATTAAAATCCAAGTTAGCGGCTAATAAATGCAGCCGGAATACGGGCATTATACGCAAGCTTGTAGGCAGGCAACAACTTTGAAAGGGAGTTAATGTTTAATAGAGTGTATCTGCTTAAAATTTAGAAGTGCATGTCGCAAGGCGCCTTCGGCTTTTCTAACTTACGCAGGTCGGATAAGCGGCGCAGCCGTGCCATCCGACATTTTAAATTTCACCACAGAACCCCTTTTTAGATATTAATTTTAACGCGTGTTTTAACTCTATGGTTAATAACCTTAATTAAGGTTTTTGCCAGGTTGCTTGCAACAACTAAGGAGTAGCTGTCGCAAGCCGCTTTTAGAGCCTCACCGTATTACGTTTAATACTTATAAGAGGTATCAATAGGGACTGTTTATTTAGATCGGCGCTTGTCTAGTACATAACGTACGGCCATTCTTGCAACGCCCGCACCAATGCCCGAAACTACCGCCCATGTAACGGCCTCTTTAAGATCTGTTTCTTCGCTTGGTCTATCTTTTGGGGCTGGTTCGTTGGTAACCTTTTCCCACGATTTTTGTAAAGTTTTCCTTGTTAGCATACCTGCAGATGCAGCGGCCAGACCTATACCTATCGTCGTAATTAGTTGTTTATTACTCATAATGTTCTCCTTTTTATAAATAACGGCAGCGTTATTTATGTGTAACTTTTTAAGTAAGAATATTAATAACAGCAATTTACGTACCGATAGATGTTTGAGTAATAAGCACAGTTATAAAAAAACTCACTCAAAGTTTTAAAAATTTAAGCGTAAAACTTTAAGCGTAAAACTTTAAGCGTAAAAATCTGAGTAAGATTACGGCAAGAGTCAGAGCGTTTAACTGAAAAGGTATTCTACTCATGCTTAGGAAGTCTATTAAGCTTGTGCTTCATTTCCTAGTAAGGCGCCAATGTAGGCGAGTTCTTCGCTAAAAATCCCGTTAAAAAATGCATTTTGCTCAATTATTACAGCGTCATTAGGTTGGGCTTTATATTCTTGTTGGCATCTTGCAAGCTCGGTGGCTAGCCATTGGCAGGCGTTGTTAACTGTGTTTATTGCTGTTTTTAAAAATGATGACCATTTTATTTTTTGTAAATTAAAGCGATAAAGCGCGACAGCAATAATACTATAAGCCTGCTGTTCAGGTGTTGGCATGTTGTCAGAATTTATTGAAGTGCTGTTTAAAAGCTTGGTATTGACCATCGCTTGTTGCAGTGCCGCTTGCTGTGATTGACTTAAAAAGTAGTTTTCGTAATCCATGGGTGGCCTATATCTGCTAATAGCAGGGCAATATAAAAAGGAAATTTAGCACAGCGTTTTACGATTCATGCGCACCGAAAAATGAACCACAGTGATAACAAAATTAGACTGACTCTTTACTGAATTAATAAAACACAATTGTAACTGGGTAGGGGAATTGAAGAGGATAAGCGTCTTTGTTTTAACCTTCAAATCGCATGAAAAATAATGCTCTGTTGGTGTTTTTAATTTTATTGGTAAGCACGGTAATAACCATAAACAAGAGAGTGATAAAAACCTCTCTTTATTTCGCAAGGGATTTTGTTTATGTAGATAGGAGTTTTTTACAAAATTTAGCAATTTTTACTCTAATAATAAGAGTGCTAGTACAGGGGTTTTGTTTTATCTTATTGATTTAATTTAATAATTTTTTTGGTTTGAGTTTTGCTTGGTAGTAAGTGTATTTTCTTAAATAAATAAAGGAGTTATTATGAGTACCGTTATTACTGGGTTATTCGAAAGTGCATCACAAGCAACACTCGCAATTTATAGATTAGAAGCTTTAGGTATTAATGAAGCAGATATAAGCATTGTAGCCAACGACTCATACGCAAAGGAAGATTTTGCTGTAGACGAAGGTACTAAAGCTGCCGAAGGCGGCCTTATAGGCGCGGCTTCAGGTGGTATTCTTGCTGCAATTATTGGCGGTTTCACTGCCGTAGGGACTGTAGCAACAGGTGGTACGGGCTTATTAGTTGCCGGTCCATTAGTCGCTGCATTTGCCGCTGGTGGCGCAGGCGCTGCAGTAGGTGGTACTTTAGGTGCCGCAGTTGGTGCGTTTATCCCCGAGCACGAAATTAAGTATTATGAAGACGCCATTGAAAAAGGCTCTATATTAATTGGTATTAAGTACGATAGTGACAACAAAAACGCTATTGAAGAAATACTTAACAATGCAGGCGCAAGTAACGTTTCTACAGCGTAATGCTAGCTAATTAGTTTCAAAATTAATATGAAAGGTGAAACTTAGTTTCACCTTTTTTATGCTATTTTTTTGATTAGGCATAAAATCTAACTTTAAGTAGCGCTTACAATTAAGTTATTATTTTAACTGTATTAATACTAAGCCCGAGAACACTTTGAATTATTTAGCTCACCTTTATTTAGCACAGCCTACAGCCGATTCTCACTTTGGGAACTTGTTGGGCGACTTTGGTGGTAAAAGGCATGTAGAACACTTACCAAATACGGTTAAAAACGGGCTCGATAACCACTATTTAGTCGATAAATTTACCGACTCTCACCGCGCAGTAAAACACGCTAAACAGTACTTTTCACCCGAGCGTAAGCGCTTTGCTGGTGTAGCTATTGATGTGGTATTTGATCATTTTTTAATTGTGCATTGGCAACGATTTAGCAAGCAACCTTTAAGTGATTTTAAGTACACCAGTTATCAGCTTTTAAATAACCGCCTACCCGTTATGCCACCGCGAATGCAGCATGTTGTAACAAGCATGACTAAAAACGATTGGTTTAAAGAGTACGAAACCGTTGAGGGAATAGGGTTAGCACTGGATAACATTGCCAAGCGCATTCGCTTTGCTAACACTTTTGCGGGCGCTGCTGACGATATTGCGCGCAACTACGACGAACTAGAGGCTACTTTTTTAGAATTCTTCCCTGAACTGATTAAGCATGTAAGTGAGTTTGATCTTGAAAGCACCTCAAAAAATGGCATAAAGCGCATTATTTAAAGTTTTCATCAATTGTTAACCTTTTGTGATAATTTAAGGTAAAAAAACGCTACTCTAATACAAATTAATTTTTGAGTGTTTTTAATGAATCGCAATTACTTGGTTATTGTGAGCTTTGCTGTTTTAGCGGCATTTCAATCTGGTGCTGTATTGGCTTTCGACTTTGACTTAAAGTCGGTACGAACCACTATTTCAAACCCTAACACTAGCCACGCGTTAATATATGACGACTTGGCTGGGAGTAATCAAAAAACACTGTTTTCGTTAGAGCCCATAAACAATCAACGTGTGGGTGTGTTTTTTGATATTAACGACATTGAAATTGGTTATTCTGCCGATATTTTTGAAGATGATGTTGAAACAAAAACACAAGATATACTGCTTTCGTATAGAAAATTTAAAAATTCTAAAATCACATTTAACTATCAAACGCTTGAAGGGCTACAAAGCACGGCTAGCAATTTAAGCGGCAATCAAACGGATCAAATTTTCTCGCAAAATACACGTTCAACCAAGTTTGAGCTATCTGGCCAACACAATTTTTATACCTTCAATAATAAAGAGTCTTTGTTTGAGCATTTTTTTCTTAATAGACCAAAGCTAAGCAGCAAATTTGATTTGTCGTTAAGTGTTGTTGGCGCGTGGTCTTTCAAGCATGTATCTCTTGAGAATAAAGATAATATTGTGTTTCAAGCTGATTTTTTAAATTCGTCTGCACCACAGGTCACTAAGTTAATTTCTAATTCGTACGGGGCGAGTATTGGCTCGCTTTTATCATTTTCGTTACCGCATAATGTTCACGTATTTGCTGAATACAAAGTAGGTAAGGGAAATATTCGAAATACAGACCCAGGACTGGGGTTAAAAGATTCGGGCGGTGAAAAAGTAGCGGCATACGGCGGTAGTATTTCTTGGACTTCAAGTAACAAAAAACTCATGGTAGTACTACGTGCGTGGGAGCAAACAGGTAGGCATATAGATACTTCTTTTGGTGACTTGTCAGTAATTAAGTTTTTTTAATATTGAGTGCTGGGGCTCTCACTTAAGTTTTTGCAGAATTTTAGGGATAAGTAATTACACCTTCATGTAATTACTTAATAGTAATGAGTGCTTAGTTAGTCTTTCATTGAGCGCCATGCAAATGTAGATGCTGCAATAACGATCGCAATGGCAATACCTAAGTAGAGTGTTTCTATTGTGCCGCCGAACTCAACTGCGTGCTCTAAAAATAGTATTACCAGTACAACCGAAGTTACTTGTACCAGAGTTATTTTTAAATCATGAAAGTCTTTAATATTAAAAGCAGCAAGAAATTTACTTTCCTCAGGCTTAGATGGTGTTATAAATAGTCGGTACAAGCTAATAGCAATAACTTGTAAGGTAATTCCGATTAGTAGCAAATCAAGAATTTTCAGTAGTTCAACTATTAGGGCTTTACCGGCTTTAGCTGAATCAGGCAGGTCAAATAGCGTTGTTATTACTATATTAGCTACAATATTAATGCATGAAACATAAACGAGTAATGATGATATTGCAGCGGTAATAACGGCGATTACGACCAAAAACCGACTTGTTTGGAATATATTTTCCATGTTGCTCAACTTTATAATTAGACCTGACTTATACGAAACGTAGCTTAAGTTAGATCCCTTACGAACTTTTTACTTTTATATTTGCTTTAACATATTGGCTATTTACTTGTTAAGCATAGAAATAACAAATTTAACTGGAATATTATGAGTAAGAATAACGATGTACCTCAGGCTTATGTTAAGCAAGAGGAAGGTTATAGAATAAAAGCCTTAAGATTATATCCTTGGGTATGCGGGCGTTGTGCTCGTGAGTTTGAATACTCAAATTTACGTGAGTTAACGGTGCATCATGTTGATCATAACCACAGTAATAATCCTGAAGACGGAAGTAACTGGGAGTTATTGTGTATTTATTGCCACGACAATGAGCACAATAAATACCACGAGCATATTATGTATGGCGGGTCGACTACAGATCGCAAAGTTGAGGCTGCGACGCATTCTCCATTTGCCGATTTAAAAGCGATGCTTAATAAATCAAAGTAATATTAGTTAAATTAAGAGCCTAAACCTAATTTTTATTAATTTAAATGGCATTTTGAGGGTGAACGGTTATAAACCGAAGCAACCTCAAAATTAACTTTAAATTGGTTTTATTAAAGCTCTTTTGCTGTTTTGTCTTTTATGTCAAACCAGTTTGAATCGGCTGAAGTAATAAAGCCAGGTACGTCTTTTAGCCATTGTTTTTGAACTGATTTATCAAGATTTAAATAAAGTTTATTTTCAACAATTTTGAAAGCTTCAGGATCTACGTCAAACTTTTTCTCCATTGATACACCAAACGCACAAAAGCCACCAAATTGTGGTGCGTACTTTTCTGGGTTAGCTCTAAATAAGTCGCGGTGCTTAGCTGAGGTAAATTTATAAATGGCATTTTTATGCGTTGCAGTATATTCAGAGCTGCCTGTTACCGCTTTGTTTTGGGTAAAGTAAGCAACGGTGTCGTAACCACTAATTGCAATGTCGTTAACGTCGGCATTTGCGTCTATGTCTGCTGCAAAGCTTAGTGAACTTGCAAGGACTGATGCTGCAAAAAAAGCTGATTTAGTGAGTGTCGAAAATTTCATGTGTATCTCCAAAGGGTAATTTAATTAGTGTGTTTGTTTAAAACTCAACTGTACTTTATCGTTATTGCTTGGTTAATATGCGTCTATTAGTCTATATTTTCATACCAATAATCCAAAGAGGCGCTTATGGACGTACTTTCGAGTGTACTGAGTCACTTTTCGCTTAATGCCAATGTGTTTTTTAGTGGGAACATGTGCGGTACGAGTGACTTTAGTGACGATCAAGGTGTTGGGCATTTACATTTATTACGTTCTGGTACGTTAAAAGTGCGTAGTAATAGTGGCTTTGAAGTAGTTTTGTCTACGCCTTCGGTTATTTTTTTTCCTCACTCTACAGGGCACTGTTTATTTTCGGATAAGGGTGACGGTGCTGATTTAGTGTGTGCACAAATTAACTATCAAAGCGGCGGGCATAGCCCTTTATTGCAGGCGCTGCCTTTTTGCTTAAATTACGAATTAACGGGTGATGGATTATTAGCGCAGAGCGCTTTTTGGATTTTTGATGAGGCATTTAAAGACGCCAGCGGTAAGCATTTAATTATAGATCGCTTATGCGATGTATTTTTAATTAGTGTTTTGCGCAAGGTATTAGAAGAGGGCACCATTAAAACCGGGATGATGGCAGGGCTTGCCCATCCTCAGTTGGCTAAGGTATTAATAAAAATACACCAAACCCCAGAGCAAAGCTGGTCGCTTAGTGTTATGGCTGAGGCGTGTGGCATGTCGCGCTCTAAATTTGCTGACACGTTTAAGCGAATTATAGAGCAAACACCAGCTGACTATTTGGCTGATTGGCGTTTGTCAGTTGCTAAAAAGCTTATTTTAAAAAATCAAAATATGGATTTAGTGGCTAATCAGGTTGGGTACGAAAATGGCTCTGCACTTGCTCGTGTATTTAGAAAAAAAACAGGGCAAGCGCCAAAGGAGTGGTTATTGAGTCAGCAGTAAATTTTTAGTTTCTTTGAGTAAGCTGCATTTTTGAATCTGGTGAAGGTTTTCGTAATATCAAATTAATAGGGTCTTAATTTACCTCAGAATCACGATAAAACCAGTCATGCCCGAGGTTACGACTTGAGTGAACTTCGGGCATTTTTATTTAGATAATCTTGAAATTAAATTTTAATTGCCTCAGTAGGGATTATTGATAACCCACTAAAGTACTTCATCACTAATTGCCCTTGGCTGTTCTTTTCTATTACTAAGTAATTGTTTGAATTAGGATAGTAAAAGCTATTTTTAGACATCGTAATAAGTTTTGTTTTATCGCCACCAGTGCGCTTTGAATACAAAACGTCATTTTCAAAAATTAGGCTGCGTAAGGTGTTTTTATCAATGCGATAATCACCCAATACGGGCGCTAATTGCTGCTCTGTTACCTCTGCTTTTTTAAACTCGGGGAGTGCAATACCTAGTACTCTGGCTGTGAGTTTTTCGTTGATAAAAATAGGGTTTATGTGGTTTGAATTAGCCAGTACTGCAACATATAGCTTTTGTTCTGGAATATAGCGTGCATGCGCTAAAAAACCATTTATTCCGCCAGTGTGTTTAATTACGGTGTATTCATTCAAAGGCTTAATAATTAATCCGTAACCATAGGATGAAAAGCTGCCGTCATTTAATTTAAAAGGGCTTACCATCTTCTCATAACTTGCTTCACTAATAAGCTTGCCAGACGATAACGCACTAAACCAAATGTTTAAGTCAGTTGGAGTAGATATAAGCGCACCTGCGGCATATGGCCAATCCATATTAATGTAGTTGGTGTTGATAAATCCTTGCTCTGTTTGCTCATACCCAGAGGCGCGATGGGCAACAATTTCTTGCCCTTCATAACTACTCTGGTTCATTTTTAGCTTTTTAAATATGTGTTGTTCAATAAAGTCTTTGTAAGACTGGCCACTTGCTACTTCAATTATTTTACCAAGCAGTGAATAACCGGTATTTGAATAAGCCATGGCTTCGCCGGGTTTAAACACCATTGGGTGTTTGGCAAATCTCGCTAACGCATCGTCAACGCTGGTGGGTACTTGTATTTCTTTATCGAATAAGTCGTCGTCATCTGTGTAGTTGGCGATGCCTGAGGTGTGGGTTAATAAGTTTTCGATTGTGACGAGGTTGCCCTCTGTTGGGAAGTTTGCAACATACTTATGAATATCATCGGTAACCGCTAGCTTACCTTGCTCTTGCAGCATCATAATTGCAGCTGCAGTAAATTGTTTTGAAATAGAACCTAAACGCAAAACGCTTTGCTCATTAAGTGCAATGTTATGTTCAAGGTTGGCAAGCCCGCGCGCTCCTTTAAAAAGTACTTTGTCATTTTTACTTATAATTACCGATACCCCAGGCTCGTTTTCAGCAAGGTTCTCGTTAAGAATTTCCTGATATTGCGAGGCTGTCGGGTTGGCTTTTACAAGGCTGGGTGTTAATAGCGAGAGGGCTAACAAACAGCTAGCGTAAAATGGCTTAATCATATTCATCCTTTTTAGTTTTTATACCAAACCTCTAGATAGGCTTAGCGATCCTTGTGTTTTATAGTGAGTTAATATTGCACAGCTAAAAAGTAAACACAATTATCGGATTTTATAGGGGCTCAGTAATAGGTATAATCGCTGCGTTTATTGGTTTTTATTATATTTTTACAAGGAAGTTGTTGATATGCCTGATGTAACGGCTCTATTTTATATTGCCATAATGGCCTTTTATTTATTGCGCTCAAATGATGGAAGTAAGTTAATTATAACTACGATCGTTTTAGCTGCTATTCCTCTATTTACGAGCGATTATTGGCAGTGGTTACAATTAAGTGGGCTGTTAAGTGTCATTATTTTAATTATAGAAAAAGAGAAAGCAGGGGCTACCGCAGGCGGTGCAATTGCGGTGTTAGTCGCTCTATTTATTGGGGCTTTTATTGTAAGTATAATTATTAATGCTGCATGGACATTTACGAGTAATTTTAAGCTTTCTACTTTTGAAGTTAAAGCTCCCTTAAGTTACGGATGGTCTACTCATATTATTTGGTTGTATTGTCTTACTTTTGTTATACCGCTATTTGCCATTTTACGCGGTATTAAAAAGCCCGTAGCATTCTTTGGCACTAATTTAACCGCACTCGCTTTAGCTGTATTACCACACTATTGCGGCTCATTTATTTATGGGCTTATGCTAAGCGTAGCTATTATTGCTTCTCTTTATTTAGTCGCTTTCGTGTTTAAAACAGATTCTGAACAACGCTTTATGTTTACGTATATGGGTATGAGTGGACTACTAACAAGCTGTATCGCTAAAGGCATTATGGTGGCCTACTTTTAAACTTTTTTGAGATGGATTTTAAACAGCTGATGCTTTTTAAACTTCAGCTGTTTATTTTATCCATATTAAAACCAATCTGCTGCAACTTGTAGTGGGGTAGGGTCGCTTTTTTCAGATACCCAAAATACTAAGGCTTGCTTTGTTGGCGATACATTATTAGCGCGAGGCAGGGGTAAGTCAGTTAATGATAATTGCTGCTTGGTCTGCATGTCACTTTGCTCGTAGCCAATAACAACAAAGTCGTGTTTTAACTTATGGCCTGCGTTTTCGCCGCTGTGTATTTGTGTTTCTATGCCAAAGCCTAACAGAGCTACATGGGCTATTAAGTTTTGGTTAGTATCATCTTTGGTATTAACAGTATCGTATTCGAGATTAATTTTACTGTTGTTTATAGTCGCTTTTAAATTACCTAAATAAGGGGCTTTAGCTACAGGAATAGCTTGCTTATAAAACCAACCTTGCCACCCGCTGCCGTTAACCATAAATCCTGGGGTTGCTACAATCCTACTTTTACCGAGTGCCTTATAAGTACGTTGTCTTTTACTAAAAACAGCAGAGGCAAACGGGTCTTTCCATCCTAAATAATCCCAATAAGTAACATGAAAATTAATAGGGATTAAATCAGTCCATAGTTTTTCATCATCTGTAAACGTTGAAATCCAGCGCTCTGCTGGTGGGCAACTACTGCAGCCTTGCGATGTATAAAGCTCTAAAAAGGTAGTCGGATTAGCTGTACTGGAAATAGTCACTTGCTCAGCAGCTTGGCTTTGAAAGCAAAAAATTATTAACCCAACAAGTGAGATAAAAAATGGACGGGATAGTGCTTTAAAAGGCATGTTACTTCTCGCAAAGGTTGATATTGCATTCAGCCTAAATGATATTTACGAATGAAGTATCACGAAATACTCACAATTAAATCACGTTTTAACTGTATATTTTACTTGGTTAAAACTTAATTTGAACACCCGCTCAAGTTGTGTTTTAATCGTTGCTCAATTATTGAGGAACTTTACATGATTAAATTTTATTTTCACCATACTCCTAACCCAATGAAGGTTGCTCTTTTTTTAGAAGAAACAGGCTTGCCGTTTGAACTTGTTCCTCTTGATACTTTAAAAGGTGAGCAACATACACCTGAATTTAAAGCAATTAACCCAAACGCTAAAGCGCCAGCCATTGTTGATGGTGAAACGCGTGTGTTCGATTCGAATGCTATTTTAATGTACCTTTCTGAAAAATATGGAAAGCTTGAAGGTAAGGCCGACGATCGCGCTGAAATGCTGTCGTGGTTAATGTTTATCGCATCTGGTTTAGGTCCGTATTCAGGGCAAAGTGTTCACTTTAGACATATGGCACCAGAAGGGCTTGATTACGCGGTTAATCGTTATTTACGTGAAGCGCAGCGCCATTACGAAGTGCTTGATACGCACCTTGAGGGTCGTGACTTTATTGTGGGTGATACATACACAATTGCTGATGTATCTGCATGGGGCTGGATTGATAAAGCACCGGTTGTATTAGGTGAAGAGGGCTTAGCACCGTATCCAAATCTTAAGCGTTGGTTTGAAAGCATTGATAGCCGCCCAGCGGTTGCACGTGCACGCGTAATTGGTACTGATGTAGCCTTTAAAAAAGAGTTTGATGAAGACGCTAAAAAAGCATTTTTTCCTTCAAACTACCCAAAAGTATAAAAAGTACTTAATATAAACAGCAGAGCAGTTAGCTGATCTGCTGTTTAGTATTTTATGGCTGTGTTAACGCCTCTTTATTTTCATCTGCCACGAATAAATTAACTTCCTCGGTGTGCTGGCTTACGCTATTTCTTTTTAGGGCGATGTATAGGTCTGAGTGAATGTATATACCCTCTGTTCCTGACTTCATTCCTGCAATATCAAACCATGAGAGCAGCTGGCGTTTTCTGCCTGCAAGTTCAAGCCTTATATCGCGCTTTTTAAATATAACGTCGAGATCGGCAAGCATGGCCATTACACTTAAATCTAAGTGAGTAAAGCAGGGCACAGCGTCAATTATTACACATTGTGTATCGTCTTTTTGTCTTGCGTATTGCTCAAGTAATCTGCGTTTAAAGTAGCTGGCATTAAAGTAAGTTAAAGGTGAATTAAAGCGGTAAATAAACACGCCTTGCACCGCTTTTGCTTTATCTGTGGCGTCTAAACTTCTTACTACACCGTTAACATCTACGCCGAGTATATTATCGGTTGGGCGCATTACGGTGCGAATAAACTGAAATAACCCCAGTAATACAGCAAGTGTGATCCCTGGTATAACGCCAATAAATAACACGGCAAGTAAGGTGGCTGATGCGAGATAAAATGCCTGTTTATCTTTTCGTTTTAATTGCCAAACAGCTTTTAAATCGAGTAAATGAACAGAGGCAATAATGAGTACAACACCTAGCGCTGCGCTTGGAATAAATTCAAGTGGGGCTGTTAAAAATACGGCTATGACAGCAATAATGGCCGCTGCTATTATTGATACTAACTGTGTTTTACCACCTGTTGCATCGTTAACAGCGGTGCGTGAGTCGGCGCCACTGACTGCAAAACCTTGCGAAAGAGCTGACGCTATATTGGCAATACCTAACGCTCTAAATTCTTTATCGGCGTCTATGTCGTAGCCATTTTTAGCAGCAAAGCTGCGGGCAGTTAGCATCATACTAACAAAGCTCACGATGGCTAAGTTAAGTGCGGGGACCACTAACTCACGAATAATCCCTAAATCAAAAACAGGGGTATTAAAAACGGGAAGTCCACCTGTTACGGTGCCAATGGTTTTTATATCAAGCTGTTTTAAATCAAAAATCCACACCAAAAGCGCACCAAAGGCAATGGCGAACATAGATGCAGGCCACGTGGGTTTTACGCGTTTCATCACAAAATAAACCGCCAGTGTAAACAAAGCCATTAATAAGGTGGGGACATGTGTTTGCGCTAGGTATGTGGGCACACCACCTAAGCGTTCAAGTAGGTAGCGTTCGTCAAAGGTAAAGCCAAATACTTTGGAAAATTGACCAACAATAATAGTAATGGCTACGCCGTTTAGTAATCCCATTAAAATAGGTTTAGATAAAAAGTCGGCTAATACACCTAGCTTAAATTTACTGGCTATAAAGCACCAAAAGCCGGTCATAGCGGTCATGGTGACAACAAGTTGCCAATGTTTAAAACTGTCACCTGCAGCAAGAGGTGTTACTACTGCTGCAATAACGGCGCAGGTAGCAGCATCAGGGCCTACTATTAACTGTTTTGAAGTGCCAAAAAGTGCATATAACATCATTGGCAATATGCAAGAATATAACCCTACGGCAGCATTAACACCGGTTAGCTGTGCGTAAGCAATGGCAACAGGTAAAGCTACGGCAGCTACCGATAGCGCTGCTCTTAAATCATCAGCAAACCATTGTCGCTCATAGTGCAGCAATGTATCTAAACCCGGCATAAAATTATATAAACGCGACAGCACTTCAACTTTTCCTGTTAATAGTAATAACGCTTTGATAGTAAATTTAATATTCAAATAAGTATAGCTAGAGGAGAGTATTTTTACGTAATACCCACTGTATTGAATTAGTTATTTACTATAGCGATGGAGGGTTATTTAACTCGGTAGAATAATCATGTTTTTAATAAGGTTGTATAATATAAAGCCACTTTTTTATAGACGTAAAAAAGCCTGCATAAAGCAGGCTTTAGTTTCCAGGGAAAATTAAAATTTAGCGCGAATACCAAAGCTGTAACGACGATCCGCTTCAGTGTACTTCCAAGCACCACCTAGTTCAGATAGGTAGATTGAAGGCTCACCCGTTAAGTTAGTCGCATTACCTACTAGCGTAATATTTTCGTTAATATCCCAGCTTGCAGAGAAATCTAACTGGCCTCTGTCGTCACGGTAGTTATTACCGTAAACAGTGCCTTCTGCTGAAATACTGCCATCTGAGTTAATATTTTCTACGCGTTTTTCGTTTTCAGTATCTAAGAAACTGTCACGGTAGTTATAAGCGATACGAGTAGAGAACCCTTCGTATTCCCAAAATACTTGTAAGTTATATGTATTTTTAGAAATATCTAATAGTGGGTTGCCGTTTGGTTGTTCGCTGTCTGCATACGTGTAGTTTGCATTAACACCTAAGCCAGAAAATGCACCAGGTAAGCTTGTAAAGAACTGTTGGTAACCCACTTCAAAACCTTGTACTGAGCCGTTTTCACCATTTACATTTTTAACTGTATCGATACCCGTTAGTCCTGCGTCACGCAGACCTGCAACATGGTTAAAGCCATCTGCATCTACAGGGAAATCAGTTGCGTCAGAGTATACTAGGTTGTCTTGAGATACACCTGCAACGTCAAGCTGACATACTTGGTTCCACTGCGTTACGTTTTGACCAGTTGAAGTGCTTGAAGAAGCCTGACAGCTGCTTTCGTTACTTAAGAAAGACTCAACATCTTTATAAAATACAGCGAAAGATAGTACGTTACCTTCATCAAAGTAATGCTCTACTGATAAGTCGTACTGCGTTGCACGGTATGGTTCTAAATCAATAGATCCTTGCGTTGCACCCGTAATATCGTTATTAACGTCAAATGCAGGGCTTAGCTCGCTAAAGTCAGCGCGGCGCATAACTTTTGCAGCAGCAAAGCGGAATAATGTTTCGTCTGAGTAGTTATACGTAACGTTTAAGCTTGGTAAAAAGTCGCTGTAGTCATTGTCGCCAGTTACTTTTTCGCCATTAAGAAATACGCTTGATTCTAAATCTGTAGTCACATAACGACCACCCACAATCGCAGTGATGTTATCAAAGTCTAAGTACGCTGATATGTACACAGCTGCTGTATCTTCAACTACGTTACGGTATGCGCTTTCTTGGAACTCTTGGTTATCTGAAAGACTCCCCGTTGACGCTAGGTTAGTACCTGCAAGTAACTGCTGAAGTTGAGCGTAAGTATTTGCAGGGTTAGATAAACCGTTGTAGCTTAAAAACGTTAGTAGGTCGTTTTGACCAGAATTACCTAATTGGTCAAAAGAGTTGTCGTGGCTAACTGTTGTGAAGCTATTTGAAAAAGCAGCGTTGTAGTCATCAACCCATAAAGTAGCTAATGAACCATCTGAGTCGTTAAATGCATTTTTGTAAATGTCTTTAATTTCTACTTTGTATTGCTCATATTCGTAATCGCGGTTAGTAACACGTACACCTGCTTTTACTTTAGACACCCAGCTTAAGCTGCTGAGAGGTTCAAACATTTCAACATCAAAACGAATAGCTGTTTCGTCATTGTCTGTTCTTCTATCTTCACTTTTAAACGTACGAAGTGCTAAGTTTTGTGGGTCAGTAAATGCATTAGGATCTGAATGAATGATGCTTGGTAATTTATTACCGTCTTGAGAAAATGCACCATCATATAAATGATTTGTTAGCTGAGTTCCGCCACTTGCTTCAAATGTTGATTTTTCGATTGGGCGAAGTGTAAATTCAGAATCAGGTCTTACGCTTTCTGATGATGCTACTGCAATTTCGCCAGAGATTTTTATACTGTCAGTAAGGTTCCACTCTGCACCAAGTGCATTTGAAAACGAGTCAGTTTCACGAAAGTCACTGTATGTTTTAGGGATACCAAATTCGTTTGTTAGCGTGTAATTATTTACGCCGTTAGCATCTTGAGTTGTATTTGCATCTGTTGATAGTGAACCTGCAACACCTAATATAGAGTTACCACTTTGCTCACCAGAGCGTTTAGTGCCACTTAAATCAAGATACACCATGCCATTACCAGATTGCGGTGCCCACTGAAGTGATAAATTTACAGCAGTACGTTTACGTTGTTCTACATATTGCTCAACACTGTGCTCGTCTCGTACGATAGCGTTGCCACTTGGTGTATTACCTTCTTGGCCATTAATATCAATGTCTTGAGGTTTAACACGGCTAGACGTTTCATCTTGACGAATTTCACGATCTTGATACGAAAACATAGCAATAGCACCAAAGGTACCCATTTCGTCAAAGTCCCAGTTGTTACCAAGTGAACCACTAAAAATAGGTGCTACTTTTTCTGTTTTATCTGCATATTCACCATCTAATGAAACTGCGCCAGTTAGTTTATCTAACTCTAATGGGCGAACTGTTTTTAAGCTAACTGTTCCGCCTAACGCACCTTCAATCATATCGGCAGTAGGAGATTTAACTACTTCTACTGTTTTTAAGAAACTTGATGGGTAATCTTGTAAGCTAATACCGTCACGAGAGTCGCCAATAGTAGAGCGACCGTTTAATTCAACACGGTTTTGAGGTAAGCCACGAATCGAAACACTGTCACCCACACCAAAATCGGTATTAATAGATACACCAGTAATACGTTGCAGTGCTTCTGCAATATTATTATCAGGTAACTTACCAATGTCTTCAGCAACAATCGCATCTACAATACGTCCGTCAGTACGCTTAAGCATAGCGGCGGCTTTCATACTACCTAGCATGCCTTTTACTTCAATAACTTCAATATCTGCAGCTGCCGTTTCTGAAGCTGCCGGAGCCTCTTGCGCTGCAATAGTAGAAGAAGCCATTAATAAAAGGGCTGCTGCACTGATTGTTGTAGAGCTACTTCTTTTATGTTTATTAATTAATGTTGAAGTAATTTGATTGAGTTTCATGTATCTCTCCCGTTTGGGTACGACTTACGTCATTGTGTGTGTTGTTACTTGGTTTGGTTAACCAATTTAACTGCTATTTCCCTGTAGCGTGTCATACAGGTGGTATGGTTGAAATTAGTCCAATTCAGCTTTTATTACAACCTTTGTTTACCAAAAATTCACAAGGTGTATTACAAAGTGTTCTTTTATTTTGCTTATATTTAATAAATTTAATGGCTTATGGTGTATTTTTATTTTTTATATTTTGAGTGAATTTTATTGAAGTATGTTTACCAAAGGCGTTTTTTTATATTATTTGTACTATTAAATACATTTTTTAGTGCTATTTTTAAATTTTATGCCGTACTTTTATACGTATTTAGTTTGTTTTTTAAGTGATGTTAAAATAATGAGATGTTCATTAAAGGTTGGGTATGGCTTATAAATTTGCGAAATAGTAAGGAGTATAAAATCATTCAATTTTATTTTGGTTATTTGTTTTGGTAATACCAATTTTCCATTGTTTTTATATGAATTTTGTATTAGAGCTTACTGATATATATCTATATATGATTATAAATAGAGTGATTTTTACGCAAAAAAAAGCCCAGCATATTAATGCTGGGCTTTCTTAGATTAAATATATTAGCTTTTTAACTCGCCTGTAGATGATTCTAAATGGGCTCTAATAAACCACTGAAATTGCTCTAGGTCAGCTAGTTGGCTGGTGATCATATCTTCAGACACCGGATCTAATTCAGAAAGAGTCTCAATTGCTTTGCGGTGATCGCCATTAACGCCGTTGTATACTTTATCAAGTGCGGCTAAATGCTCGGTTACTAAACCTTTACCTACTGAGTATTCGTTCCATGTACGACGATCTACAATTGATTTAGGCGTACCAACGGGCACTCCACCAAGAGTCGCAATTCGCTCTGCAATTGTATCTGTCATTTCGCGCACAATGTCTACTTGTGGGTCTATCATTTCGTGTACGCCAATAAAGTTAGGTCCCACTACGTTCCAGTGAATATGCTTTAAAGTAAGCTGTAAATCTATCAATGCAACCATGCGGTTATCTAGCGTAGCTATTGTTTTTTGAGCTGATTCGTCACTCATACCTGGCGCGGTAAATTTAGTTGTTTTGTTTGATTCGTTATTGTTACTCATAATTTCTCCTACATTAAGTAATGTGTTGCTCATATAATATGTTGCGTTATGAGCATGACTTAAACTTAATGAAGCAACTGTTATGCCGTAAGTTGATTACTTTCAAAAGTGATTTAAAAACATGGGGTTATGTTTTTATTTAAGATTTTAGAGGCTGGAGGGATGATTGAATTTTTGAAAAGCCTGCATACATTTGTAAAATCTGCAGACTTTAATTTAATAACGCTTAAGTGTATTTAAACTTTGGCTATATATTCGTGCGCTTTTAAAACATCGAGCGGCACTATTTCTAATGATTTTTTATTTGTGGCTTCAAGTACCACTGGTGGCGCTACGCTCGCTGCAATAGCATGAAGCCATCTTACTGCACACAAGCACCATTTATCACCGGCTTTTAAACCTTCGAAATCGTAAAGAGGGTTTGGGCTTATTAAATCGTTACCTTGTGATTTTGAAAACTGTAAAAACTCATCAGTCATAATTGCACACACACTGTGATTGCCAAGATCTGATTCTGGTACATAACAAAATCCTTCACGTGTGTAGCCACCATTACCGCAACATAGTTTTAAACGTGTGCCAAGTACATTAAATTGATTCGCCATGAAATACCTTAATTTGTGGTGTTTAATAAATTTACTCTATCAGGAGTAACTCGCTTGAGATAGCTATAAAACTTAAAAGAGGGAAGGGGGTCTACACAAACTTAAGCCCGCAGCAAAATTGCGGGCTTAGTATTATTTATTTAATACGCAGTGCCATACAATCGCTATGGCCGTTTATGATCATGCTTTTATCAACACGTACGCCACCACCAGAGTATTTTCCGGCGGCTGTAAAACTACATATTTGTACAAAGTAGTCATCTACTTTAGGCAGTGCAAATAGTTGTTGGTATATTTGGTCTTGCTCGGCAAAGTGCCCCATTGTTTTTTCTATAACTTGCTGCTGTTCATCAACAAGTTGAATATTAGCACCACAACGTCCTACTATTGGTTTAACTACATAACCGGTTTGTAATAACTCGTCGTTAAGTTCAAACGCGGTATTAAGTAAATATTTATGATTAGGGAATAAACTCCACAGTATTGGTAAAATAGCCTTGTTACTTGGGATCAATGTCCACAGCGGTTCAAATACCATGACGTTTTTACGCAGCAGTACATCGACTAAGCGTGGCGTTTCACCAATTTTGAATTGTGGTTCAAAGTTATCACCTAATGATTGGTCGGCTTCACATTCTTCACGAATTTGATCAAGTGCGGTTTCCCACGACCACGTTTTCCACACGTAACTCAGTTGTGCGCCGTCTTCATCTACTATGTTGCCTGATTCATTCCAGCGAAGTGTGCTTAAGCCAATTACTAACTTACACTCAAAGCCCGCGGCTTCAATGGCTTCTTTCATAAATAATGCGTGGTAATGCTCTTCTGGTTCATCATCTTGCAGAATATGAACAAGACCTTTCACCTCACTTTTACGCCATGCTTTTACGAGATCTTTAAATAAATTTTGGCCTGCATCTACACCTGTTTTAACACCAAAGTGTTTTGCCCATTTACCCTGAACTTTGCCGCTTTCCATGTAACACGATGCCGAATCGCAATTGTATTCGTAAACTTTTAAACCGGCTGCTGTTAAAGCAAAGTCAAGCCGACTGGTAATTAATTGGTTTAAGCGGTTATCCCACGATTGGCGAATTTTATTAATCACAACATCGGGTAAATTAAACTTTTTTAATAACTCAGGGTGCTGCAGTACATAGTCGGTTGCATGCATAAATAAGCCATGCAGCTCATTTGTTGCATGCTCAATGCTTTGCTGCGCCGTTTGAGATATCGCAAAGTAATTATGTTGATCCGCAGCTACTGATGTAAGTTTATGGCCTTGCATCATTTCTACGTAGGCAGCTTCATCGTCATTCGCAATATTTAACCATGACTTGTTTGCTTGGCCTGTATCTACTGCTTTATGGGCTTCTATAATAAATAAATCAGTGTTTAGCTCAGACGTTGGCTCAGCATATTCTGTTTCATCAGTTTGTGTCATCCAGCCTAAAATAGTGGCGTCGCTGTAAGAGCACTCAATCCAATAGTCGCCATCTTTAGTTACTTTTGCTTTTAGTTCACGGCACCAGTTTTGATTTGTTGGCCATATTTGATGTCCTACATTTTGCTCAGCAAGGCGTATTTTATCTTCGTGCACTTCAACAACGACAGCAACATGGCCTGTTTCTTCAAACTCGCCGCCTTCTTCCCATATAAGTAAGCTACCTACTTGAGGATGATGTTTTGCACCATTTTTAAACGCGTTTAGTGGCAATCTGTTTTGGCTATTTACATCGCGCACTGAACGCAGCTCAAAAATATCGTAAGCCATAGCAATATCATCAAAAATATAGCTATGGTTGAGATACATCCATCGACGTGCAAACTCAACGCATTGCCATTTATAGCCCATGTAAATGCCATCAAGGTAACTACGATAGGCGCTACGATTAGGATAAATGCTTTCGTCAGCCGTATCATAATCAGATGAGTACACAGCAACATTACCAGGTGCATAACCTAATAAGGTACCAAAATCACTAGCAGGAGCAGAAGATTTCATAAACAAAGATGTTCAAAATAAAGGTGTGATAATTTGCTGACTATATGAGCGAAACTGCGTTATAGCAAGATATAAAATATGTTTTTACGAAGGGGGATAAGTAAAAAATCACTCATTCATTAAAGAGTGAAAATACGGGAGAGTACTTTTACTAATAGTGTTAGGATTGGTGCTTTTTTGGCTTGTAACTTGTTGAAATTTATTAATATTTTTGGCGTGATTATTACTGTTTAAATCTCAATTAAAAAATGGAGAAGCTATAGGTAACTTCTCCACTTTTATTATTCATATTTAGTGATTTTTATAATATGTAAAGCAGGTTAACGCGCTGCTAAATCATTTCAGCATCTATATGGCGTATTAGGTTTGATACCCAATTAACATATTGGCGGTGAATTTTTTTGCCGTTGTAGTTTAAGTTAATAGAGTCTTTATAGTTGATTGAGTATGCCGTTTTGTCATACGCAATATCGACAGTTAATTGGTGTGTGCGAATATCCAGTACACCTTTTATTTTACCTTCACTCATAGGCGTACACTTCCAACCAAGCTGAATACATGCCTTTAGAATACCTTTTTCTACGTCAGCTTCACTGTTGGTAATTGTTGATGTTTGTGGAATAGGGTTTTGTTCAAAGTCTCTTACTGCAACAGATGTTGAACAACCAGCAAGTACAGTAAGTGCTGCCGCTGTAAGTAAAATTGAGTACTTTTTCATAATAATCCTTTGTTTTAATTTCATCCAATTGTGTTGTCTCGCCAATATATGCGCGCTTAGGTGAGATTATCGGTAAATTTATAGATGAGTGCCAGTAGTAATTAGAAAATTAAGAGAGCTAACCGAGATTTATATCGGGCATTAACTTTATTTATGAACTAGTTAAAGTTTAATTATTTAAGCTATAAACCAAGGGTTAAAGCAAAATTATGCGTTGAAAGATTTACGTGAGCGATGACATGTTTTGAGGGAACGCTCTTTCTTTATGTTTTAAATTACTCCTATAGTCGTACTTTAGTTAATTTTTTGTTAAACTATTGCGCTTAGTATGGATTGAAGTCAGTTAAAAGTTTTTAAAACAGGAAAAACAATGGAAGACATAATAAACAACATTGATATAAATCAATATTTACCCGCTGCAATTACGTGGGCAACCAACATATTACTAGCGATTGCAATCTTACTTGCGGGCTTATGGCTGGCAGGCAAAGTACGCAATTTAATTATTGGCTTATGCCATAAATACACTCATCTTGATGATACGCTTTTTCGCTTTTTAGGCAGTATGGCTCGCTACATCATATTAGCGTTCGTTATTATTGCTGTGTTAAATCGCTTTGGTGTACAAACGGCCTCTATTATTGCTTTGCTAGGTGCTGCGGGACTTGCTATAGGCTTGGCGTTACAAGGTGCAATGTCGAACCTTGCCGCAGGCGTTATGCTACTTGTTTTCAGACCTTATAAAGTGAATGACTTTATTGAGGCCGCAGGGCGTTTTGGTAAAGTAACAGAAGTAGATATGTTTACTACTATTTTACAAACGTTCGATAACCAACAGGTTATTATTCCAAATAGTCAAATTTGGGGCGCGCAAATTATAAACCATTCACATCATCCAATTCGTGGTGTGGATATGCATTTTGGTGTTGCTTACGGTGAAGATACAACGGCTGTACGTAAAGTTATAGATGCCGTACTTGCAGCGCACCCACACATACTAAAAGATCCAGCTCCTTTTGTTGAAGTAGAAACTCTTAACAACAGCTCAGTAGACTTTTTAGTAAGACCTTTTTGTAAGGGCGAGCATTACTTCGATATTCTTTACACGGTGCCAGAGTTAATTAAAAAAGCACTGGATGAAAACAACATCGAAATACCTTTCCCACATCGTAAAGTTATTTTAGTTAACGAAAGCAAAGATTAACTAAATTTAAAACGATTTAAACCTAAGGGCACTTTTAAGTGCTCTTTTTTTGTGTGAAAAAGTTACATACCTGTGTAACCTTTTCTTTTATAAACCACTTCAAATACTACATTGTTATCTGTACAGCCCTTTTTTACTAGGTTGGATGGCTGGTCTTTATTTTGCATTTGCATAGTCGCTTTTAGCTTTTAAGCTCATAAAAACTATTGACCCATTAAATCAAACTGTATGAAGGACTAAACATGGCTGAATCATTTAAATACTCAGGTAATAAAGGGCATGGCGGCGAATTGCATCAAAAGGCGTCGGATGAACACCCTACCATGACCACCGCGCAGGGCTGCCCTGTAAGTGACGATCAAAACTCATTACGTGCAGGAAAGCGTGGCCCAGGATTATTAGAAGATCACATAATGCGCGAGAAGATCTTTCACTTTGATCACGAACGCATTCCTGAGCGAGTAGTGCATGCACGAGGTTACGGGGCACATGGGTACTTTGAAAATTACGACACGCTTGAAGATTTAACCTGTGCAGATATTTTTCAGCGAAAAGGTGAAAAAACCCCAGTATTTACTCGTTTCTCTACAGTTGCAGGTAATAAAGGGTCTCCAGATTTAGCACGTGATGTACGTGGTTTTGCGGTAAAATTTTATACCCAAGAAGGAAACTGGGATTTAGTGGGAAACAATATACCGGTTTTCTTTATTCAAGATGCGATGAAGTTTCCAGACTTAGTTCATTCAGCTAAAGCCGAGCCCGACCGAGGTTTTCCGCAAGCGCAAACAGCACATGATAACTTTTGGGATTTTGTGAGCTTATCGCCTGAGTCAATGCACATGGTTATGTGGGCAATGTCTGATAGAGCTATTCCGCGCTCTTTACGCTTTATGGAAGGTTTTGGTGTTCATACCTTTAAATTTATTAATGCCAAAGGTGAAGAGAAATTTGTTAAATTTCATTGGAAACCAAAAGGCGGCATGCAATCTGTAGTATGGAACGAAGCACTTAAGCTAAATGGCGCAGACCCTGATTTTCATCGCAGAGATATGTGGGAATCTATTGGTAATGGCGACTTCCCTGAGTGGGAGCTAGGTGTACAGGTGTTTGATCAGCAATTTGCTGATGAATTTGAATTTGATGTATTCGATGCCACTAAGCTTATACCTGAAGAGCAAGTACCAGTGCAAATTGTTGGCCGTATGGTGCTTGACCGTGTTGTAGACAACTTTTTTGCAGAAACAGAGCAAGTGGCATTTTGTACTCAAAACATTGTACCGGGGCTCGACTTTACACCCGACCCGCTACTGCAAGGTCGTAACTTTTCATACTTAGATACTCAAACTAAGCGTTTAGGTGGTCCTAACTTTACGCATATTCCGGTCAATGCGCCTAAATGTCCAATGCGTCATTTTCAGCAAGATGGCCACATGGCAATGCACAATCCAAAAGGGCGTGTTAATTATGAGCCAAACTCATGGAGCGGCGACGAAAACAACCCGCGCGAATGCCCAGTACATGGCTTTAAAAGCTCAAAGGAACCTGAAGTAAGCGGCGGTGATAAACTGCGTTATCGCTCAGAAACATTCAGCGATCATTACAGTCAAGCCCGTCAATTTTATTTAAGTCAAACAGAGGTAGAGCAGGCGCATATTCAATCTGCGTACGTGTTTGAGCTGTCTAAAGTTGAGCATTTACCAATACGAGAACGTTTGGTATCGCACTTGTTAAATATTGACGAAACCCTCTCAGATAAAGTTGCCGAAGGACTTGGCTTGCAAGAAATGCCAGACCCAGCTGAAGCTGCTATGCCAACACGTAAAGACTTACCTGTATCTGATGCGTTAAGTATTTTGAAAAATGCGCCCAACACCTTCAAAGGCCGTAAATTAGGTATTTTAGTAAGTGATGGCTTTAATGCAGACATCTTTGAATCGGTTACCAATGCACTTAAAAGTGAAGGCGCAAACTCTGAAATTATTGCCCCACAAGTTGGCGGTGCTAAATGCAGTAAAGGTAAGCACTTTAAAGCTGATCAGGTTATTAATGGTGGTCCATCGGTTTTATACGATGCGGTACTTGTACTCACCACTGAAGAGGGAGCCGAAAAACTAGCTGCTATTGCAGAAGCTAAAGACTTTGTAAGTGATGCGTATGCACATATGAAATACATTGGCTACACACAAGAGGCTAAGCCTTTATTTAAAGCCGCAGGGCTCGATGACAAAGCAGATGATGGTTGGATTGATTTAGAGGCACACTCTGCCGATAAATTTATAAATACATTACGTAATTTAAGATATTGGAAACGTTAGTAAGCTCAATAATTAAAAAACCACAGCATGTAATTGTTGTGGTTTTTTTAAGCTCACCTAGTTAAGGTATTAGTTCAAGCCAACAATAAAAAAATTGGATATATTATGAAGCTTAATGGGGCTTGTCACTGTGGCAAAGTGGTATTTACGGTCAACTCAAAACACCCTTATCCTTACAATTTATGTTACTGCTCTATATGCCGTAAAACCGCAGGGAGCGGCGGGTTTGTTATTAATTTAAACGCGCAATACAGCACGCTTGAGGTTACAGGGCGTGAACACATAACTATTTATCATGCAAAAATAGGCGATAAAATCAGCCCTGCAGAGCGTCATTTTTGTAAGCATTGTAGTGCTAACTTGTGGTTATACGATGCACGTTGGCCTGAGCAAGTTCACCCCTTTGCTGGTGCAATAGATAGTGAGTTACCCATACCGCCAGAGCGCACTCATTTAATGCTTGGTAGTAAAGCAAATTGGGTAAATGCGCCCATTAATGAAAGTGACAAGCAATTTGAAGAATACCCTGATGAAAGTATTGCTGCTTGGCATAAGCGTTTAAACCTCGAAAAGTAACGCAATTTTTTGTATGAGCTAAGCTTAAATTTAGGGGCAATTAAACGCATATTTAGTTTATTAAATATTAAAAATCACCGCGTAAGTAAAGGAGAATATTATGGCAGTCTCAGCAATACCAAAAGGGTTTCATTCAGTTACACCATATTTAATTATGAATGACGCACAAAAAGCGATAGATTTTTATTGTGATACATTTAGTGCTGAACACGTAATGCAAATGCCTTTACCTGATGGTGGAATAGCCCATGCAGAAATAATAATTGGTGATTCGCATATTATGCTTTCAGATAATGGTTCTGAAGAGCATTTAAAAAGCCCAAAAGAACTCGGTGGTACTGCGCTAAGCCTTATGCTTTATGTTGAAGATGTTGATACCGTATTTAAAAAAGCAATTGATCTAGGTGCAACACTAATAAGACCCTTACATGACCAGTTTTATGGTGATAGGACCGGCACACTACGAGACCCATTTGGTCATATATGGATCATTGGTACACACAAAGAAGATGTTAGTGACGAAGAGTTAAGTAGTCGAATTGGGGATATAACAAATCAAGAGCAAGACGCATAACTAGCGTGCTTATTAGATTTATGTACCTTCCTAATTACGTTGACGGCTTTAATGAAAGGTTTGTAGCTTTTGCTTCAACTCATCTAGGTTTTATCTTGTTATCGAAACCGTTTTCTGCCTAAACGTAGCTCACTTAATTAAGCGAATTAGTATAAATTACTAGTTAAGTTTTAGGTATAAAAAAACCTCAGCCAATAATTAGCTGAGGTTCAAAAAGTGGTACCAGCGGCCGGACTCGAACCGGCACTCCTTTCGGAAGGGGATTTTGAATCCCCCATGTCTACCAATTTCATCACGCTGGCATAATTTTTCTTTAATCTTTTAAGCATAAAAAGATAAAGAAAAACCACTTAAAATAAAAAGGATACTTATATACCTCTTATTCTGTATCCGCATTATACAAATAAAAGAGGGGGCGGCAAGCCTTTTCTTTTATTTGCATAAACAACTGGTTGATAATTAATCGTTTATAGCAAGGATACTCCATAGGTAATTTTTTAAGTCTTTTTGGCTAATATATAAAGCGAATATTTTGGGTTATGAGTGCTATTAAACTGTTATGCGATTGAATAAATAAGCAATTGAACTATTGATAATAGTTAGCCGTATTACAATAATTATTCCTGCTTTATGCCGATTTTGCGCTTAATTCAGGTATTATTTGTACAACAAGGTTTTTAAGACATTATATATGACTCAATTAAGTGCCAAACAGAACATTCAATCGATTGTTAAAGCAATTAAGGCAGAGGAAGCATCACTTCGTCAAAAGCACCCGTTACTTGCACATCAAAATACCTTAGGGTTAATTATTTTATTGCTATCGCTTAGCGCACTAATTGGTGTTGGTGTTTTATATTATTTAGCCATCATACCTGCTTGGGTATGCATAGTACTTGCGGCTATTGCTGCATCTATTTCCCATGAGTTAGAACACGACCTTATACATAAACAATACTTTAGTAACCAGCCATTTATGCATAATTTTATGATGCTAACAGTATGGTTAATGCGGCCAAATACTATTAGCCCGTGGTACCGACGTAAAATGCATTTACACCATCACAAAACCTCAGGCACACAACAAGACTTAGAAGAGCGCTTGGTGGGCAACGGTATTAAAAACCCATTCCTACGTGCGTTAGTTATTATGGATGGGTTATTAGGGTTAGTTATTTCTACTAAACGTTTTAGAAAAGAAATTAATGGCTTTAGTTTTTCGAGTGTTTTTAATGCGGGATTTCCGATAGCGACTGCGTATTTTGCTGTTTTATACAGCGTTATTGTATTTCATATTGTTGATTTATTTATACCACTTTCGCTAAATTCGCCTAGCTGGTTGTTAAGTACAATGAATGTGTTCGAATTTTTAATGGTTGTGCTCATTGTTCCTAATATTATTCGCTCAAGCTCGCTTAATTTTGTTACCTCAAGCATGCATTACTATGGCGGCGTTAATAACATGCTTGAGCAAACTCATGTACTAACGAGCCGTTTATTTATGCCGTTTCACTTGTTTTGTTTTAACTTTGGTAAAACGCATACCATCCATCATTTTGTGCCAAATCAGCCGTTTTATTTACGTCAAATGCTAAGTGAAAAAATACTTAAAGTAATGGCGCAACACAACGTGCGCTTTAACGATTTTGACAGCATAAAAAATGCTAACGCATTTAAATAATTACCCCCAACATAAGGGGAAGTTCTACATTGCTATTCTTATTTTATGATCTAAACACATATAAAAAATAATTTAGACGCACCACGTTACGCTATTAGCTTAACGTGGTATTGCTGTTTTATTTAAAACATCGGATCATGTTTGTAGCACTTGCTCAACGTTGAAAATGACTCTCAAAAATTAAAAATCTAACCGAATATACAAATGAACCGGCGAGCAATTTTTTATATTTTAAAAATAATGAATCGATACTGCCGGTCTTATATCTCGATTCAATCTTCATAAGCATTAAGGATTTAAATAATGGAAATTACTGGAAGCTGTTACTGTGGTGAAATTAAATACCAAGCAAAGTCTCAAAATAATAATGCACTTGTTTGCCATTGTAGCGATTGCCAACGTATGTCGAGCGGCCCATTTAGAGCCGTTATAATTGCAGAGCCAAATTCGGTAGTATTTACCCAAGGTGAGCCAAAAGAGTTTGTTAAAACAGCGCAAAGTGGTAACAAGCGTGCGCAAGGTTTTTGTGGTACATGTGGTACAACACTTTATGCAACTAACGAAGCTAAAACTGACCGTGTATATGGCTTGCGTATTGGTGCGGTTGATCAGCGTGAACAGTTTACGCCAACAGCACAAATTTGGGCTAAATCAACATTGAGCTGGTTGAGCGGCTTACACGAAGTACCTGCGTTTGATACAACCCCACAAAATTAGTAATACTGATCAAAAATCACTTTTTTAGTAAGCGGTTTGAAATTTATTTTACCAAATGACTGTCTACTTATAAGTCAGTCATTTGGAGAATAACATGTGTAGTTCACCTAAAAGCAGCCGAGCAGTTAAAAAAACAGCCATTAGTTTTAATGATGAGCTTACTCAAGAGCAGCGCTTGCGTTTTGCTGCAAAGGCTAATTTAGCGCAAGAGCGCCGTGAACAGCGTGAAGCAACTAATAAACGCTACGAGCAAAAGCATACTAGCGGTAAGCCTGCATCTGGTTTTTTTTCGTGGTTACAACAGCTAGTTAACTGATTTAGCTAACGTGGTGTTTTTACCACTACCTAAGCCACATAGCGCGCATAATACGCCTGCAATAGCGCACAGCCATAATGGCGCAGCCCAACTTCCTGTAGTCGTGTGTAATGCACCAGCTAGCATAGGACCAATAGCCGCGAGTAAATAACCTACGCTTTGCGACATACCTGAAAGCGACGCTGCTTGTTGCGAATCATCGGTTCGTAAACTAATAAACGACAACCCCAATATAAAACATGCTCCAGAGCAAAAGCCCAGCATTAAGGTCCACACAAAGGCATAGTTAGGCATGTAAAGCAGCCCTAATGCACTAAGTGCACTGAGCATAGCTAAAATAAAGCTAAGCGCGCTTTGATCTTTTAATTTTGCCAATAGCGGGATTAATATTAAACCCGGTAATGCAGTCGCAATTTGAAAAGCCCCATGATAAGCACCCGCTTGCGTAGCACTTTGGCCTGCTTCGGTTAATATGCTGGGCAACCACGTAATAATTATATAATTTAAAAAAGAGTTTAAACCCAACAGCAGGGTAATTTGCCACGCTAGTACATAACGCCATACACTTTTTGAAGTATCAGCGTGCTGAGCAATACTGGCAGGTTTTGTGTGTTTACTTAATTGCGACATCCATACAATAATACTCGCCAGTGTAATAAGGGCTGATGAGCCCAGCGCAAGTTGCCATCCTAATCCGTTTAACTGACTAAGCGGAAATACCAAAGTGGAAAACCCACCCGATACCACGCCCATAGTAAGCACGTAGGCTGAGGTCATTAACGCAATTTTTCCCGGAAAGTCGCGTTTAATTAAGCTCGGTAATAATACGTTTGCTACAGCAATACCCACACCAATAATAGCGGTACCTACAAACAACATAGCTGAGGTATTTATTACTCGCGCCGCAACGCCTGCAAGTATAAATAGCAAAGCTACAAATAAGGTGCGCTCAAGACCCTGTTTTTTAGCAAGGATTGCCGCCATTGGCGATACAACCGCAAAGGCAATGAGTGGCAATGTTGTTAAAAATCCAGCTTGCGAAGCACTTAACCCAAAGTGATTAATAATTTGTTCAAGCACAGGTGCAATACCTGTAAATGTGGCGCGTAAGTTTGCGGCAATAAGTAATATGCCAAGCACAAGTAATATGCCAGCAAAACGTGATTTAGGTGTGTTATTTAACAAAAGAGAAGGCCATTAAAGTTGAGTTGTTACTAATACTTAATGGGCGCTAGTATAAAGGCTTAGTAAAAACTATAATTTAGAGATAATGACATTAAATAACTAAAAACAGACAAAACTATGTTTGATGCAATTGGCTGGGACGACATTAAAAACTTTGAAACAATGACGCAGCCCATAATAGCCAAAATAGAGCACGCCCATGCAAGTCACGAAATCCCCCTGCATACTCATCCAAAAGGGCAATTAATTTTAGCGCTGCATGGTTATGTAACATGTGAAGTGTCGGCAAAAATGTGGATGGTGCCTACGCACAGTGCAATTTGGATCCCCGCAAAAAAGATTCACAGTAATAGGGCGTCTGATAGCGCAAAGCTTTGTCATTTATTTATTGGTAGTAGTAAAAACGGTATGCCACTAAATACCTGTACGTTAGCCATTACGCCATTGGTTAAAGAGCTAATGTGCGAACTAGCTGCGCATAATCAGCACTATGCTTTAAATAGTAAAACAGCACGTTTAGCGCAGGTATTATTTGATCAACTTATTGAAATGCCCGTACAGCCCCTGGATTTTGTATTATCTAAAAATGAGGTAATTCAAACTATGAGCGATCAGCTTATAAACAAGCCAAACAATCGAAAAACACTGCCACTTTGGGCCAAGCAGTTTGCATTAACTGAGCGCACATTAGCGCGGTTAATTAAAAAAGAAACCGGCATGACATTTGGAAAGTGGCGTACGCAATTGCATATAATTACAGCCTTAAAGGCGCTTTCTGATAAGCAAAGTGTGCAGCAGGTGTCGGAGTTATTAGGGTATGAGTCGGTGAGTGCATTTATTACTATGTTTAAAAAGGTAATGAAAAAGTCGCCCATGAAATACATGAGCGATTTAAATCAGTTAAATTAGCTTAGCCTTTAAATAGGCATTACCACGTATAAGTTGCCGAAAGCATCGCGTTACGAGGTCTACCCGGGAAGTATCTGTCGCCGGTAAAACTGGTGTAATCGGCGCGCTCTGCATAAGCCTCATTAGTTAAATTAATAATGCGGGCAAGCACTTCAAGGTTATTAGTAACTTGCCACTGAGCGCGCAGGCTTAAAACATCATGCCCTTGGTATTTATTTAAGTTTTCTGGGTCGGTGTAGTAGTTACCAACGCGATGCCACTGCAAAGCAAATTGCGCGTTGTTTAATGCCTGCCATGTTAAATCGAGATTAGCAATATTACGCGGCGCGGTATCTATGTCGTTGCCGTTTATATTTAAACCGTTAAGTATTTGGTTGTTAGTATAAGTATGCTTTGCGTGAGTGCCTGCAAAGTTAAGCGCAAGCGACTGCGTTAGCTGGTAGTCAAGTTCAAGCTCAATACCACGATGGCGAGAGCTGCCATTATTTACCGTAAAAAAGTCACTATCGCGGTAAATCGTATTGTGTTTACTCATAGCGTAAAGTGACACGCCATAACGTAGTTTTTCGTAAATCCCTTTAATACCCAGCTCTGCGTTATTGGCTATTTCGGCGCTTAAATTTGCAGTGGTTTGCTCGCGTTGTAATTGGTAGAGCTCAGCCGCTTGTGGCGCTCTGTAACCGCGAGAAAAGTTAGCATAAAGCGTGTTATTTGTATTGTACTGATAACTAACCCCAAGCTTTGGCGATAGATTACTAAAACTATTTTTTCCACTTTCAGGGCGGCTGTATCGGCAGCCACCAAAGCTGCATTCAGTACCATCGTCTTTGGTTCTGCCTGCAAGCATATTATTTGTGTAGTCGTACTGCATATGCTCGTAGCGAACACCTGCGGTAAATAACCAGTTATGTAATTGCCAATCAATAGAGGCAAAAGGCGCATAAAGCGTGGCGTTTACATCATAGTCGTAATGCTTGCCTTGCGGTACGGTGGCCACTAAAAATGCAGAGCCCTGCGTTGACTCGTTTTGACTTTGAGTAAAGTCGGCTTGCGTGTATTCGCCATCAAGCCCTAGGTTTACTTTTACATTACTTTGTAAGTTATGTTGATAAAGCGATTGCACGCCAAAGCCTGTTTGACTGTTTGTTTCAAGCGGTGTGCCGGGTAAAAAGTGCTTAAAAAAGTCCATGCTTTGGTCGCGAAAATATAACGTAGTCGAGAGCACATCATCGTTATTTAATTGCCATGTTGCATTGCTCCACGCTCTAAACGCGCGTGCTTTTCTAAATGCGTCTGGGTCAAAGTTTTTTTGCGCGAGATCTTCGTTTTTATAGCTTTCAAAACCAGTAATAAAGCCCGCAGTTTGCTGATCGAGGTTTGTGTAAGTAAGCCCTGATGTCAGTAGTAAATTATCATTTGAATAGCGGTGGCGAATATTTACTTTTTGTTGCTCTACGCTTTCGTCGTCGCGGTAACCGCTGTTGTCGGTAATACTTGCGTTAATGCCTATACCGCTGTTGCCGTAATCTTGCCCTGCGCGTAATTTATAACGAGCATAACCGTACGAGCCATAATCTAAACCAACTAAGCCACCGCCTTGTGTGGTGTCGGGCGTTATTACATTAATAACACCGTGCACAGCGTTTGAGCCATAAAGTGCAGAGCCAGGGCCTTTTAATACTTCAATGCGCTGCGCCATTTCGCTGTGGGCTTCAAATAGCTCGTTTATGTTACAAAACCCAGCGGCTCTTAGTGGTATTCCATCCTCCAAAGTCAATATACCACCGCACGCGCCTGCGCCCGAAAGTACTGGCGAGCGAAGGGCGGGTAAATATTCTTGGCCGTTTCCGCGTTGAATATTAGCGCCTGCTACTCGTTGTAGTGCTTCCTCAATATGGGTAGGCGCTATGCTTTTTAGCTGCGCTTCACTTAGTGTACTTATTGAAAGAGGCAGTGGGGTAGATAGTGCTTCAACGCGCGATGCAGTGGTTGTTATGGTTTCTATTGAATCGTTATTTTGATTATTGGCAAGCGCAGTGTAGCTAAGTGGTAATAGCAGCGGTAAAAAATAAGGTTTCATACATTCCTTTATAGTAAATAGCAGTGCATTGCTTTTATGGTATGTGGTTTTTATATGTTTTTAAAGTTGTTGCGTTAAAGCGTACGTAACCTATAAACCCGATACGTAATTGATAAAACAAAACAAGCCACAGCAGGAAACACCAAAGCCAGCACTAAGTAATGCTCAAATAAAACAAAACCGGTTATACCACCTAATAAAAAGCCCGCAATAATAAGTAAAAACATAACGCCTTTACGCGTATCAAATTGCTCACCTTTAAGTGCTTTTCCCATCATTAAACCAAGGTCAGTAAAAATACCCGTTAGGTGTGTAGTACGAACAACTGCGCCACTGTAATTAGTCGCTAACGCGTTTTGTAAACCACATGCTGCTGATGCGAGCGTAATTGCATAAACATAAGATTGATCAAGTAGGTAGGCACTTGCTAACAGTAAAGCGCCTTCAATAAATAAGAGCGTGTCGTAATGCCGGCCAAGTTTTAATGAACGCCCTGCAAGTAAAAAACCAGAAAGCGCAGAGCCCAGCATAAAGCTTATTAGTATGCTCAATAACAGTAAAGCGGCTGAAGTACTGCTCATTAGTTTAATACCCAACAAAGTGACAGAGCCTGATAAGTGCGAAATAGCCTGATGTTCAAATCCTAATAAGCCAACAGCGTTAACTATGCCCGCTATAAATGCCAGTGTAAACGCGCCATATTCAACCCACTTTGGTAGTTTTGTAAACATTGGTTATCTCTTAATATGTGCAGAGTTAATTATTGAGCTTGTGCTTTAAAACGCTTTATTTGTTCATCAACTAATTTTGTATCAATTACGCCACGCTTAAAAGCAATATAAGTAGGAAATGTAAACTCATTTAATTGCCGAGCATAAATGTTTTTATATTCTTTTGAGTACCATAAACCCGCTTGATAGTTAGTTATTGCGTATTCAACACGTTTTTTTTCAAGTAGCTCAAAAGTGTCTTTAGTTGAAAGTGAACGAAGCAGATTATTCTCATCAAGGCTGTACTTTTTAGCGATAATTTTGGGAAGAATAACACCGCGTAACATAGCTATAGCGGCTTTTGATAAATCATCAATAAGCAGATTATCTTCATTTAACGTGAATAAACCAAACTTAGTGGTATGCAAAGGCTCGCTAGTAAAGTCTAAATATTCTGTACGCTCTTTATAGTTGGCCAATGAGAAATAGCAGTCGTAATAGCCCAGCTCCATCTCTTTTTTAACACGCGCCCAAGGTAAATGAACAACGTCAATTTTGAGGTTTAAGTTTTTTTCAATAAACTTAATGTAATCAATATCTAAACCTGTAAATGTATCGGCTTTTTCATCGTAAATAGTAAAAGGCGGGTAGTGGGTTGTTACGCAGCGCAGGGTTTTACTTGGCGCTGCAAGTAATAACGAAGGTAAAGTTAAAGCTAAAAACAGTAATGTTGCGCGCATAAATATAAATTCGATACCATTTAAATACATAATCTGAATGCTAATTATACAGTTACTGAGCTTAAATTGCATTGATCTAAGTATTTTTGCCTAGCGTATAAATTAAATTTTGTGAGAAACACCATGTTTAACCCAGAGCAGCAGTCACGTATTATCGAAATGGCGTGGGAAGATAGAACCCCTTATGAGGCAATAGAGCAGCTATACGGATTAAAATACCCGCAGCTGGTGGTATTTATGCGAGACAATGTTTCAAAAGGGAGTTTTAAAGTGTGGCGCAAGCGCCATGCAGGGCGTAAAACAAAACACTTAAAATTACGCGATCCCGCTATTATGCGCAGCCATTGTAAAACTCAATATAAACAACGTTAAACGAGGGGTGGGTGTTTCATACGATGTTCATCCATGTTTGTTAATCTTTAGCTATTAATTACGCTAGAGATTATTTATGAGAGCAGTAATATACACAGCACTAATAGCATTGGGTTTATGTTCAATAAGCGCAGACGCAAAACCGCATAAAGATAAGCATGGTCATAAACACGGCCATAAAAAGCATCATTCGCATAAGCATAACGACAATGACTACCTTTCTAAAAAAGAGGCAAAGCAGTTAATTCGCGCAGGTTGGACGCCACCAGGGCTAAGTAAAAGCTACCACCGAGGCGACTTTTTAGAGCGCGATTTATACAAACGAGGTAGAGTAATTGAACGCTCTAGAGATAATGGTACAGTAAGTATTGAAATAGACCGTACAGTTATCCATATGGTGCACGACACCCGAGAAATACTTTCAATTTTAAGTCGTTAAATTAACTTTATAAGGATATTAAAATGCTCATTACGCTGGCTATAATTATTGGCTTTTTTTTACTGGTTACCTTATTACCTATGTCGTACAGCCAACACTATTTAGTGCGTAGCTGTGATTTTGTGCGTTTACAGGTATTCTATATTGCCAGTTTTGTAGCTGTTGCCTCATTAATTTTATTATGGCAAAGCGGTGAAATAAGCTACGTATTAATAGCGTTAACCTCGTTACTTATAATGATTTTACAAGGCAAATGGATTTACCCGTATACGTGGCTTGCTAAAAAAGAAGTGCAAAGCGCATCAAAGCATATAGATCATAGCGTCCGAATTATGTCGGCAAATGTACTTATGTCGAATCATAAAAGTGAGCAGTTAATTAGCTTGGTTAACGAGCACCAACCCGACTTACTTATTACGCTTGAAAGCGATAGCTGGTGGGAAAATAAATTATCAGTTATTAAAAAACACTATCCGTATTTTATAGAATGCCCTAAAGACAACCGCTACGGCATGCACTTATACAGCAAATTTAAAATACTCGACGCCCAAATATGTGAGCTAATAGAGGACGATATTCCTTCTATTCATATACTGTTTGAAAACGACGAAGGCCTTAAAATGCAAGGGCACTTTATTCACCCAGCACCGCCAAGTCCAACTGAAGAAGATTCATCGCGCCCGCGCGACTCAGAGCTAATAATGGTGGCTAAAGCACTTAAAAACCCAACTCGCCCTACCATAGTTGCTGGTGACTTAAACGACGTAGCATGGTCGCGCAGCACCCGTTTGTTTATGCAAATAAGTGGCTTTTTAGACCCTCGTAAAGGCCGTGGTTTTTATAATACCTTTCACGCAAGTTACTTTTTTATGCGTTGGCCGCTTGACCATTTATTTCACAGCGAAGGCTTTAAAGTAAAGCGTATTAAGCGCTTAGCTAAATATGGCTCAGATCACTTTGCGCTACTCACTGAGCTTTCTTTTGAGAATGCCAATCAGGAGTCACTAGAAGATAAACCCGATGTTCTAAAGCATGAAGAAATCCAAGAGCTAGCTATGAGCAAGGCTGATAAGCGAAAAGTGCCAAGGTTTGACGAGGAATGATAACTATTAGATAGTGTAGGTCGGGTAAGCGAAACGCCATCTGACACAGTAAAATACCTTGCCAATTATAATCAATATTTTATGTTGTCGAGTGGCTGGAGAGTGCCATGAGCGGACGCTATGATGCTAAGTGTTTTAACTTGAAATACTCTTGTCTGCCAATTACCTAATGAATTACTAAATATAGTAATCAATTGAGTTGTAGCTTACCGGTGCTAATAAACTTTGTTATTATGCTTAAAAAGAACAATTTAAGTACCCTGATGCCTCAAATACCATACTGGTTAACTATTAATTCAAAGCTACAAGATGATCTTTCGGATTCGGATTGTCTTTCATTCTTCAATACTAATAGCGTAAGTGATGGCGAATCTCCATTGAATGAACATGGGAAAGTATTTGTCGATATGCTTTATTCAAGAGGTTTCCCTCCCCACGATAAAATTTGGCTATTTCCGAAAGCTCCTCTAGACAATAAACATTCGCATCAAGTCGGCCAATTGTTCGTTTTGCTCATGAGAATTAAGAGTGATAATGCACTATGTAGTCACGGTACTATTACGACCGATGGTTGTGGAGCTTACGTTAACTGGCAGCCCCCAAGCCCTGATTTACACGAAAACGCTTATACGATACGACAGCTTTTACTAGGAGATGCTGATGCCACTTTCCTATTAGCAAAAGATATTGCTGAGCGCTCTCTATTCCATAAGTGTTTTCACCAACTGAGTTACTTGAAAGAACTGAGGTGTACAGACCCATTTCTTGGATATTTAGGTCTTTGGTCATTTATTGAAATTGAGTGGGCAGGTGACCCAAAGAAAACAGATATGAAAAAATCTCTAAGGTCTTTGTTAGAAGACGTTTTTTACGATAGAAGAGACTCTAAAAAAGCATTTAATAAAAGGCTCCTAGATATATCTACCAAAGTTGGTCGGACTATGGATGAACATTCGATTCGTAATCTTTTAGCACATGGAAAATATCATAAAGTATTAAACGATTGGGATAAGGAAAGCAACGAAGAGTTCCATGCCGTTCACGATGAGCTTTATAAAATTATGTTTGAAGGTCTTGAAGCGAAGATTAGAAATTGTGTCTAAAATATTTATTACACTCATAGCGGTTAAATTAGCAATGAAAGCTATATCAATCAACGTCTGCTATTCGCTCATTGTTGCCTGCCAGGTTAAGTCTAGTGAAATAGATTGCATTGTATAGTTTAAGTTTTTATATTGTTCTGCAATATTTTATTAGGTGTTAATAAAGCACTGCGTGCAAAGGAAAGCATGTGAATTATAAAAAAATGTACTACCCAGTTAAGGCGCTTGCTGCTTTATCTTTAGTTGCTGTCGCTATTAAGTACTGGATGCCAACTGAAATTGGCTTTGCGTTTATGCTATTACCTTATTTGGTTTTATATTTTTTAGCGAATGCTAATAACTACCAAAATAAACGTCTCTTTTTTATTCGAATTTTAGCTGCATTATTTACTATTATTTTAGCGCCAGTACTCATTTTTGGTATTGAGCCTGACCCTCAAGCTGGAATTGGGATTATGTTTTTGCTGATTATGCAGCTAGCTGCAATCAGTGCTTCTGAATTTGTTATATTATTCTTTTATGTTGATAATGACTAAAAAGCAAAATGCTCATTTACATTAGTGTGCGCTTGCGTTGCGGTTTAGACTTAGTAGGCTCTTCTGTAATCTAATTTTGAAGTTAAAAAAACCTAAAAGCGGTTACCCACTTTTAGGTTTTTTATGTATTACTTTTAAAACTAAATTAGCTGGCGATCATAATGCTTTTAACATTCACAAATTCGCGCATACCAAAGCCACCATGTTCTCGGCCATAGCCACTGCCTTTAACACCACCAAACGGTAAGTTAGGCTGTGCTAAACCGTAACCGTTAATGTTGATCATACCTGTGTCAAAGTGCTTTTTAGCAAGCTCAATGGCTTTTTTTTCATCTTTAGAGAAAATACCACCGCCTAAACCGTAGCGAGAGTCGTTGGCGATGCGCATTGCATCGTCGTTGTCTTTCGCTTTTATTAGCGAAGCTACTGGGCCAAATAGTTCGTCATCGTATGCAGGCATGCCAGGCGATAAGTTATCTAATAGCGTTGGTGGGTAGTAGTAACCTGTTTGCGATGGAATTTCGCCACCCGTTACTATGTTTGCACCTGCTTTAACTGATTCCATTACTTGGTCATGAATGCCGTCACGTAAATCTTCACGTGCCATTGGACCTAAGTCTGTATCATCTGCCATTGGGTCGCCCATTTTCATGGCTTCAAATTGCTCTTTTATTTGCGCTTTAAAGTCATCATAAAGAGACTCAACCACTACATAACGTTTAGCTGAAACGCAGGTTTCGCCGTTATTAATCATACGGCCTGTTACACAGGTTTTAACTGCTAACTCTAAGTCTGCGTCATCAAGTACTAAGTAGGCATCGTTACTACCAAGCTCAAGTACCGTCTTTTTAGCATGCTTGCCAGCTTCTTCAGCTACTTTTTTGCCTGTAGCATCACTACCTGTAAAGGTTACGCCGCTAATTGCTTTGTGCGCAATGAGTGAGCTGGCGGTTTTACCGTCGATGAGTAAGTTGCTGAAACAGTACTCTGGGAAACCGGCTTGTTTAAATAGCTCTTCAATTTTTTCAGCCATGCCAAATACGTTACCCGCGTGTTTAAGTACGGTTGTGTTACCCGCCATAATATTGGCTGCACTGTAACGAATTACCTGATAAAGCGGGAAGTTCCAAGGCTGAATACCTAATAATACGCCCGTTGGTTGGTAGCTAATAATAGCGCGGCCACCTTCCATATCACGTTCTTCGTCGGCAAGTACTTGTGGGCCGTTTTCGGCGGTGTAACGACAAATAGCTGCACACAGCTCAACCTCTTGAAAGCCTTGCTCGTAAACTTTGCCCATTTCTTCGGTCATAAGTTTTGCAATAGCTTCTTTTTGCTCTTCGAAAAGTGAGGCTAACTTATTAAGATATCTCGCACGTTCAGTGAACGACGTTAAGCGCCATTTTAAATATGTTTCGTGAGATTTTTCGATTACCTGCTCAGCTTCCTTTTGAGAAAGTAGTGTGTAGGTATTAATGGTTTGCTCAGTTGCCGGATTAATCGTTTTAACTGTGTTACTCATTTCTATCTCCTTACAAATTAATTATCTATAAGGGTGCAAAACAAAAGCCAGTTAGTAGTTATCAATAAATTGTTTATAACTATATGTAATATTTGAGTTTTTATTTTAGCTTTTTATAAAAGTATAATTTTTATTTAAAATGCTTTCTGATATGTTCTGTAAATAATGCAATTAGCAGAAAAAGTTACATAGAGATAAAAATGATACGTTTTTCTAATCTTCACTTACTACTTATAGATTACTGATGGTTACTGCGTACGTATAAAGCTTAGTGCAGCGCTGATAATATAAGGTTGTTTACTCAATATGCTAATACGAGTGCAGCTAAAATTCGCAAATGATTAAAATGGCAAATAAATGAGTCAAACATATGTATTTGAACTGGGCGATAGTTATGCCGAGCTTACACACGTTTTAAAACAAAAGCTGGCGGGGCAATACTCAGTTAAGCAATTTTCCCGAGATACAGTGCTATTACAACAAGGCGAAACGCAGCGTTATGGTTATTTAATTATTGACGGTGTACTTGGCGCTTTGCACTCTACAATTGATGGAGGGCAAAGGTGTAAGGAGTTTTATTTTAAAGATGAATTTGCGCTATTGTTTGCTAATTGGCTTACAAACACAGAGGCTTTTTATCAGTTAAAGGTTATAAAGGCTGCCACAGTTATCGTTGTCCCATTACATATATTTGATAACAGTGAATGGGTCGACATTAAAAACCAGCTTGTTGCTCAGCAGCTTATATTTAAAGAGGCAAAGGAGGCTTTTTTACTACTTAATAGTCCTGAGCAGCGTTATCGTTATTTATTACTAAAAAAGCCGCACTGGCTTGCACAGCTAAGCTTAACCGAAGTGGCTATGTATATTGGTATATCGGCTATTTCGTTATCACGAATTCGTAAACGACTTAACTTAAGTTAAGGGTAAAAATAGTAAAGCTGGTTAGACTGCTGCTTTTTCAGGAGTCACTATGTTTTTATTTGCTCAGTGCTTGGTAGCCATCGCTACTTTATTAGATTTAGCTTCTTTTCAGTTTAAGTCTCGTTCGCTTATTTTAATGTGTTTATTTAGTTCTGTTTTACTTACATCAGTTCATTTTTTTATGCTTGGCCATGCTAGTGCGGGCAGCTTAATGCTAATTGCTGCAATACGTTATTTATATTGTGTATTTGCTCGAAAAACATGGGTAATGTTGGCGTTTATGTTACTTAGTTGCTTAGCCGTTTATATTACTTGGTATAGCTGGCTAAGTGGTTTGGCACTTGCTGCAACACTTATTCAGACTTTTGCCTCGTTTCAAAAAAATGATCTGTATTTACGCTTAATTATGGTGGTGGGTACATCGCTTTGGATAAGTCATAATATATTAGTAGGCTCGCCGGTTGCGGTATTAATGGAAAGCCTATTTATGGCCAGTAATTTAGTAGGGCTATATCGGTTTTATACCCCTAAAAAATTAGCTTAGGGGTCGGTATATTTCGTTTTCTAAACAGGTAAGTAGACGTTAAAAAAGCTGTTCAGCAATCTTTTTAAGTAAGTAGGTTTCTCGCAAAATAGAAAGCCCTTGTTTTTCGCTGTTGGCAAGCGTGCGCTCGTTATGTGCAATTGCATCATTAATATTGACCCATTTTGCAGTCATGCCATTTTGTTGCTCGTAATGTTCAAGCTGGGCTTTACCAAGTTCGTCGGCAATATTACATACGTAGCAATACGATTTTATATGGATAATGTCAAAATCGTCTTTATACCAAGGACGATACTCTTCGTAGAGTCCAAAGGCTTTTACTACACTTATTTGCTGTGCACCTGTTTCCTCATTTAGTTCGCGTATTAAGCCTTGCTCAATGCTTTCGCCTTCATCCACGCCACCACCAGGCAAGCTGTAATCTTCATAGCGGTTTGTGTACATTAAAAGTATTTTACTATTTTTAATTACAATGGCACGCCCTGTTATACGAGTAAATTGAGTGCCTTGGTCGATATTAATACCTGAATGAATCAGGGTTTTTAATTGCTGCATTTCATCTCCTTTGTGGGATGTTCATACTATCAGTTGCTATCATTGTGTGAATAGGAACGATTTTAATTATTTTTTTGTGATCGATTTTTTTAAGCATACGTAAATATTAAGTTGGTAACATAAATAGTATTGAATCACTTAATTATTTAAGTCATTAGATTTTAAGCGCGCCTTTAAATTAGTATTTATGATGCGTAGAATAAGAAAAAAGCATAGGGATTTATCATGTTAAACATACTTTTAGTAGATGATGACGTCGAGTTTAGTGACGTTGTATGCCACATAGTCGAATTCCTCGGCCACAATATAAGCACAGCAACCAGTTTAAAAGAAGCGCATCAATGGTTTGAAAATAATACCTTTGATCATGTGCTGTTAGATTTTATGTTGCCAGATGGCAGCGGCCTGCATTTACTCGATCATTTAAAAATGATTGGGCAATCTCCAAAAATTACACTTATTTCGGGCCACCCTTCAGTGAAGGGTATTTTAGCTGAAATGTGTGAGCCAAATGTTGGGCATTTATTAAAGCCATTACAACGCGAAGATTTAGAACTGGTTTTAAATGGCCCTAAAAAAGCAGTTAAAAAAGCAAAGTCGAGTGGTATAACGCGTCACTTTGGTGGCTTAATTGGCGAATCAGAGGTAATGCACAAGCTTTACAATATGATTGAACGCGTTGCTAAAACAAATGCTAACGTGATGTTGATGGGTGAAAGTGGTGCAGGTAAAGAAGTTGTAGCTCAAGCTATCCATAACGCCAGCCAGTGTGAAGGCCCGTTAGTGGCGAGTAACTGTGGTGCGCTTTCAAAAGAGTTAATTGGTAGTGAATTATTTGGTCATGAAAAAGGCGCTTTTACCGGTGCTATAGCGCGTAAAGAAGGGGTATTTGAGCAATCAAATAACGGTACTTTATTTTTAGATGAAGTAACCGAAATGCCAATTGATATGCAGCCAAATTTACTGCGAGTGCTTGAAACTAAAAAAGTAACGCGCGTCGGTGGTAACAGAGAAATACCAACAAATTGCCGTGTTATTTCAGCCACTAACCGCTCGCTTACCGATTTAGCACAAAATAATATTATTCGTGAAGATATTTACTTTAGGCTAGCGGTTTTTCCTATTGATATACCGCCACTACGCGATAGAAAAGAAGATATTCCTTTATTAGCTAAAGCCTTTTTAGATCAACTTAATGACGAAAATGGCACAGCATTTAGCTGGACGCCAGCGCAGCTTAAAGAGTTGCAAAGCTATGAATGGCCGGGTAACGTGCGCGAAATTCGCCATGCGATACACCGTGCATTTATTATGAGTGATCCGCAAACTAGCGATATTATTTTGCCTGACAATTTAGAATCGCCGTTTTCGCGTGTTAATAATCAAACTGCAGAAAAGCCAGTATCGGCAGGGCAAACAATTGAAGAAGTTGAAAAAGAACTTATTCATGCAACGCTTGATAAAGTGCAAGGTAATAAAACACTTGCTGCGCAAATGTTAGGTATTAGTACAAAAACACTTTATAACCGCCTTAATGCGTATGGCGGTATTGGCGAATATAAATAGATCTGAGGAAGGGCATGACATCCGATAACCAAACAGAGCAGCTTAATAAGTTAGTACACGATGCAAGAGGGCCGCTAAATCGTATTTCGATGAATGCCGAGCTTATTAAATTGGTACTTGAAAACGATATGCCAAAAGAAAAAGCGTTAGATGCACTTGATAAAATTATTAATAATTGCCAACAGTGCAGCGAAAGTTTACAAAAAATATCAGACTCTCAATAAATACAGTGTTGTTTAAACACTAACTCGGGAAGCTAATGAACAAGCAAAAACATCAAAGTAAAGCGAATATTACTTGGGCAGCTTTTATAGTTGTTGTGTTGAGTATTATTGTAGGTAACGCATTTTTAGCATTGAACACTATTCAAGGTTTAACACAAACCCAAAAGAGTTTAGACAACACAAGTATGCTGACAACGGCAATTGAGCAATTGCATTTATCTATAGTGCAGGCTGAGTCGGGTCAACGTGGTTATTTATTAACTGAAGAGGCTGATTATTTAACGCCTTACTATGATGCGATTGGGCAAATACAGGCACAAACAGATCATGTTAAATCGCTCCACTCTGAAATAGATGGCCAAGCAGATCGTATTGCTCAGTTACTAGTGCTTGTAGATAGTAAAATTAACGAGCTTAAAAAAACCGTTAACCTTGCACTTGATGATAGAGAAAGACGTGCATTGTATGTGTTAAATACACATAAAGGACGAGATCTTTATAGGCAAATCCGTGAACACGTAAATGAAATACAAGACCGCGAATTACTTTTCAAAGTGAGTCATTTTTCAAAGTTAGCAAAGATAAAAAATGAGGCTAAAATTACGTTTGCTATAACGGCAATAACAAGCGCACTACTTATTATTGGTATGTTTGTAATGACGCGTCTTAATTTAAGAAATTCAGCACAGTATCGTTTTGAGCTTGAAAAACAAAACGAAACACTAGCAACGAAAGTGTCTGAACGTACGCAAGAATTAACGTTGTATTCTGACGAGTTGAGCCGAAGTAACCGAGAGCTTGAAGAGTTTGCTTTTGTGGCGAGCCATGATTTACAAGAACCACTTAGAAAAATTCAAGCCTTTAGCGATCGCCTTGAAACAATGTTTAAAGATGAACTTGGTGAAAAAGGGATTGATTACATTGGCCGTATGAAAAATGCAGCTCAACGTATGTCTAACTTAATAAACGACCTATTAGAGTTTTCGCGTATAGCAACGCGTGGTAAAGACTTTGACGATACAAATTTAAACGAAGTGGTAGCTGATATATTAAGTGATTTAGAAATTGCGATAGATGAGTCTAATACACAAGTAGATGTAGAAGACTTACCGGTTATTCAGGCTGATAAAAGCCAAATGCAGCAATTGTTTTTAAATTTGTTGTCGAATGCGGTGAAATTTAGACGCCCAGATACAAATCCTCATATTAAAATTAGTTACCAGCATGAAAATATATTTAGTGCTGATCACAATACCGAATTAAGTTTTCAAGTTATTACAATAGAAGACAATGGCATTGGTTTTTCACAAGACTACGCCGATAAAATATTTGTACCGTTTCAGCGTTTACATGGCCGCTCAGAGTATAAAGGCACGGGTATTGGCCTTTCTGTATGTAGGCGTATTGTGGAGCGACATGGCGGAACAATTACAGCCCAAAGTAAAGACGGTGAAGGTGCAACTTTCACCATAAAACTACCTGTGGAAGCTGCGCTTTTCACATTGCAAGGAGAGGCTTAAATGCCCTATACAAAAGTAAAACCGATTACTATTTTAATGGCAGACGATGATGAAGATGATCGTTTGTTAACACAAGATGCCCTTGCCGAAAGCCGTGTACTTAACGAGCTTCACTTTGTTGAAGATGGTGTTGAGTTACTTGAATATTTAGAGCGTAAAGGTAAGTTTGAAGACAAGACAACATCGCCTCGTCCAGGGCTTATATTGCTTGATTTAAATATGCCAAGAATGGATGGTCGTGAAGCGCTTGAAGCAATTAAAGCAAACCCTAACTTAAAGGGTATTCCGGTTGTAATTTTAACTACGTCTAAGCAAGAAGAAGACATGGTTAAAGGGTATAACCTAGGCGCAGCATCTTACATTACAAAACCTGTAACGTTTGATGGCCTAGTTGATTTAATGAAAACACTTGGAAAATACTGGGTAGAATTTGTAGAGCTACCGACAACATTTAACGATTAATGGAGATTGTATGTTAGATAAAGTGACTCAGTTGCTGCTTGTAGAAGATGATGAAGATGATTACATACTCACCTGCGACTATCTGGACCAATTGGATTCACACACATTTAACATTCAATGGATAAGCTCCCCAGAGCAGGCAATTGAAACGCTTAGTAAAAACGAGCATGACATTTGCCTGCTTGATTACCGCTTGGGTGCATCTAATGGTTTAGATGTATTAAAAGAAGCCATTGCTAATGGTTTTAGCGGCCCTATTATTATGCTTACCGGGCAGTCAAACGACGAACTCGATTCGGCGGCACTTGATGCTGGCGCGGTAGATTATTTAATAAAAACAGAAATGAGCTCTAGCCGCTTTGCGCGTGCTATTCGCTATGCTTTGGCGCGTAAAGATGTTGAAGGTGAGCGAGTAGAGCGTTTAAAAGCCGAAGCAGAAAACCGTTCTAAAGACCGATTTTTAGCGCATTTGAGCCACGAATTACGAACTCCTCTATCGTCTATTTTAGGTTATACCGAGCTATTAATGCAGAGCGACTTTAGTCAGCAAGCAGAAAATGAGTTAGGTGTAATTTATCGAAACGGTAAACACTTATTGAGCCTATTAAACGATGTGCTCGACTTATCTAAAATAGCGGCCGATAAACTAGAGCTTACCTTGAGCGAAGTTAACCTTGATAGCATGCTTGCCGATGTATACACGTTAATGCGCGTATCGGTGTTAGATAAGGGCCTTACGCTGCGATTTGAATCACATCAGCCATTGCCTTTAGTTGCACGACTTGATGCAACAAGAGTTCGCCAAATTTTAATAAATTTAATAAATAATGCGGTTAAGTTTACCGATAAAGGCGAAATTGTTGTTAATGCGTGGACGCAGTGGGTTGATGACACCGAAATGCTGTTTTTTAGTATTAAAGATTCAGGAATGGGTATAGCCCCTGAAAAACAAGAACTGATATTTAAACCGTTTGAGCAAATAGCTGATGTAGAATCGCGCTCTGTAGGTGGTGCAGGCTTAGGCTTAGCAATATGTGCTGAGTTGTTAGCGCGTATGCACGGTGATATTAGTTTGCACTCTGAAGTTGGTAAAGGCTCTACGTTTACTATTTCGGTTTACCCAGGTGATATTAGTGAAGTAGAGCGCCAAGTACTTAACTTTAGCAGTGCGCCGCAACTACAAAGTAAACTGGCTCCTTGTAAAGTACACGGAAGAGTATTGGTTGTTGATGACTTGCGCGACTTACGCATGCTAGTTGGTCATATGATCAGTACCTGTGGCGCGCGAGTAGACTACGCTGAACATGGCCAGCAAGCACTTGAAAAAGTACGCATAGCAGATGCGTATAAATCGCCTTATGATATTATTTTTATTGATATTCATATGCCTGTAATGGGCGGCAAGGAAGCTACCATAGAGCTTAGAAAAATGGGCTACAAAGGCCCAATAATTGCGCTCACTGCTGCTACTATGAAAGGAATACATGAAGAACTTGCTGCGCTTGGCTTTAATGATGTAATACCAAAACCGGTTGATAGCACTGCTTTGTATCAATGTTTGCAAGATTATTTGGTAGCGCCAGAGCATGCACCGCAAGCTAAAGATATAAATTGTAGTAAGGGCTTAACCGAGAAAAAGCAGCGCTTTTTACTTGTTGAAGACGATCACGATGCAGCGCAAATTACACAGCTACTTTTAGAAAGTTTAGGCGTTGAAACCGTCATTGCGTCTAGCTGCGCACAATGTATGCAAATACTTAATCACGACCAGCAATTTAATAAAGTATTGTTAGATATGCATTTACCCGATGGGCGTGGCATTGATTTAGGCCAGCAAATTAATGAGCGATATCCAGAGCTACGCTTGGTGATTGTAAGTGGCGCAGAGCCAGACCCAAGAGAAATAAAAGATTTAAATATTGACCGAGTTTTACTTAAACCTATTAATTTGAGCTTGCTTGAAACGCTTATTAGCTCATAACTGAGATGTTATTATATGCATTCAATAAAGTTAGTATCTGAGAAATTAACACCATCCAAAGTAGTGTGTGTTGGCCGTAATTATACAGCACACATTGCAGAGCTAAATAACGAAACGCCAGATCAAATGGTTTTATTTAACAAACCAAATAGCGCAATTACTAACACGTTATTTGCAGCTCACAACGGCGATACGTTGCATTATGAAACCGAGCTATGTTTTGTAGTTAAAAATAAAAAATTTGTAGGTGTTGGACTCGGCCTTGATTTAACTAAGCGTACTGTGCAAAGTAAATTAAAAAATAAAGGGCTTCCATGGGAGCGCGCTAAAGCGTTCGACGGCTCTGTAATTTTAACTGATTTTGTAGCGCTAACTGATGCAATGAAGCACTTTACCTTTGAACTTAAAATTAATAATAAAGTAGTTCAGCAAGGCGATACTCATTTTATGCTGCATAATCCGGACTCAATTTTACAAGAAATTAGTGAATTTATGAGCTTAGAAGATGGTGATGTAGTAATGACAGGCACACCGTCGGGCGTAGGCGAGGTAACAGCTAAAAGTATTTTTGCTGTGGCACTTTATGCTAATGATCAGTGCTTGCTTGAGCATCAGTGGCAAGTAAGTAAAAATTAATAACTTGCTGTTGGTAGTGTTGATCAAAGTCGGCAAAGGTAGTTTTAAGCCAATTATGCTGACTTTGTTGATACTCAGGCGATTGTAGTACATTGTTTTTTAGTGCGCGGTTAATTTTTTTAAGCGCTTGCTGTGCAAAATTATTAGGTGCGTTAGCCGCACAACCTATTGCTCCTCGTATAAATTGAATGTCATTTTCTGCAATTGGTACACTCTCTATATTCGTATATTCCCCTTGTTTATTAAAGTAATCGGCCATAAACGGGTAATCAATTGAGTAGTCTAAAAAGCCATGACTCAAGCGTGCTATAACAGCCTGACTTTCATTTTCGCTACTCCAACTTAACGACGATTCTTTATCTTGTTTTGTGTTTTCAATAATTGTATTAATTTTAGTTGTAAATTTACGTGCAGCCGCTTGGCCGTATACGTATTGCGGGTCGGTTAATAAATTAATAAGGTGAATAGGCGAGCCGTGCTTTTCTTCTAATTTGGGCTTTAGCTCTTTAGTCGTGATAATTGAAAATGGGGGATATACCGTTGTTGGATTTGAGTAGTTAAGTAGTTGGTTATTATGTTTTTTATAAATAACACACGGGAAGCATACGCTTTTTCCTTCACTTAAATATTTATTTATACGCTGCTGAGGGACAATTAAGCGGGTATGTTTTACATCTGTTATGGTTCTAATGAGTTGCTCGGTTAGGTTGTCGCAAATACCGCCTTGTGGTGCACTTTCGCTTTTAGCTATATGAAAAGGGGGCGTGTAACTTTGCAGCCAAATAATTTCTTCTAGAGGCTGTAATTTTTGTTCAACAGCATGCGCGTTAAATACAATTAATAAGCAAAATGCATAGTATCCGTTTTTCAGCATTGATAAGTGTTCGTTGAATTAAGAAAACTTAATAAAAGTATAGTGTTGGTTGTAGTAGGGTCAAATATTTTAGTTAAAAGCAGCCTTGTTCAAGGCTGCTTTTAACTGGTATATGCTTAGTAAGGCATAGGATAGTTTTTAAATATAGTGTTAATCTCACTAAGAATTTCGTCGTTTAACGTGATGTTAAATGCATCAATATCTTCTTTTAATTGGGCTATGCTTGTTGCACCAATAATTGAAGAGGTTACGCCATCTACTTGGTTACACCATGCGAGTGCTAGTTGTGCTGGAGTAATATTGTTTGCATGAGCCAGCTCAACATACTGCTTAGTGGCTTGCTCTGCATTGGGTGTATCTCTAAAAATACCGTTGCGCTGCATGAAGGTCCAACGAGATCCTTCAGGACGAGCACCGTTTAGGTATTTACCCGTTAATAAACCGGCTGCTAAGGGCGACCACGGTAAGTAGGCAATATCTTCGTGTACACATTGTTCTATTAAATACGGCCAATCTTTAGCGTGCGCTAGGCTAAACTCATTTTGAATAGATACCATACGCGGTAAGTTATGCTCTTTGGCCAAACTTAAAAACTGGCTTATACCCCATGGCGTATCGTCAGATAAACCGCAGTGCTTAATTTTACCTGCTTTAACACATTCATTAAGGCCCTCTAGAATATCAAGCATACTAGCTTGCTGCTCTTGTGTATTTACGTCGGTAAATTTAAGAGTGCCGGGCCATTGTCTGCCAAAGTGCGGGGTAGAGCGGTTTGGCCAATGCAGCTGATATATATCAATGTAGTCGGTTTTAAGGCGCTTAAGTGAATCGTCTACGGCTTCTATTACCGTTTGGCGCGTAATATTGCCACCATCACGTACCCACGATAATCCATTGCCTGCAATTTTTGTAGCAAGTACCACATCGCTGCGCTTTTGCTGATTACGCGATAGCCAATCGCCAATAATTTCCTCAGTTTTACCATAGGTCTCTGGAGAGGGCGGTACTGCATACATTTCGGCTGTATCAATAAAGTTTACGCCTTGCTCTAGCGCATAGGCTATTTGTTCATCAGCATCGCTTTGAGTATTTTGTTTACCCCAAGTCATACTGCCTAAACATACTCTTGAAACGTTAATACCACTGCTGCCAAGTGGGCTGTATTGCATGAGAATTCCTTATTGCTCGTCTTGAGAGTAGCTAACTAACGCCGATAAAAGAGGCTCTGCAATGAGGGCTTTTTGGCCTGTTTCAAAATCAAACATAACCACTTTTGAAGTGCCTGTGGTTGTTATAGCGTTTTGTGCGTGACTAAATACGGTGTAATTCATAACAAACCGGTCTGTTTTTATATCAGAAATAGTAACACCGACTGTAAGCGTATCTGGGAATGTAACTGGGCGTTTATAACGAATGTTATTTTCGCTTATTACCGGGCCCACGCCATTAGGGCTTATTGTATCGAACAGATTTATTTTATTTAAGAAGTCGATTCGGGCTATTTCAAAGTAACGTAAATACACTACATTATTTACGTGTTGTAGTGCATCCATATCAGCCCACGCTACGGTGATGTCGGTATGGATAGGGTGCTGATCTTTAAACGTTTGCATTATTTATTGGCCCTTAATTTTAAAGTACTTAGATTATCAACATGGGGTTACGAGCTCAAGGTAATTAATGGCATGTTTTTTTATAAGATGATTGTACCTATTTAATTTTAGGTCTACAGTTAAATTACACAGACAAACACAAAAACACACAGAGGTAGAAATATGCAGAACATAATTAATTGGTCCTTAGCTTGTTTGGTTTTTATAGCCTCTTTTACCTGTTACGCAATGGGTAACGAATCAGGCGCTATTATTTTGATGTTAGCAGGGTTTTTTTTCGAGGTTATGTTTTGGTTGCGCGGTTATAAAGAGCAAGAAGGTAATAAGCGCTTTTTTTAATAGTTAACTAGGGCCTGTTGACCTTTCAGGATTAAAATTTGTTCAATCTAGGGGCTATTTAATCGCGGCGCGAGGTTTGTGACCTAGTGGGCTAAGTAAAAACCGAGCAACAAAGAGTAAATTGCCCCTAGGCAGAACCTTTCGGGCAGCGTATGTTTGGCATTTGTGCTACGTTATCGCCTATTTATGGGGAATAACCACACTACATAGGCTCTGCCTTGCCTAAATACCAAACATACTGCTGCAAATTTAACCTCGAAAGATAAACAGGCCCTAGGCTTGCTTATCACATTTGATTCTATAATAATGACTGTATAAATAACCAGTTATTGTTGTGGTGATGAAGAAGTTTATTCACATAGACATGGATTGCTTTTATGCAGCAGTAGAAATGCGAGATAATCCAAAACTTGCATGTGTACCGCTTGCTATTGGAGGCAATAGCCGACGAGGCGTGCTCTCAACCGCTAACTATATAGCGAGAGAATATGGCGTGCGATCGGCTATGTCGAACTATCATGCTAAACAATTATGCCCCGATTTAGTTATTGTTCCTGGGCGCATGGCTGTATACAAAGAAGCTTCAAATCAAATACGTGAAGTATTTAGCCGCTACACAGATTTAGTTGAACCTCTTTCTTTAGACGAAGCCTACCTAGATGTAACAGACAGCACCGCTTGTAAAGGCAGTGCCACACTTATTGCACAGCAAATAAGAGCAGATATTTACAATGCCACCGGGCTCACTGCATCAGCAGGCATTGCACCGATTAAATTTATTGCCAAAATAGCCAGCGACGAAAAAAAACCGAATGGTCAATTTGTCGTTTTGCCTCATGAGGTCGATGACTTTTTAGCGCAATTACCGCTGGGGAAAATTCCGGGGGTGGGTAAAGTAACGCTCGAAAAGCTAAATTTAAAAGGCTTATATACCGGCAAGGATGTACGTGAAAAAGGCGTTAACTGGATGCAGCAACATGTGGGTAATTTTGGTGTGTCGCTTTATCAAAAATGTGCAGGTGAATATGTTGGTAAAGTATCAACAGATCGCATCAGAAAGTCGCTGAGTGTTGAGCATACCTACGAATACAATAAAACAAGTTTGCAAGAGTGCTTAGATGAGCTGCCAAAATTGTTAGACGAATTAGTTTTAAGACTTAATAAACAGCAATTACAAAACCGTATTAATAAGCTGAGTGTTAAAGTGAAGTTTGCAAATTTTGTAGTGACCTCAGCCGATCAGGCATACCACGAGCTAAACACAGAAATATTTATTCAACTCCTTACTAAGGCCTATCAACGAGGGCTACAACAACCTGTAAGATTACTTGGCATAGGCGTTGGCATTAAAAGCGAGCCAGAACAAAACTTCCAACTGAGTATTCTCGATTAAGCTGTAAAGCCTGTAACCCCAAGTTGCCATTTATTGGCAAGTTGTATAATTAGCTCATCGCACCTTGCTGGTCTTCAATATTTAAATCGACGATAATAGGGGCTTATGTTTTCTAACAGGACTTTATTTATGGCATACCCTCAAGCGGTTAGTGCAAGCCTTGAATACACATCTCATGATGCGCTTATTATTATTAGTGATGACTTTTCTCTATTACCAAATAACTCATTACGTGATGCTATTTTAGACCAAGCAAAAGTTGATTCTCGTATTGGTAAACAAGTTACTTTATTAGTGATTGAAAACAAACGCGTTGTACTTGCGCCAACGGGTCCGTTAAATAGAGATTACGACGATGTTCGCCGTTATTTTGATGCTGCTAAATTAGCAATTAACGAAGCAAAAGCGTCGGGTAGTGTTAACCCTGCATTATTTTTACCAAATTTAAATGGCGATAGCCGTTATCAGCATGCTTTAGAAGTTGCTTATTTAGGCGCTTGCCAAGCCTTATGGCAGCCATTAGAAGCGCGTGAATATCACGGTGAAAGTATTGAACCTATTACTCAAATTGGTTTAGTTGGCGCAAGCGAGCAAACAATCAAAGCTGTTAATGCAATTGCTGCAGGCCAATATGCCGCGCGTGACTTGTGTGGCACCGAACCTGAGCGTATGGCTCCACCACGTTTTGCTGATTACTGCGTTGATTTATTTAAAGGCTCAAGCATTGCAGTTGACGTAATTGATGATATTGCAGCTATTGATAAAAACTACCCAATGCTAAGCACTGTTGCTCGTGCATCGTATGCAGTTGAGCGCCATCACCCACGTGTTGTTAAGCTTGAATATGTACCAGAGGGCGAAATTACTCGTACACTTATGTTTGTAGGTAAGGGTCTTGTATACGATACAGGCGGTGCAGATTTAAAAGTAGGTGGCCATATGGCAGGCATGAGTCGCGATAAAGGTGGCGCAGCTTCTGTTGCGGGCTTTATGAAAGCCGTTGCGGATTATCAGCCTAAAGGCGTTAAAGTAGTATCGTACTTGGCTGTTGTTCGTAACTCTATTGGCTCGGATTGTTTTGTGCCAGATGAAATTATTACTAGCCGCGAAGGTATCCGTGTACGCATTGGTAATACCGATGCAGAAGGGCGCTTAGCAATGGGCGACCTGCTTAGCGAAATGAAAGATTTAGCTAAAGGCGAAATAAACCCAACGTTGTTTACTGTTGCTACATTAACGGGTCACGCGGCACGTGCAATGGGTCCTTACGGTGCGTATGTTGAAAACGGTCCAGCTCGTAGCGCTGGTGTTTCACGTCAAATAGCTGACCTTGGAGATTTGTGGGCCGATGGCGCAGAAGTATCGCGCTCTCGCCGTGAAGATTACGACTTTATTAAACCACGCACGCTAGCAGACGATGTACTCTCTAGTAATAATGCGGCATCTGCAGTTACTGCTCGTGGACATCAGTTCCCTATGGCGTTTATGGCTATTGTTGGTGGGCTTGATAAACACGGTAACGACTCTGCACAACCTTTGCCTTATGTGCATATGGACATTGCAGGAAGCGGTGTTGAAGGCGGTGATTGGCAGCATGGCAAGCCAGCGGCTGCATCAGTAACGAGCTTGTTTGCACGTTACTGTTTGTAAGCTAAAAACTTATATGCAATAAAAAAGCCCTGTTAATTAAGGGCTTTTGCATTTTATGATAATTATATGGGTTAGGGTTAATCTAATTTAAAACGATTAACTACGCTTGAAAGCTCTTGGCTACTTTGTTTAAGATTATCACTGGCATCGGTAAGCTGTTTAGTATTATTTAATGATTGCTCAGTTGATTGAGATAGCTCATTAATACGCAAATTAACCTCGTCGGCAGCTTGAGTTTGTTGCTCTGTGGCGCGAGCTATTTGGCTGTTCATTTCGGTAATAATTGAAACAAGTCGTTCTATTTCATTAAGTGAAGTATTGGCTGATGACGCCTGATCTACGGTAGAAACTGAAAGTGCTTGGCTTGATTTAACTGCTTCTACTGCTGCTTTTGCACCTTCTTGAAGTTTAGTGATCATGGTTTGAATTTCGTCGGTACTTTGGCCTGTACGACTGGCCAGTGTTCTTACTTCATCTGCAACAACAGCAAATCCTCGGCCATGCTCTCCTGCGCGAGCAGCCTCAATGGCAGCATTTAATGCCAGTAAGTTTGTTTGCTCCGAGATGCTTCTTATTACATCAAGTACAGAGCCTATATTATGGCTCTCGTTGGCTAGATCTTCTGTTACACGACTGACTGTTTCTATGTTGCTTGAGAGTGTTTCTATTGCTGTAATTGTTTGCGCAACCACATTTTTACCCGTTGATGCGTTTTGTGCTGCATCTTTAGCTGCTTGCTCTGCGGCTTCGGCGTTACGGCTTACATCATGTATTTGGTGAGTCATTTGCTCCATGGCAGCTGCAACTTGGGTTGAGCTATCGTTTTGAAGCTCAATAAACGAGTGGCTTGTTCTACTTGAATCATCAACTGTATGCGCATGTTCGCTTACATCGTTTGCACTTTGTGATACATGAACAAGAGACTCTCGCATTTTTAAAACAAATAAATTAAATGAGTGTGATAGTTCAGATATTTCATCGTTACCGGATTCATTTAATGTACGAGTTAAATCGCCTTCACCTTGTGAAATATCTTTCATCATATCGGCTGCTAAACGAGTAGGTATTAAAATGCTCTTGCCTATAAAGTAGCTAAGTAAAATAACAGCAATAATCATAATTGTTGCACTGACGACTATTAGATTACGTTGCTCGCTAAATGCTTCGTCAATTGAATCAAGATAAACACCTGAGCCAATAATCCATTGCCATTGATTAAAACCTTTAACAAATGCGATTTTTTCAACTGGTTTTTCTTTACCTGGTTTTGGCCATTTATAAGGAATAAATCCTTCGCCAGAGCGTTTAACTATATTAACCATATCAACAAACAATGCTTTGCCGTCAGGGTCTTTATTATTGGTTAAATCTTTTCCTTCAAGCGCAGGTTTTATAGGATGCATAACCATTTTTGGCTGGTAATTGTTAATCCAAAAGTAATTGGTTTTGTCGTAGCGCAGAGCTCTTATTGCATTAAGTGCTTGCGATTGAGCTTGTTGTTGAGTGAGAGTATTATTTTGCTCAAGGTCATAAAAGTGCTCGATTATACTGTACGCAGTTTCTACTACATTTTGTGTTTTAAGGTACTGCTCGTTTTTAAGAGAGCTATATTGGTGAGTTAGGCTGGCTACACTAAGCGCTATAAGCCCAAATACGACAATAGCTATGAGCAGCGAGAAACGTTGGAATATACTAAAACTACGTAGACTAGGCATACATTTATCCTCAAAAAGTGTGCGCTTTAGCGCATAGAATAAGCGTAGCTAAAAAAAGAGTTTAATCTAGGCTTAACGCCCATTAATGCAAAAAAAAGGCTGATTTATCAATCAGCCTTTAGTCTGTTATTACTTTACTTGCTTATTTAACGTCAAAATGACGATTAAAGAAGTTTGTAATTGTTTGATGTAAGTGTGTTTGCACTTGTTTACCACGTAGGCTGTGCTTAGAGCCTGGGTAGGTCATCATTTCAAACTGTTTTTCGTTATCTTGTAGTTGTTTAAACAATTTAGTTGAATGCGTAAACAATACGTTGTCGTCAGCCATTCCATGATAAATCATTAATGGGCCTTTTAAGCCATCTGCATATGGAAATACTGCGCTGTCCTCATAACCTTTAGCATTTGTATCAGGATGACCTAAATAACGCTCTGTGTAATGCGTATCGTATAGAGCCCAATCAGTTACTGGAGCGCCCGATACACCGGCTTGAAAGTAATCGCCTGCTTTAAACATAGTCATAAGCGCCATGTAGCCGCCGTAGCTGTGGCCATAAACACCGATGCGTTGTGGATCTACGTAATCAAGCGTACGTAAAAACTCTACGCCTTTAATTTGATCGGCAACTTCAACCACGCCTAGGTTTTTATAAATAGCATCTTCAAACTTTTTACCACGGTTGTACGAACCACGGTTATCTAGTTGAAAAATTACGTAACCTTGTTGTGCCATGTACTGAAAGTACAAGTTTTTACTGCGCCAGCTATTCGTTACTCGCTGAGCATGCGGGCCGCCGTACACATTAACAATAACAGGATGCTTTTTGCCATCGGTTACGTTACTTGGCTTAAATAAACGGTAATGCATAACTTGACCATCTTCGGCTTTAATTGTGCCGTATTCTGGTTTTGTTAAATCGCTTAAATAAGGGGTAAGCGGATGGTTACTATCAAGCTTATTTTCTTCAAGCCATGTAATAAATTCGCCGTTTATTTTGCGAAGCGCTGCTGAATTTGGTGTGTTATCAGATGAGCTATTATCGATAAAGGTTTTGCTGTCTTTTGCTAGCACAACATTATGGTACTGACCTTTTTCGGTGATACGTTTGGCATCGCCTTTTTTAAATAAAGGCGCACTGTATAAATGGCTCTCAAGAGGAGTGTCTTTACGACCAGCAAAGTAAACAATGCCTTTTTTCTCATCAATGCCTTTTAAGCTATCAACAGCCCAATCGCCAGAAGTAATTTGGCGAACAAGTTGACCGTTTGTGCGATACAGATATAAGTGTTTAAAACCGTCGCGCTCAGATGCCCATACAAAGTGCTTTTTGTCTTTTAAAAACTCAAGGTCAAAATGTAGGTTAATCCATGTATCGCTGTTTTCGGTTAGTGCTACTTTTTGTGCTTTAGTTTCGCTGTTATAAAAACGCAGCTCTAATTTATGTTGCGAGCGATTTTGCCATTGGTACGACAATGTATTGCCGTCTTTCAGCCATTTAGCACGCGCTATATAAATGTCTTCATCTTTACCTAAATCAATCCAATTTACTTTTTGATCGTTAAGTTTAACAACACCCAGTTGAATTTTAACGTTGTCGGTACCTGTAAACGGGTAGCGTTGGTTAAATAACTTAACTTCATCAGCGTAAATTTCGTTACGGATAGCTTCTTTTACTGGTGTTTCGTCAACACGGGTATAGGCAATTTTAGTTTCATCCCCTGACCACCAATAACCCGTCATGCGGCTCATTTCTTCTTGAGCAACAAACTCGGCCATACCGTTTTTAATTACGCCACCGCCATCTTTACTAAGCTGAATCTCTTTACCTGAATCAAGCTCTAAAGCATAAAGATTTTGCTCTCGAATAAATGATACGTAGTTACCTTTAGGTGAAAAGCGTGCGTCGGTTTCAAATGTTTCAGTGTCGGTTAGTTTTTTACTTTTAGCAGAGGCTAAATCGTAATAGTAAAGGTCGCCGTTAAGTGGGAATAAAAGTGCCTTACCGTCTTTAGACCATTTGTATTCTAATATGCCTTTACCAAAAATACGTTGGCGTTCGCGGCGTGCTTTTTCTTCATCAGATAGGTTTTCTGGGCCTGAAAATAACTTTGCCGAATCAACTAGCACACGGTTGGTGTTATCTTTTAGATTGTATTCCCATAAATCGTAGCGGTTGTAGTCATCGCTTTTGCCTTGTAAATAAGTTACACGGCTGCCGTCAGGCGAAAATTTAAGTTGTACAGGTGATTTACCTGAAAGGCTCGGATCGTCAAAAATACGCTCCAACGATAAAGGTTTTGCTTGAACACTAATAGCGCCAACCATTAATGGGAGGGCTAGTGAGAGGTGTTTTATTTTTTTTAGCACAAGGTTGCCTTAGCTTATTATAAATATTGCTTTGATGGTAAAGCCAAGCGTGTGCAACTGCAACTAAATGCTATAAAGTGGCGATTATTAAAGACAAAGTAGGAAATAACAATGACTAACCCTGAATTTAAACTAGCGCCAGAACTTAAACGTGACTGTATAGAGCTTGCCGATTGGCCACTGTGTAAAGTACTTTTATTGAACGACAGCCAATATCCGTGGTTTGTATTAGTGCCTAGGCAGGCTAACTTAAAAGAGATAATTGATTTATCTGAGGATGATCAAATTGTGTATTTAAAAGAGTCAGCCAAGCTAAGTAAATTATTAATGGATGTGTTTAGCCCTGATAAGTTAAACATAGCGGCTTTGGGTAATATGGTGCCGCAATTACATATTCACCATATTGCACGCTTTACTACTGATGCTGCATGGCCTGCGCCAATTTGGGGTAAGTATCCAGTTGTGCCGTATACAGATGTACAAATTACAGAGTTAAAAAAAGCGCTGCAGTTTTAAGCTGCAACGCTTTTTTAGGGTTTAGCTAAGTTTAACTATACTTATTTAAGCCCTAGTACTTCTTTACCCTGTTTAAATGTTACATCTACAGGGATATTTGCTTTGCTTAGTTTTTCTAAGTCTTTAGCAAGTTCTTCTTTAATATCACCATGAGTTGCGATTAGTTGATCTACTTTTTCGTAATCGCCATCACCTTGTAAGGTTAAAATTAAGCGAGATAGGTCAGCAATAGCAGTGCTCATTTTTTCCATGTTTATACTATATAAGCCCGCTTCATTTTTAGAAAACGCGCCTTCTTGTGCAAAAAAGTTAAAGCGGATCATATTCGCTTGACCATGCGCACTTGATGCACCAAAACGTACTGAGCGGAATATGCCAGCCATAAACGTCGTGTAGTAATCTTCAAGTGTACCTTCAGTGATCTCGCCTTTTTTAAGCAATTGCTCAACCATGTACAAACCTAAAATATCGGCTTTGCCTTCTTCAAGCGCACTCGCGTGCTCTTGTAATGATTGACGAACAGTTCCTTTACCAGTGATTGTATTTTTAATACCTAAACCATGCGCTACTTCATGGAACATAGTGTTGGCAAAAAAGGCATCAAAAGTAATGTGTTTACGCTGCTCAGGTACAATTAACTGCTCTGAAATTGGCACTAAAATTTTATCAAACTTGGCGCGCATTGCATTTTTAAGTTGCAGGCGACGAGTCCCTTTTTCTAACTGTACTTGCTCATCGTTTGGTAAGTTAATTGCAATTGTTTTGCTGCCAGCGTTTGAATGCCCTGCGTAGTAAACAACATCATAGGCATTTAGATCGGCGTCAGAGCCTGGTACTTCTTGCTTGTACTTAGCATCAACAGGTAAACCTTTTTGAAGCTCAGGTAAAAATGCGGCAAATTTAGCTAAGCGTTCGCTCCATTTTAAATCCTTAATAAGCACGTAAGATTCATAAGCTGCGCGGTAACCAAATAATTGATCTTCATAGGTCTCAATTGGACCAATAACCACATCTACTGGGTTGTTTTTCATATCCATCCAAGCAAAGTCAGATACTTGGAAGTCATCTTTTTGTAGAGCATCAGCACGCAAGTTTAGATAGTTAGCAAACTCTTTATCGTCAGCAAGTTTGCTAGCTTGACGTAAAAGGTCAGCGGCTTTTGCAAGCTCATTAGCGTATTCTTTTGAATATGGCACGCTGTAAAGCTTACCTTGCTCATCACGCTTAATTACAGAGTAAAGGCCTGTTTTGTCTTCAACATCTGCATTGTTTAACTCTTCTTTGGTTATATCGGCAGGGTAAAACTGTGCGCCAAGAGGTTTTTCTTTATAGCTGGATAAAAACGCTTCATCGCCATTTAAACGATCCCATGGACCGTAGTTAATATCGGCAAATTTACGTACTTTGTCGTCGTTTAGTTTTGCTAAAAAAGCGTCTTTATTTTCGCCAAAAGATTGTTTCCAAAATAACTCGTCCATTATTTTTGAAGCATCAATAAGCTTTGCAACCATTGCTCGTTGGTTATCGCTTAAGTGCGATAAATCACTTTGTAAGCTAAAGTCGGTGTAAATATCTAAACGTTGGTTATTTGCATTAATAAGCTCAGGGCCTGATTGTGCACTGCTTTTTTGAGCAAGCTCTGTGGCTGTGTTGTCGGTAGAAGACGGCGCTTGTTCAGAACATGCACTAAGAAAAACGACACCAGAGAGCATAATTGCTTGGCTAATTTTATTTAAGATCATTATATTGCCTGTTAAAAAGTAAGTTTAATAATTTGTACTGCTTTAGTTAAAAGACTAAATATGTACAAACGCTTCCTTATTGTGAGTGCATTAAAGCAAAACTAAATAGTAAATAGCAAGTATTTGGCGTTGTAAGGCAAGCATGAGCGATAAAGCATTATAAATAAAAATAAACTTCTATAACTTTCTTAACTTTATCGGTAAGTTAGACAATACTAATTATATTACTAATACGAAAATTAACTGCCTGAGTTTGCAGTTACTTTACAGGCTGAACACAAAAGGACGGCAGCTTTATGTCTACAGAAAACGCTTTATTAACGATTCTAGTCGATAGAATAAATAACGATACGTTGGTTTTACCAACGCTACCTGAAGTAGCGATTAAGGTTCGCCAAGCTGCAGATAACCCTGATGTGAATTTAATGCAAATGTCAGATGTAATCTCACAAGACCCAGCGCTTTCAGCTCGTATGATAAAAGTAGCTAATAGTGCGATTATGGGACGTTCTGTAAAAGTATCTAATTTACAACAAGCAGTGACTCGCATTGGGTTGCGCCAAATTAAAAATATTGCAACGGCTATGGCTATGGAGCAATTATTTGTATCAAACAATGAGCTAATTAAAGGCTACATGGGCAAGGCTTGGCAAAAAACATTAACCGTTGCTAGCCATTCAATAACACTCATGGAGTTTTACTTAAAAAACAATAAACACACTTCATTAAATCGTGATTCAATTACATTAGCTGCGCTTGTTTACAATATTGGTGTATTACCAATTTTAACAGAAGCTGAGCGCCACCCTGAAGTGTTTGCCAACCCAAGCTTTTTAGCGCACGCAATTCAAAAGCTGAGTGGGAAAATTGGCTCGTCGATTATGCAAGCGTGGGAATTTCCTAAAGAGTTTGTTGATGTAGCTCTAAGCTGGGCAGATCCAAGTTACAAACCTGATAAAGTTAGTTACGTAGACTTTATTCGAGTAGGCGCTATTTTAGAGGGAACATTACAGGTTTCTGATAAGTCAGCAGCGCTGCAAACGTATATAGACAAAGGCGTTATACCGTCTATGCAGCTATTCACAAGTGATGAGTACAACGACATGCTAAAAGATGTGAAAAACATGTTTAGCTAAAAGTGCCTTCCTACACAACCCAAAAGGGTTAACTTGCGTTAACCCTTTTTTAGTTTTATTTTTCGGTGGTATTTTCTGTTTTAGTTTTTTCGTATCGTTTTATTCCTGCTACCCATGTTTGCAGCACGTTTGTTTTGTATATCTCGTCAACAGGCACTTTAAAGTAGTCTTTATCAATTAAAATAAAGTCGGCCCATTTACCTTTTTCTAAACTACCCACCTTAAATTCTTGATGAGCTGAATAAGCGCCACCGAGAGTAAATGCACGTAATGCATCTTCGCGGCTTAGTACTTCACTTGCGCGCCAGCCGTTTTCAGGTAGTTTGTTATGATCCATGCGTGTAATGGCTGAATACAAACCATCAAATGGATTTGCAAGCTCTACCGGGTAATCAGAGCCTGCTGCAACAACCGATCCTTGCTTTAAAAATGTTTGCCAAGCATAGGCACCGCTTAATTGTTTTTCAGTTAAGCGTTGCTCTGCCATATGCATATCAGAAGTGGCATGTACTGGCTGCATTGAAGGGATTATTTTTAACGCTTTAAAGCGAGGGATATCCACAGGCGTTACAATTTGTGCGTGCTCTATTCGGTTACGTAGTAATATACCGCCCGTTTTTTTAAACACATTTTGATAAGCATCAAGTACTACTTTATTTGCTTTATCGCCAATGGCGTGGGTATTTGCGCTAAAGCCGCTTTTAAAGCTTTGTGTAAAGAGCGCTTCGAGTTTTTCTTGTGTTTCAAGCATTAAACCATGGTGACCAGGTCTGTCTGCGTATTCTTCAATCAGAGCGGCTCCGCGAGAGCCAAGTGCGCCATCGGCGTAAACTTTAACACTGCGAATTTCCATAAAGTCATTTTTGTCGTGGTATCGGCCTGCCTTTAACATTGTATTTAAATCAGGGCTTGCACCACTTAACATTGCCACAATACGTAGCGGTAAATTACCAAGGTCGCCGCGCTCTTTGTAAACCTCCCATGTGGCTTTATCAATACCTGCATCGTGAGTAGAGGTAATGCCTAAACTTAATAAATGCTTACCTGCTGCATCTAGTGAGTCACTTATATCTTGCTTTGAAGGGGCTGGCATATGCTGGGTAATTAGCGATTCTGCTTTATCTACAAAAATACCCGTAGGATTGCCAAATTCGTCTTTAATTATTTCACCTCCTTCAGGCGCTTTTGTTTGGGCGTTAATACCAGCAAGTTCGAGCGCTTTTGAATTAACCCAAATGGCGTGACTATCAACCCGCGAAAGAACCACAGGTCGATCGCTCACTACTTTGTCTAAATCTTTAGCTGTAGGAAAGCGTGTATCAGCCCAAAGCTCTTGGTTCCAACCTCGCCCAATAATCCAACCTTGTTTGTTATCGGCAAATACTTTTAGTTTATTTGTTACTTCATCAACCGATGTTGCGCCGCGTACGTCAAGTTGCGATAAATTGTCGCCAAGGCCAATAACGTGCCCATGAGCATCAATTAAGCCAGGTAATAAGGTATTACCGTGCGCGTCAATTAGCTTGGCATCTGGGTAGCTATCTTTAAGTGTTTCGCTACCGAGCTTAACTACCTTGCCATTTTTAATAACGAGGGTAGAAAACTGCTGTACTTCACCTTTGTATAAAGGGGTATAACCATTGGCGTTATAAATTACTTTTGTTTGTGCGAGAGTGTAACTAGAACTAGCGCAAAGGCTGGCTAGTATGAGTGGTTTGATTATTTTTTTGAGTGGCATAGTTACTTAATTTTTATTGTTAATTTACTTACATTAACAAACTTGATTTTATAATACCAATGAATTGATAGACCTCATTTTAAGGCTTTTCTCTATATTAACTGTTTACAAAATAGGTAATTGATGTAATTATTTAGTATGTAAAATAATCAATAAAGCATAAGGAAACGCTATGAAAGCCCTCTATTTATTACTCCCATTAACTTCATTACTTGCGGCATGTGGATCGACACCTACTGCAGATAAAAGTGTAGAAAAGCTAAACCATACTGATGTATCAAATGCTGAAATACGCGATTATATAGATTTATCAAGTGTTGAACTGCGCGACAGGGTGAAAGGCTATTGGAATATTTCCACAAGAACAGAACCACGATATCCAATAGCTGCTGCAAAAAAAGGTCTTGCAGGTTGTGTAGAACTCATGACTATTATTAATTCTGAGGGTAAGGCGCAAGGATATAAAGTAATTTCTTCATATCCTAAAGGGTTATTTGATGAAGCAGCAGCTCAATCTTTAAATACATGGGCCTGGCTGCCTACTAACGTAAATGTAGTTAAACAACCTGTACTTACGCATATCAGAATTGATTTCATGATTGATTCAATACCTGTAGGTAAAAAATATCTAAAAAATTGTCCGGCTGGCGAAACATTTCAAGTAACAGGTAAAATTAAAAAAATCTCCTACTGATGAAACATTTCAAGTAACGAGAAAAATTACAAGGTTTGAAAAAAAAGTACTTATTTACCTCACTTTAAAGTTACTTTCGGTGTGTGTAATATTTTGGATCGAACCTTTATAAAATCTGATGGGTATGAGTTTAATACGAATATTACAAATAACTAAATAAGCATCAAGAATAAGGAAATGCTATGAAAGCTCTCTATTTATTACTCCCCTTGAGTATGATGCTAACAGCCTGTAGTTCAACGTCTGATAAACAAGTAAGCGATGAAATGCTGAGTTTTATTGATTTATCGAGTCCTGAACTGCGAAGTAAGGCAGGTGAATACTGGGATGTTGTTAAAAGAGTAGAGCCGCGATATCCGATAGAAGCTGCAAAGAAAAGTATTTCAGGTTGTGTTGAGCTTGCTACGTTAATTAATTCACAAGGTAAAGCCCAAGGGTATAAGGTTATCTCGTCTTACCCAGAGGGCGTGTTTGATAATAATGCGGCAGCTGCTGTGGGTTTATGGCGCTGGAAAGCGACAACTGAAAATACGAGTAATCAACCTGTTCTAACTTATCTCAAAATGGATTTTATGGTAAGCCCAAAACCTGCTGATGCAGAGTATTTGGCGCATTGTTCTAAAAGTAAAACCTGAACGTAATTAATAGATATAAATATAATAAGCTAGGTGTTTTTTTACCTAGCTATAAAACTACTTACTTGCATATAAGCCATATTCATTTAATGCTAATTTACCGTCTTTATCACTGTCGTAGCTTGAAAACCGTGACCACAAAGCCGGGTCTATAGCGGTTTCTGAACGTGATAAAAAACCGTCTTTATTCCTATCTAGCTTTTTAAATTGCTTTGCAATGTCGTTACTTGCGGCAAAACTAAATGTGCTAAAAATACTAAACGCCAGCAGCGTTATATAGCTAATGCTTTTCATACAAATCACTTAGTAAAGGTTGTTAGTTAGATAACTTTTAAATTCGACTAGCGAAATTTGGTTATCTTGGTTTTTGTCCCATTTTACAAAGGTGTTTAAAAGTTGTGGTTGGGGATCAAGTTCGTCGTGTGTTAAATAGCCACTTTTGTCGCTATCTAGGTGATCAAAGCGTTGCTTTACATCAAGTGCCGCGGCATCAAAACTTAATAGCATTAAAATGCTTATAACAAGGGAAAGTATCTTCATGGTCTTCCTTCCAAAAGATGTATTAAAAGTTCGTGGCTAAAATAAAATAAAAAGGAAAAAAGCACTTGCCGTAATTTAACTCCCAACATTAAATCCTTTTACACACTCCCTCAGGGATTATGGCAAATGCTTTTAAATTCAGTTTACTTGTAACAAACTTAAGTAAAGCTTAATCAGTAATTACTCATTAAGGCTTAAAGCTTTCAAATTCTTTTTTTGAGACTTTTTCATCACCGTCTTCATCTAAGTCGGCAAATTGTCTCATTACTTCCTTGTCTTCCTTAGCTTCTACAATTGATATTTGCCCGTCCATATCCTTATCTAAATGGGCAAAGCGCACGTTTGTTGGCGATGCAATTACGGTGGCACTAATTGCTAAAAACATTAATGAAAAAGCGGCTATAAGTTGTTTCATAATCACGTTCCTTATTAAATGAGTTTATTGAATAAATTTTTTGAATTCATCTAGCGACAATTGCCCATCTTGATTAGTATCAATTTGTAAAAAATTCTCGTGTAACACGGCATCTTCACCTGCTTCGGCTTCACTTAATGTGCCATTACTGTCTTTATCAAGCTCGTTAAAAGTCGCGTGAACGTCCATTGCGTGTGCGTTAGCGCCTAAAAAGCCTAAAGCCAGTAATGATGAAATTACTAAAATGCGTTTGTTCATAATTATTTCCTTATTGATTAAAGTTATTACTCCTACTACAAAAATGATGCCAAAAATAATTATTGTTAATTTTCAAGTGTTTATATTTTTAACTTGAAAGAGGTGGGAAGTTTTTACGGGGTTTATTGTAATTTTTGTGTGCCTTTTGCAACACTATGTAGTGAGATTAAAGGTAGGGTTTAAAAATCAATGGTTTACGTTGTCTCTATTTTGCGACACATTGTTTTTGTAGCGCTGGCTGTTAATCGTATTAAATATAATTGCTGGTTCAGCTAGTGTATAAGGTAAGCACTTAATAATAGAGCGCTTAATTTAAAAGGACTAAACGAAATGCCAGCAACCATAGCTAAAAAATACCATGCAATGCTTAACTGGCGGCCTAATTTAATTGGGCAATTTGCAATGAGTATGCTGCTTTCGTTACTCCCGCTTTCTATAGTGGTGATTGTATTTTTAAATGCGCTTAACAAGCAATTAGCAGTGACTCAAAGTATCGTGAGTAACAACTACCAAGTTACCAAATCGTTTAACACTCTAAAACAAGAACTCAACAGCCTTGAGCGCGCCACTAGGCAAAACTGGGTATTAAAAAGCGAATCGTTAGATAAGCTCATTGTCGATAAATGGCAATCATCCCTGCAAAGTATTGATGAACTTAAATTTGTAAACACGGATAAAGATTATACCCACCAATGGCAACGCTTATATGTCACCTTACAAACAGCGCATGTAGAGCTTGTTGAGCAAAAACAACAGCAAGCGGAGCTATTTGTGCCAGTGAGCGATTTAGTTGCTGAGCTTACTTTATGGTTACGTGATAAAAATGAAGCGCAAATTACCAATAACCAAAATGAGCTGACAAGCTTGCAAGCTTCATTTATAAACTGGCTGGTGGCACTTATTCCGCTTACTTTAATTGTAGGAGGTGGTTTTTTATGGCGCATAAGTGGGCGACTAAAAGGGTTAACTACGGTTATTGATAAGCTAGGGCAGGGACATTGGCAGCAAAAAATATCAGTTAAAGGCTCCGCTGAGCTAGTTGAGCTAGGAGAAAAACTCCAATGGGTGCAAGAGCAACTTCATATGCTTGAGCAGCAAAAAGATACTTTTTTACGCCATGTTACCCACGAGCTAAAAACGCCGCTTGCTTCAATGGTCGAAGGCACTGATTTACTAACTGATGAAATAGTAGGCCCAATTACAGGTGAGCAAAAAGCAGTGCTTGAGCTTATTAGCCAATCTATGGTGCGCCTTCGTACAATGATTGACAGCTTACTGAGTTATAATGCGATTCGCACCAGTAAAGACAGCCTAAGCGAAGTTGAGTTTAGCTATCTTATTAATAAAATTAATAGCCATTTTGAGCATCGTTTAAGTGCGCGTGAGCAGGCTTTAAAGTGGCAAAATAACTTACCGAATAAACCGCTTGCTTTACCTAGTGAGCTTATTGAGATGATTTTAATTCAGCTTATTTCAAATGGCTTAAAATTTTCACAAGATAAGCAAAGCGTTACTATTAATTTAGCGCTTGAGCAAAACCAACTTTGCATTGCTGTACTTGATAAAGGGTGCGGTATTAAAGAGCAAGAAAAAACTCAAATTTTCAGCGCATTTTATCAAGGTAAACACAGTAAAAATGTTACGCTGCAAGGCAGTGGGCTTGGCTTAACTATTGTGAAAGAGTCTGTTGAACAGCTAAGAGGTACACTTACTGTTGAGCATAACGAGCCGCATGGTTGCCGGTTTTCAATTAAAATTCCCATAACAAAAAATCTAGGAGTTAATTAACATGCGCTTGCGTTTAATCGCTATTTTATGTGTGCTCAGTAGCAGCATGGTTATATCAGGTTGTGAAATTAATAATGGGCAAGAAGAGCGTGTGTCAATTACACCTGCACCTGTGGTCGATACCAAAATAACGAACGACAAAAACAGTAAACCTAGTCCAAAACCCAGACCAAAAATAGAACCTAGCTATCCGCCTGCAGAGCAAGTTATTGCATGGCACGCTAATCAGTGTGGCGGATTTAAATTGGTGCCAAAAAAAGATATTTTTACAGGTGAAAACGATCTTAAACGTTTTTTTAAATTTATGTGCTTAAACATAAATGATGATCCAAATACGGTAATGACTAAGTTGCTAAAACTCGATTTAGCTTACTTTTGGCCAGATGATATAAAGCAATATTTATGGCTTCAAAAGCAGCAAGTGACTATGCAAATAAATGCTAAAAAAGAGCAGCAAGCACTTAACAATAAAATGCAAGAAACCCTCTCATCGTTAGCAACTATTGAGCAGCAGCTTTTACTACGAGAAGAAACTAAGGAGCAGTAACTATGGCAGCAACTAAAGTGCAAGGTGCAAAAGTATTACTCGTTGACGACGACGCTAGCTTATTAAAACTGCTCGCTATTCGTATCGAATCAAAAGGATACGAAGTAACGACCTGTGAAAGCGGCTTAACCGCACTACAAATACTTAAAAGCCAAGTGTTTGACGCCGTAATAACCGACCTACGTATGGATGAAATGGATGGCATGGCACTGCATCGTCAGCTGCAAAGCCGCTACCCTGCATTACCTGTCATTATGATGACAGCGCATGGCTCAATTCCTGATGCCGTAGAGGCAACTAAGCAGGGCATTTTTGCATTTATAACTAAACCTGTAGATAAAGATGAGCTATTTGACAGCCTTGCTAAAGCGATAGAAATACATGGTGTTAATGCAGATGAAGCAGCACCTAAAAGTAATATAGTTACGCGCAGTGGTGCAATGCTGCACTTGTTAGAGCAAGTAAAACTACTTGGGCCAACGCAGGTTAATGTATTGATTTCGGGGGCTAGTGGTACAGGTAAAGAGTTACTTGCACAGGCTATCCATCAACATAGCCACGTAAGCGACGGACCTTTTGTTGCAATTAACTGTGGGGCTGTACCGGGCGAGCTTTTAGAATCCGAATTATTTGGCCATAAAAAAGGCTCTTTTACGGGCGCAATTAAAGATCATCAAGGGTTGTTTCAACAAGCTGAGGGTGGCACGTTATTTTTAGATGAAATAGGCGACATGCCACTTAACTTGCAGGTTAAGTTATTGCGCGTATTACAAGAAAAAACAATTCGCCCCGTAGGCTTTCAAGAAGAAATAGCAATTGATGTACGTATTGTATCGGCAACACATAAAAATCTTCCTGAAGCTATTTTAAACCAGCAATTTAGAGAAGATTTATACTATCGCTTAAACGTAGTTAATTTAAAATTACCGCCACTGTGTGAACGCCGCGAAGATATAAGCTTATTAGCACAGCACTTTAGTGCAAGTATTGCTAAGCGCATGAAGCAAACTGAAAAACACTTTGCCAGCGATGCCATGCATGCGCTTGTGCGTTACGACTGGCCAGGTAATATCCGCCAACTACAAAACGTAGTAGAGCAGGTTGTAGCATTAACGCCAAGCGATGTTATTTCAGAGCACTTAGTATTAGCTGCGCTAAATAGTAACGAAACAAACGTAGAACCATTATCACTGAACGACGCTAAAAAAGAGTTTGAGCGCGACTATGTAATTAACACTTTAAAAATGGCAGGTGGTAACGTAGCCGAAGGCGCTAAGCTTGCCAAGCGCAATCGCTCAGATTTTTATAAGTTGATTAAAAAGCATAATATTGATGTTGATAATTTAGGTTAAGGAAAAGCATGCAGTTATTTATGGTGTATTTAGGTGGCCGGATTCAAGGTTGCCACATTGAAATGCATGATATTCGTTTTGTTGTAGGGCAAAACATCGAGCAAACTTATACAAAGTTAAAAAGCCAATGGGTAGGCGACAGAAGTAGTGTTCACATGGATAGCTACATGGCAATTAATGATATTGATGGCTTTAAAGTAGAGATTGTTGATACGTACGTTGAACAAAATAAACAACTCTATTTTGTAAATTTAGGCGCTTACAGAAGTGATTCTATGGCTGAGCAACACGACTTTGCACTGTATGTTGCAAGCAGTAGCCATGAAGCTAAAGAGCGGGCTAAAAGCGATTTGCTAGCAGGGCTTAGCCATATTCATAAAGATGATTTACATGACGTAGACGATTGCTTTGCCATTGATTTACTCGACAGCCAGCTAAACATTAAGTTCACGCCCAGCGGTATATCGCAGCCTATAAAGCCAGACTGGTTTGGCTATCACATACTTTAAATTATAATAAGTAGCTAAAACTGAGTAGGATTAAGAGTCCTGCTCGTTTTGTTCATCCTTTTCGCTTTTAGCCGCCATTTTAAACGCCACAATAACCAATCCAAACATAGCAAACGGCAGTGCTGCTAACATGTATTCAACCACATTACTGTCTTGAAAGTTTGCTTGTAGTAAAAAGTGACCCGCCACACACATTAAAATAACCACTAATAAAATGGGTAGTAACATAAGTTCTTTTTTTGATGAATGGTTTTTCATTAATTGTGAGGCTATAGCTGAAAATAATGCGCCATTGTAATGAGCTTACTTAAGCTTGGCAAACACCGCAGAATTTTTTAATTAATGTTATGATTAGTATCAAACAATTTTATTAATGTTTATGGGAATAAAGTGAAAAGTAACTTAAAACAAGTCTACCTCGTTGGTGGTGCAGTGCGCGACAAACTGCTAAATATAAAATCAAAAGATAACGATTATGTAGTGATTGGTGAAACACCAAAAACGATGGAATCGCTTGGTTTTGTACCAATAGGTAGCGACTTTCCGGTTTACTTGCACCCAAAAACAAAAGAAGAATATGCACTTGGGCGCACAGAGCGTAAAAGCGGCAAAGGCTATACTGGCTTTGTGGTTGATGCCAGCCCAACGGTAACGCTCGAAGAAGATTTAGCAAGACGCGATTTAACCATAAATTCAATGGCGCTTGATGAACACGGTAATATTATTGACCCGTTTAATGGCCAAGCTGACTTACAAAATAAAACACTGCGCCACACCACTGAGGCATTTGTAGAAGACCCTGTTCGAGTACTGCGTATTGCCCGTTTTTTAGCGCGCTATGGCAGTGATTGGCGTATTCACCCAAGTACGTATGCATTAATGCGCGAGCTTAAAAATAAAGGTGAGCTAAATCATTTAGTACCTGAGCGCGTGTGGCTTGAAACTGAAAAAGCACTGGGTGAAAAGCACCCTGAGCTTTATTTTGAAGCACTGCAAGGCTTAGGTATTTTTCCAGAACTTGAGCGCATGGTTAATGTACCGCAACCGGCAAACCATCATCCTGAAGGTGATGTATTTGTACATACTATGCTGGTACTTAGGCGTGCAGCCGATTTAAATTTTAATTTAGAAACACGTTTTGCTGCACTAACCCATGATTTTGGAAAAGCGCTTAGTTTTAAAAAATATGGAAACCTACGTGGGCACGAACGCGAAGGTGTTGCAGTTATTGAGGCGTTTTGTGAGCGCTTAAAAGTGCCTAACCGTTTTCGCGATGTTGGTGTACTCACCAGTGATAATCACACCCTTTGCCACACGATTGATCAGTTAAGGCCGCAAACCATTCACAAGCTAATAGTGACTAACTTAAATGCGTTGGTACACCCAGAACGTTTTACAGCGTTTACCCAAGTATGCCAATGCGATGCACAAGGGCGTGGTGAAACACTTGTTGATAAGCCATACCCGCAATCAGCTAAGCTGCGAGCAATTCATACTGAACTGCAAAAAATGGATAAGAAGCTGGTAGTGCAAAATGCACTTAAAAATGGCAAAAAAGGCCCTGAAATAGGCGAAGAAGTAAAACTTGCAGAAATAAACTGCATTAAAGCATTTTTAGAACATGAGAAGTCCCAAGCGTAATAAAATTAGACTAAGTAGTGCGATACGCCTTGGTTTTTAGTCGCGTCGTGCTTTCTTAGCTCTTTGTAGTTTGTACTTTTTGGTTTTACATTTTCAGACTCAGGTTTTTTAGAGGGCCTGTATAAGTCAAAAATAAAGTCTAGTTCTTCACGCTCTAGTGATGGTTTCATGAGTATTCCTTCAATTTAATACTTTAATATGATGTAGGGTATGGTCATTCGACTGAATTAAAAGTGAATAGTTACATTTGAAGTTGTACTAAATTGTAACCGGCAGGTTTTGAGGGGTGAGAGGGGTTTATTTGTTAATTTATATGGAGTTAAGGTAAATTAAAGTAACTCTTTTTAACTAAAAATATACAGCTGAATTTAACTTATTGCGTACTTACTATTTGCATATAATGCTGTGGCTATAAATATAACGGTACAAATATAACGGTATAAATACAGCCTTAACCATTTACTAACGGCAGTGTTACGGTAAATACGACACCATCACCTTGTTCGTTGTTTTGCGCTGTTACACTGCCTTTATGGTAATCGCACACCAGTCTTACAATATAAAGTCCTAATCCCAAATGCGGTTGTTGCTGCATTTGCTGGCTACGCACCGACACCATAGAGTCAAAAATATGCTCAGTGAGTCCTTCGGGTAACGCTGGACCTGTATTACTCACTGTTAATGTTGCTTTATTTTCGCTCTGCTTAAGGCTTACATTAATCGCCGTATTGGCCTCACTAAACTCCAGCGCGTTATTAATAAGCTTATCAAGCAGTTGAGCTATAAACTCCGGTGCACCTTGCATGGGTAATTTGTTTTGGCATACAGCAAGCGTAAATAACTGGTTTGGGTAAGTAAGCTGATAGCCTTGCATGCAGCCATTTATTACTTTTTGTAAGTCAAAAGGCTCAGGCTCGTTGCTTTGAATACTCTGTTCAAGGCGAGTGGCTTCGCTCATGGTGGTTATTATTTTACCTAAGCGCTCAACACCTTCACTGGCGCGATCGAGGTATTTTTGACTCAGCTCGTTTTGTGGCAAGCTTTGTAAGTTTTCGAGTGACGAGCGCACTACGGCAACAGGCGTGCGCAGCTCATGTGACAATCGCGACGACATATTCTCTAAGTAATCGGTATAGCCACCAAGTCGACTAACAATGTTTGAAAAACTACGCGACAGATCGCCAATTTCATCGTTAGCGTCGCTGTAATTAATACTGCCGGTAACACGCCCTTGTGCATCAATTGCTTGCTCAGCTGTATCGCGCAGCCGCCTAATTCGGTTCGATATACGAGAGGCAAAAAAGAACAAGGTGACAGTACCAATTAACATCACAGCTAAAATAACGTTAAAGAGTTTTTCGAGTGATTTATTACGCAGCGTACGTACGCCGTTTGTGGTTTCCTCTGCTATTACCGCGCCAATTACTTGGTCTTGAATCCAAATAGGGTAAGCGGCCGATAAAATAACGGCTTTGCTATCAGGGGTTAAGCGCCAAGACGATGCTGGTTGTCCTTTCAATGCTTTCGCTAAATGTGTGCCTTGCATAGAAGCTACATCGTGCAAGGTGTCTAAAAATTCATTTTCGGGGCGCGTTAATATTTTATAGTAAATTGGGTGTAAGTAATTTTGCTCAAAGCGCTGCCACCACGTCTCGGGAGCCTGGTTAGCAAACCCATCAGCCCATACGCCATCTGCATTTTGAATAGTACCTGTTTGTGCCAATACACGATGATGGTTATCAACTACCCAAATACGGCTGCCACTGTGGCCCATGCCTTTTAAAATACGGCTAATTTCTGGAGAGGGGACTAATACCGAGCCTAAATCGTTCGGGTTATTTAAGTTTGAGGTCGACATTATTTTTGGTTCTAACAACGCCTCTTTATTATCTACATCAACAATAGCAAAGCCAAGTTTGTTGCCCAGCATGTTAATAGGAAAGCGCAGCTCTACGTTATAACCTGATTCGGTACTTTCAAAATAGCCCTGAATTTTTGTAAAAGGTATTTTGGTTTTAGCATCAAACGCATTAACCCAGCCATCTTGGCGCGGCGCAATAATGTAAGTATTAAATTGGCCGTCAGGGGTTTTTAGGCCAATTTGTAAATAATCGTTATTGGTAATGCTTAAGCTATTTTTAGCGCGATAAATAAGGGTATTGTCGGTTACTTTAAATACGGCATATAAGTAGTTATCAAATTTTCCCACCATGTGATCAAACGATAAGTCACTGGCTTGATGTTTGTTATCTGTTTTTTGTAAGTAGCGCTTGTCGTAATGCCAAAATAACGGTTGGTAGCTGTCCCAATCGGTGAGTTTACCGTCTAATTGAATAGGGTTTTTAAGATTATAAGCGTATAAATCGCGGCCTTTTACTACTTGGTCTAAAAAGTTGGTTTGCTCGTCAAATAATGCGGGGCGCTCATGTAATGCAGTGGCAAGGGCTCGAGTGGTGCCTACGAGGGTTTTTTCTTGGCCTTGGCGTAAAAACTTTTCCATTTCCCATACGTACTCGTAGCCAAGCCACGGTAGCAAAAACAAAAAACATGAAAGTAATATAAATTTACTGCGCAGGCCAAATCGTAGCATTAGTGTTGTTCCCACCTGTAGCCCATGCCATACACGGTATCTATGCAATCAAAGGCGCTATCGAGTGCTACAAACTTTTTACGAATACGTTTTACGTGCGAGGTAATGGTGCTGTCGTCTACGTAAATTTTTGCATCGCTCATTAATTCGTTACGGCTTTTAACATGGCCGGGTCGCTGGGCAAGTGAATGCAGCATCCAAAATTCGGTTACGGTTAAATCAACGAGTTGTTGCTGCCAAAATACCTGCATACGTTGCGTGTCGAGCGTTAACTGTCCGCGTGTTATGAGTGCGTTTGCATCAGCGGGTTGTTCAAGTGCTTCCATTCGGCGAAATAGTGCACCAATACGTGCAGCCAAGTGAGCCAAGCTTATGTCTTTTGTTAGGTAGTCGTCGGCACCCATACGCAGGCCGCATACGGTATCTATTTCGCTATCGCGGGCGGTTAAAAAAATAATAGGCAGTGTTTTAGAAAGCGATCGCAATGTTTGGCACAGTAAAAAACCACCATCTATTTCATGGCCTAGGCCAATATCAACAATGGCCAAATCGGGTAGGGCATTTTTAAATTCAGCTTCTGCGCTGGCGCGATCTGCAAAGCCACTCACTTGGTAGCCCTGTGCGGTAAACATTTCTATATAGTTTTCGCGGATTGCGGGTTCATCTTCAACGATGGCTATTTTTTTCATTCTAATCATTATCCTATCGGCTCTGTTGTGCACTATAACGAAGTTTTTAAGCTAAGTACGCTTAAAAAGGCAATTGCCATTTTTTTGCCACAATTGCTCAGCAGTTTGCCATTTTTGCTCCCCTTTGTTGCCACTTGAACTTGTTTTAATAGAGCCATCAAAACAAAACATCACAAATTTAAAGTAAGTTTAAGGATCAAATCATGAAGAAGACATTAATTGCGTTAACACTGATTGCTAGTTTTTGTACTCCAGCAATTGCCTCAACATCTAACACGCCATCAAAAGAAGCCCATAAAGAAACGGCTATTGGGCTAGGTGCAGGCGCTATTATTGGCGGCGTAGTAGGCGGGCCAATAGGTGTGTTTATTGGGGCATTTGCCGGTGGTTTAATAGGTGATTCAAAAGTAGCAGATAACAAAATTGCAGAGCAAGAGCGTGCAATTACGGTTATGAAAGAAAAAACCAGCGATTACCAACACGTGCTTAAACACAACAATATGTTAGAGCAACAGCTAGAAGTGCTTGCCAATCAAAATGAGCAGTTAACTCAAGTTCAAATTAATAACTTATTGGCGATGACGGTACAATTTAAAACAGGTTCAAGTGTTATTGCCTCGCATTTTGCACTGCAGTTAGATCAACTGGTTACCTTGTTAAACAACCAACCACAACTCGTACTTGATTTAAGTGGCTTTGCCGATCAACGCGGCGATGAGCAAACTAACCTTTTACTTTCTAAAGCGCGTGTAAATGCCGTGCAAAGCTATTTAATAAAACACGGCGTGAGCCACAAACGTTTAAGCACGCAGGCATTTGGCGAGCAGCAAACATTGGCTAATAGCAACACGGTGGAAGATAACTTTTTTGATAGACGCGTAACGCTTACCACTCGCTCAATGAACCCAGCAAATGGCCAAACGGCGAGTAACTAAAACTATTTAAAACAAAGCGTTCGATGGAGTGATTTTATGTTGAGTAAACCAACCAAAATGCTTACTAAAGTAAGCATTTTTATATTCATAGCGATTGTGCTGTTAGTGAGCTTTAAAAGCCATGCGCAATCACCCAAGTTAGAGCTTTTTGATAGCAATGGTGCGCCAGCAGGCCCAGCAATAATATTAAAAAGCGACGCCAATATGACCTTAACTGGCCTAATTAATCATGTTGTAGCTACGCAAACCTATCAAAACGAAAACCCGTTTGCAGTTAATGCGCGCTACGTTTTTCCATTGCCTGATGAAAGCGCCGTGCATGCCATGACGATGCGTATAGGTGAGCGAGTCATTAAAGGCCAAATTGATAAAAAAGTGGAGGCCGAAAAAAAATACGAAGAGGCTAAAAAAGCAGGTAAGCAAGCGGCCCTTGTACGCCAGCAACGCGCTAATATGTTTATTACGAATGTGGCGAATATTGGCCCCGGTGAGCAAGTAATTATTGAGCTTGAGTATCAAGAAATAATTGACTACAGCAGCGGTACATTTGCTATTAGATTTCCGACTACCATTACACCGCGTTATCACGCGATTAGTGGTGAGGTTGAGGTTAATACTCAACACCAAACGCACGTTACCCCATTGCCAACTGGGTGGTTAAGCCCTGTTTACAGCATTCAAAACATCACTCAAAATAGTACTCAAACTGATAACGTACCAAGTAGTAAATTTAGCTTAAACATTGATATAGATGTAGGCTTAGAACTGGTGGATATCAATTCTAAATTTCATAATGTTGATGTACAAAACACAGCATTTGGGCAATATAAAATAGCGTTAAATGAGACAAATGCAGTTAATCGCGACTTTGTACTTGAGTTTAAACCGCTGCAAAAAGAGCAAGCTCAAGCCGCATTTTTTACTCAGCAGTTTGAAAATGGTGACCGATATGGGCTTGCTATGCTAATGCCACCGGGGGATCACTTTACACAAACTCAGCGATTACCTCGCGAAATGGTATTTGTAGTTGATACGTCTGGCTCTATGCACGGGCAATCTATGGAGCAAGCTAAAAAAGCGTTGTTTTATGCGCTGTCATTACTTGATAGCGACGACAGTTTTAACATTATTGGTTTTGATAACATAGTGACTCCAATGAGCGATAAACCACTTATAGCCAGCGACTTTAATTTACGCCGTGCAGAGCGATTTATTTATAGCCTCGAAGCCGATGGCGGCACTGAAATACAAGGTGCCCTTAATGCCGTACTTGATGGCAGCGAGTTTGATGGTTTTGTACGCCAAGTTGTATTTTTAACTGATGGTAGCGTAAGTAATGAAGACGCATTGTTCAAAAATATTCAAAGTAAATTAGGTGATAGCCGCTTATTTACAGTGGGTATTGGCAGCGCACCTAACAGCTTTTTTATGCGCCGAGCGGCAGATATAGGCAAAGGCTCATTTACGTTTATAGGCAGCACAAGTGAGGTGCAACCTAAAATGCAGCAGTTGTTTGATAAACTTGCACATCCGGCTATTACTAATTTGGCGCTAAGCGATGAAAGCGGTAACAACTTAGATTTTTGGCCATCACCACTACCTGATTTATATTTTGGCGAGCCTATCATGGTCGCTATAAAACTTAATAATGCTAAAAGTGTGGTACTTGCTGGGCAAACAGCACAAGGGCCTTTAAGTATTAAATTAAGTACACAAAATAGCTCAAGCGCTCAAGGTATAGCAAAACTGTGGGCGCGCCAAAAAATTAAGTCATTACTTTTATACAACGAGCAAAATACCGTTAAAGATGAAGTACAGGAGCTTGCACTTACTCATCAATTACTTAGCCCGTTTACTGCTTTTATAGCGATTGAACAAACTCAAATAAAAGAAGTGGCAGAGCAAACGGCGCAAGCTACTAATGCAGTACCACAAGGTATGGCGATGCGTTTACCACAAACAGATGGGCAAAGTAGGCTGCACATATTATTAGGCTGTATTTTATTATTAGGATTTGGTGCTCTTAAATTTAAACACAGAGCGAATCCCTAAATGAAAAGAGACTTAAAATGAAAAGGTGGCTAAGCGTGGGCTTACTAATAGCTGGGCTTGGATTATTTGGTCACGGTACTTATATGCAGGCAAAAGCGTGGCTTGCTCAAGTATTAATTGAACAGGCATGGCAAGAGGCACTTAAATCACCCGGGATTAAAGTAAGGCCGTGGTATTACGCCGACAGCTACGTTACTGCAAAGCTTGATTGGCCAAGCCATAATAAAACATTAAGCGTATTGGCTGGAGCGAGTGGTCGTAATTTAGCATTTGCGCCTAGCCAATTTTTACCCGCAGGGGAGCTTGGCGGAAAAGAATTTGGAAACGAAAAAGGCGCGCTAATAGCAGGGCATAACGACACCCACTTTGCATTTTTACAAAACGCAAAAGTGGGGGAAGCGTTTACTTTGCAGCTGCAAAGTGGGGTGATACAAAATTATAAAGTAACGGGGATTGAGGTTATTCATCAATCCCAAAACTCATTTTTACAAACACCTGGGCTGTATTTGCTTACCTGTTATCCTTTTGATTCGCTTGCCTCGGGTACTGATTTAAGATTGCTTGTATCTGCGCAAATGTCTTCGCCCGATTCGCTAAGCGGTATATCAACCACGAGCTCTTGATGGCGCTGGCTTATCATTACGCCAATAAATACCACAAATATGCTCAGCCATTGCCAAACGTTGAGCACTTCGCCCAAAATAATAGCTGACAAAATAAGTGTAAAAATAGGAATTAAATTAGAGTACGCAGCAGCGGTTAATACCGATACCTTGCTAATTGCATAGTTGTACATGCCGTAGCCGCCAAGGGTTACACACGAACCTAAATACAAAATGCTCATGAGCGCAGTTAAGTCGTGTTGGTTTTCGCTTGGTAGGTCGATAAAAAATAAAAATGGCGCAAAAAACAAGCTGCCACTAATACCTTGCAACGCAATTAAAGTCAGGGGCGAGTAGCGATTAGCTAAATGTTTAATACTTACGGTATAAAATGCAGCGCACACCATAGCCATAAGCTCTAAAAAGTTACCCAACAACGGATTAGGTGCCTGCTCAGAACTTGGTGAAAGAAGCGTAAGTAAAATACTGCCGCCAATACACAGCGTAAAACCAACAACAATGGCTTTGCTTATGTATTCTTTAAGTAATAAAAAGGCAAGTAGCGCAATAATTATAGGCAAGCACGATACAATAACACCGGCCTGCGAAGCCGAAGTATATTCCATTGCATGGCCTTCAAATAAAAAGTACAAACAAGGCTCAGCAAGCGACATACCCACTAAATACTTCCAGTCACCTTTTAAATACTCAAACCGAATAACATAGCGCCATAAACAAAGCGATAAAACTAACGTGGTGAGCATGCGTAAAAATATTACCAATGCAGGGTCATAAATAGCAATGGCGTATTTGAGCGCTATAAAAGAGCTGCCCCATAAAAAGGTGGCAATAATTAAACATAAACTGGCAGGCATAGAGAGTAATTTACATAATTTAATAAAATCAGATCCTAGCATGAATATTTTTAACTTGTTCAAAAATACCGAGCTGGTATAAATTAATTCATCTTTAATTAATGATTAGTAAAAAGCACATGCAAAGGGAACAGGTAATAGTTGTAAAGCTTGGTACAAGCGTTCTTACTGGTGGCACCGATAAGCTAGACAAAGCACATATGGTTGAATTAGTACGCCAATGCTGCGAGCTTAAAAAGCAGGGGCATCAGGTTATTTTAGTATCGAGCGGCGCGGTAGCTGCTGGGCGCGAACAACTATTAAAACCCTGTGGCAGAAGCTTAATTGATAAACAAATGCTTGCTGCAATTGGACAAGGTCAACTTATTCATATTTGGCAGAGCTTGTTTGCTTTATATGGGGTAAATGTAGGGCAAATGCTGCTTACTCGCGCTGATGTAGACGACAGAGAGCGCTACCTTAATGCCCGCGATACACTCACGGCATTATTAAATTACGACGTTGTGCCCATCATTAACGAAAATGACGCAGTCGCTACCAGTGAAATAAAAGTAGGCGACAACGATAATTTATCGGCACTTGTCGCTATTTTGGCTAATGCTAATAAATTATTGCTACTTACCGATCAAGAAGGGTTATTTACCAGCGATCCTCGCACAAATGCCGATGCCACCCTCATTGGCGAAGTAACACATATAAACGATGAGCTGCGCCAACTTGCTGGTGGCAGTGGTACAAACTTAGGTACTGGCGGCATGGCGACTAAACTGCAAGCCGCTGACATTGCAAGGCGCGCAGGCGTTGAAGTTATTATTGCTAAAGGCGCAGGTAAAAACGTTATTTTAAAATGCATGAGTGACGAGTTACCAGGCACGCGTTTTTTAAAACTCACCGCTCCAAAAGATGGCCGTAAAAAATGGTTACTAGCCGGGCCTAAAAGTACCGGCCAAATTGTTATAGATGCAGGTGCTATTACAGCGCTGCAAAATAAAGGCGCAAGCTTACTTGCTAAAGGCGTTACTAATGCATTTGGACGTTTTGAACGCGGTGATTTAATTGATTTAATAGATAATAAAAATCAAGTAATTGCACGGGGCTTAACGCGCTTTAGTAGTACCGAGGTAAATAAAATAAAGGGTGCGCACTCTAGTCAAATAGGCCTATTACTCGATTACGATAGTGGCGCAGAAGTACTTCATAGGGATGATATGGTATTGCTATAGAAGCACTTTTAGTAAATTAAATTACTTGAGTGTAATTCTCGCAGTATTACACTTTTTTGATTGTAAATTTGTGCTAAAATCTGGCTCCTTAAATTGTTGTAAGCAGAGCACAGAACATGAAATTAGTTCGTTGGTTTTTAGGTTGTATAATCTTATTCTTTAATTTTGTATTTACTCCTCGCAGTAAAAAGCGTGCAAGCGACGAGCAAGCACAGCTTGATCAGCAAACCTCACAATTTAAACTGTATCAATTTAAAGCATGCCCGTTTTGTGTAAAAGTACGTCGCGCTATTAAACGCGAAGGCTTAAACATAGAAACGCGTGATGCAAAAGACAATGAGCAATATCGTCAAGAGCTACTAGAGCAAGGCGGCAAAGTTAAAGTGCCTTGCCTGCGTATAGAGCAAAACGGCCAAGTACAATGGCTGTACGAATCAAACGATATTATTGCTTACTTAAACAAAGTAGCTGCATAAACCACTTTTACTATCTCACTTATTTAAAGAGAATATACCATGACAATTCGCACCCGTGTTGCCCCGTCGCCAACTGGTGACCCGCATCTTGGCACCGCTTATATCGCCTTATTTAACTACTGTTTTGCTAAACAACAAGGCGGTGAATTTGTACTTCGTATAGAAGATACAGACCAAGTACGTAGCACGCCAGAGTCTGAACTTGCGATTATGGATAGCCTACGTTGGTTAGGGCTTGAGTGGGATCATGGTCCTGATGTGGGTGGCGAATTTGGTCCTTACCGTCAATCTGAGCGTAGCGATTTATATAAAAAATACGCGCATCAGTTAGTTGACGATGGTAAAGCGTTTTACTGCTTTGCAACAAGCGAAGAGCTTGATCAAATGCGTGAAGAGCAAATGGCAGAAGGCCTACGCCCTAAATATGACGGTCGTGGTTTAAACCATACAGATGAAGAAATTAAAGCAAACTTAGCTGAAGGCAAACCTTACGTTATACGTATGAAAATCCCAAGCGAAGGCACATTTAAGTTTAACGACTACCTACGTGATGAAATTGAGATCCCGTGGGAAAACGTAGACATGCAAGTACTTTTAAAAGCAGATGGTTTTCCAACGTACTTTTTAGCGAACGTAGTTGATGACCACCATATGGAAATTAGCCATATTTTCCGTGGTGAAGAATGGATTAACTCAGCGCCTAAGCTATTAAAGCTTTATGAAGATTTTGGTTGGGAAGCGCCAGTACTTGGTCACTTACCGTTATTACGTAACCCAGATAAATCAAAGCTGTCTAAGCGTAAAAACCCAACGTCTATTAACTACTATAAAGAAATGGGCTACCTGCCAGAAGCCGTGCTTAACTATTTAGGCCGTATGGGTTGGTCAATGCCTGATGAGCGTGAAAAATTCACACTCAATGAAATGATTGAAAACTTCGACATGAAGCGCGTATCGCTTGGTGGTCCAGTATTCGACGTAGATAAATTAAGCTGGTTAAACGGCATGTGGATCCGTGAAAATCTAACCGACGAGCAGTTAATTCAGCGCTTTGTTGATTGGAAGTTTAACGGCGAAATGTTAGCTAAAATATTACCAGAAGTTAAAACACGTATTAATACGCTGTCGGATATGGTTGAGCTTGCAGGGCACTTTGTAGGTGGTATTCCAACTTACGATCCTGCGCTATTAACAGCCGGCAAAGCAGACGAAAACGTGATTCGCCAAGCGCTACAATTTTTTGTATGGCAGCTTGAAGGTTTACGTAGCTTTGAAAAGCCCGCTATTTTTGCAATTGCAAAAGAAGTGGCTACATTCCACGAGCTTAAGATTAAAGACTTTTTAGAGCCAATATTTGTCGCAATTACTGGCAAAACATCAAGTACGTCAGTGCTTGATGCAATGGAAATATTAGGGTCTGACTTATCACGTGCTCGTTTACGTGTAGCACTTGCCCATTTAGGTATTTCTAAAAAGCAGGCTAAAAATATAGAGCGTGCGTACCGCGAATACCCAAGTACATAATTATTAAACGTACTTTTAAAAGCCGAGCTTTATTAAGCTCGGCTTTTTTGTGTTTAATCATTTTATATTAGTTTTATTGGCTATATGTCATGGTGTTTTAGTCTCGTTTAAAACCATAATGAGACTTAGTCCAATGCTACAATACGGCATATAAACTCATAGGAGGCAGTATGATTGCAACCGTTAAAAACAAAGCTATTTTTAGCAGCAATACATTTTCGATAAACCTTGTTACTTACCCAACTAATCACAGCGTAATGAACCATATTGACCCTGTGCAGCAAGGGCGCTATTACAAGCTCAACTTTGTATTAGAAAAACCTAAAGCGGGTGGGGTATTTAAATGCTCAAAATGCATTATAAATTTATTTAATCGCGTGTATTTATTCAGACCCGATAAGTACGAACACAGCGTATCTAAAATAGAGTCTGGAAAGCGCGTACTACTTAGCTTTGCGCTTAATATATAATTTGCACTTTTACTTATTAATAGTCGTAGGCCTGTCCGGTGCATAAAACAGATAGGTCGCAATACGATACAGACGTTTCACTACAAGAATTAATAGTAAAAGCATTTCCGCCTCTGCGCATGGCATCAGCTTTAAGTAAATCAATTGCGTTTGATTTAGAGCGGTTATAGCTTACATTATTGTTACCCATACCGTCGCCATCACAGCTTTCACCTTAGGAGTGTAGCGCCACTTTCGTGTGCTTCTTGGTCGCTATAAAATTGCTGTAAATCTCTTTTATTAACGTAGGTGCCAATTTCTTGAGATAAAACGCCGTTGTCTATATCTGTATGATAAGTCATGCTTGAACAACCCGTTATTGTGGCGAGCACTGTTATTGCCGTTATAAAACGTAGCATATTTATTAGTCCCTTAATTTATTATTTGAAATAGTAAATTACTAACAAAATCAAATGCGGGCAATGTTTACTACTAAGTAAATTGTTAGCATTTGTAAATGTATTTAGATTTTATTGAGCATCGGGTAAGTAAACAAAAAGAAGTGGCAAACATTAACCAACCAATGGCATAAAATAGCCCACTCTAAGCGCTGCGTTTTATAAAAAACATAGCCATACCCCAAGCCGGCAATAAATGAAACCAATACATAGTTAATTCCTCCAGCAAAATGTGCCAAAGCAAAAATACCTGCAGTAATTACAGGGGCAAGTATTGCTAAACGGGTAGGTGTAATTATTTTGCTAAGCTTAGTTTGTAGTAAACCTCGAAATAAAGCTTCCTCGGCAACACAGGTAAATAAAAGATTAATAGCAATAAAGGCTAACCAAAAGCCAGGAACCTTAGGGTTGAAGCTTACAAGTCCAAGCATTAAAGCCGCAGTGAGCGTAGCTAAAACAGTAGCAATAACTATTAAAATGGGTTGTTTAACGTTTAATGGGCCCGCTTTATTAGAGTCTGCTTTTAAAGCTTTTTTATTCGAATAAAAGTAAGCACAAAGAAATAAACCCGCCATAGCTTTATCAAAATTAGCATAAAGGGTAAATGCAATCGCATCGCTTGTAATACGCTCGTTTATAACAATAGGGAGGTTATTAAAACCAGGCATCCAATGAAGTGCTAATGCCAATGAGGAAACTATAAAAACAGTACTTAAAGTAGCGCGTATTATTGCCTGCTTTGTATTTAGCGCACAGTAGTATAAAACAACGTAAAGCCCGGTTAACAGCAGGGCATATAAATTTATATAACCTTGAAAATATGCACTTACAACACTTAAAGCTAGTAAGTAGTGCCAAAGGGGTTGCCGCATTATTGATATTTTGCAGTACGGAAAAACACATATAATTGATAGCGCTAATAAATAAAAGGTCATTGTTTTTTATTGCTCTGTTTTATTTAGCAACTAATCTAACAGATTCGACCTCTCAGTATTTTTTTTCTGGTAATATAGATAGGTTATAAGCAGTTTAAGCAGTGAACAAACTATGTTAAGTCCTTTTTTTCAGCAGCATGCTGATTATGTTTCTATCTCTCGTGAGCAAGGTTGTCGATTCGCTAAATGCGTTGCTGACGATTACAATCCACTTCACGACAAAGATGCCAAAAAGTTTTGCGCGCCAGGAGACTTACTTTTTTCATTGGTACTAGACCGCTACGGTATTAGTGAACAAATGGAATTTACTTTTGCCGGTATGGTTGATGAAAACACCAAACTTAACTTCCCTGAAGGGGCTGATGAGTTTGATGTAACCAATGGCGAAAAAGTTATTTTAAAGGTAAAGCGCAAAGGTAAAACCAGCCAATGCCCAGCACTGACTAATAGCCTAATAAAAAATTATGTTGAGTTTTCTGGTACTACTTTTCCGCATGTAATTATTCCATTAATGGGCAAGCAAGAGGTAATGATAAACCCTGCTCGCCCAATGATTATTTACGAATCAATGCTTATCAACCTTGATAATCTTGATATTACAGCACCAGAACTTGAGTTTGCAGAGCCTAGTTTTGAGTACGCCGGTAAGCGTGGAAAAATTACACTACGTTTTAACCTGTTAGAAAACGGCGTTAAAGTGGGTAGTGGTGAAAAGCATATGGTAGTTTCGGGTATACGCGAATACTGCCAAGCAACAGTTGACGATTTAATAGCGTTTTACAACGAGCGTAAAGCGACACTAAAGCCAGCTTAAAGCTACAGCAAATTATAAAAGGCGCTAAATACAGCTGTTATTTAGCGCCTTTTTTATTGTTTTAGCGCTAAAGTGAAAGTGAGCAACCACGATTAAATACTTTTCTGGACTGGTTAATTTACGCAGTACAGTAATATGCGTACAATAGCGCTCTTTGTTATTTTAAAGCTAAGCCTATGTCTGCCACTACGTTCTCATCACTTAATCTCGACCCGTTATTATTAACAGCGATTGAGCAAAATAATTACACTCAACCAACCGCAATTCAGATTAAAACTATTCCGCCTATTTTAGCCGGAAGTGATGTAATGGGCAGCGCGCAAACAGGTACGGGTAAAACTGCCGCCTTTGTTTTACCTTTATTACATAAGCTTTTAAATACCCCTAAAAAAGATGAGCAAGGCCTTGCACGTGTAGTCATTTTAACGCCAACCCGTGAGCTTGCTCAGCAAGTATTTGCAAGCTTTGAAAAGTACGCACAAGGCACTAATATCAATGGCGCTTTAGCCTATGGTGGCGCAAGTATTGGCCCTCAAATAAAAGCACTTAAAACAGCGCAAGTTATAGTGGCAACACCTGGGCGTTTGCTTGATCATATAGTTAAAGGCAGTGTGGTACTTTCAAGTGTAGACTCCTTAGTGTTTGACGAAGCTGACCGCATGCTTGATATGGGCTTTATTGATGAAATTAGACGTATATTGCGACATATCCCGGGCGATCGCCAAACTTTACTATTTTCAGCTACGTTTGATGACAGCGTGTTTGAACTCAGTAAAAAGTTACTTAAAAACCCAGAACTAATTGAAGTTGATAAACGTAACTCAGCCGCGGTTGAAGTAGAGCAAGTTATTTACGCTGTAGATGAGGATCGTAAGCGCGAACTTGTATCGCACATGATTGGCATGAAAAACTGGCGCCAAGTGCTTATTTTTACTCGCACAAAACAAATGGCTGATCAGCTTGCTAAAGAAATGTGTAAAGACGGTTTAAAAACCGAATCAATCCATGGCGACAAATCGCAAGGCGCACGCGACCGTGCATTGCAAAACTTTAAAGAAGGTATTACACGCGTACTTGTTGCAACCGATGTAGCTGCGCGTGGTTTAGATATTTCTACACTTAGATACGTAATTAACTTTGAACTACCTTACATTGCCGAGGATTACGTGCACCGTATTGGCCGTACAGGTCGTGCTGGTGAACAAGGACTTGCTATGTCGCTGGTAAGTCTTGATGAGCAATGGCTGCTAGAAGAAATTGAAGTACTACTCGATACGCGTTTAACGCCGCAGTGGTTAGAAGGTTACGAGCCAGATCCTAATAAAAAACCAAAAGATAATCGTAAAAATACTAACAAGTCGCGAAAAGATCGCGATAAAAAACGCATCACTGGTAAAAGAGAGCCAAGTAGACGTCGCAAATAATAGCTTTTACTTTGCTTTTTTGCCTATACTGGAGCTACTAAATAGCCGAGGTAAAGCAATGTTTGAAATTGATCAATGGGCATTTTCTGGTATTGATGGCCAAATATCTTTGCATAAATGGCAAAAAACAATCGACCTTATAACGGGGCTTTTTTCAGCCCCGTCTGGTTATATAGTTCAGGCAACAAGCAAAGGCTATCGCGTTGTTATTAGAAGTAACGAAGGTGGCTCTAACTTTGAGACCAATCCTATACTTCCTCCTCAAACACCTCTGTTTTGTCGGTACGTTGCTGAAACTAAAAATATTTTATATGTTAATGATGCAAGTAATAACGATGCATGGAACACCCTACCAGAAGTAGTTGAAGATGGTGTTGAATCCTACCTAGGTTTACCTATTCATTGGCCTGAAGGCGAAGTATTTGGCACGCTATGCTTAAAAGACACTCAGAAAACAAGCTATACCGATGAATATTTTGAACTCATAGAACAACTACGTGATTTGATTGAAGACGACCTAGCGCTTGTGTATAGCTATGAGCAAATGCGCGAAATAGCCATGTTAGACTCATTAACGAATATTTATAATCGCCGAGCACTTAACTTATTAGCCCAGCAAAAACTTAACTTAGCGCTACGTTTAGGCTTTGACGTGTGTTGTTTGTTTATCGATATAAACGACTTTAAAAAATTAAACGACACCTACGGACATGAAGTGGGCGACAAAGCCTTAATTATATTGGCGGATACGCTAAAAACGCATTTAAGAGATGCTGATATAGTAGGGCGCTTAGGTGGCGATGAGTTTGTTGCAGTAATGCAAGTAAGCGATAAAAGCAAGATTAACTACATCATGGATAAAATTTCGACTGAGTATTCAAAAGCCTTACTCAAAGAAGACGTTTGCGATTTATCGCTTAGTATTGGTTATAGTTTTACTAATAAACAAAAGCAGCCCTTTGAAGCGCTATTAAATGATGCAGACCACGCAATGTATAAAAATAAACAAGCGTATAAGCTCGCTAAAAAGGCACAATAGTAAAAGGAGGTTCGTCATGACTCATGCCACACAAACTTGGCTGGTTTTTTCTGCGATAGGTTTTATTTTTTCCTTAGCAATAATAAGCTTATTTGAAACGTTTACTAGCATTAGATTTATATCTAATGAGGGAATAGTTTTTGGTGTTATGTGCTCCTCTATGGGGTTTGCCTTAAAAAGGCTTGAGAGTAATAACCAAAAACAGCTTCAATAAATAGCTTAAGCTGCAAATTTTTACTTGTATTTATTAATTCATTTTTCAAAGTACGGACATAAAAAAGCAAGCCATGAGGCTTGCCAAGAAGGGTGTTAATTAGCTCTTACCTAGCCTTTAAGCTATTAGCTTTTCCGCAAGGTTCAATTCCATAATGGCTTTTAATAAACGGTATAAGTTAATTGACGCGTCAATTTCTTCTTTACGGTTTGTTAAGCTTTCAATATTTAGGCCCAGCGGTACATCTAAATGCGCACAGCTTTTAAGTATTAAGTCGAGGTTTTCACGGCAAATACGGACTGATTCGCTTAATGTATTGTCTGCATCAAGCATGCGCCATTTAGTTGCCTCTGGCACTGAGATACCCAACCATTGCATAAAGTCTAAGGTTTTTTCGCCGCCGCACGGGGTAAACGTTAATATAATACGTTGAGGTGTAATACCCTGTGCTTTACACGTACGTGCGTAGCTAGTAATTAGCTCTATAGTAGCTTGTGCGTCGTAAACAGCTTGCGATATAAAAAATTGACAACCTTGTGCTGTTTTTTCTATTAATCGTTCGTGCTCATTTCGTTTACTTGAATGGCGCTCGGCAATCGTAACGCCACCTAAAAAGAAATCATCTGATTGCTCAGCCATCGCTTTATACGCATCTGGCAGGCTTAGCTTTATATCGCCTATCGATGATGGGCTACCTACTAAAACAACATTTTGTAAATCGTAGTCGTTTTTAGTTTCACTTAGCCAATCTTTAAATTCGCCTACGCCACGCTGCGCCACACTTTTATAAGTAATCACATCTTGTGCAGATAAATTACGAAGTAAATGGCTGTATTCACGCGGATCAACGGTTTGTTTAAACGCAAATGGGCGGTCTTGATTGGTTCGGCTGCTTTCGTCTTGAATGTCGTAAATTATTACGCCGTCGTATTCAATTTCGTGTAAGCGACCTAATAGCTTTTCTGCAATGGTTTTTAATTGCGCTTTATCGGTGCCAATTTTAGGCGGGGTAGTACCAATAAGATAAACACCTTGGTTGGTGTCCACTATCTTCTCTTTTAGTGATAAAGCCATAATCCTCATTCCAGCTAAGTTTGTTTTGATGGATTTAATATAGCAGCCATTTAGACGTCTAGATAGATTTGTTTAGTGAAAGTTTTTCAACTAACATGATGTTTATTCATAGTGCTTGTTCCCATTATTTATAATTGACACAGTTGTTTACATAATAAATTCCCTTGGGGCTCTTATATTTATTGGCTTTGGGGCATAATTAAAGAGTTAAATCTGACAACAAATTTGCTCAATTTAAAAAGGGACAACAATGAAATTTAAATTATTAGCAACCAGCTTAGCGGTATCGCTGGCGTTAACAGGTTGCGCCATGCAACAAAACCAAAGCACGCAAACAACAGCACAACAAGAACAAGTAAATAAAGCTGATGATCGTGTTTTTTCGCAAGATTATTTAATTGAAGAGCTAGAAAACGGCTTACGTGTCATGGTTGTTAAAACTGATTACCCTGATGTAGTGTCGCTGCAAATTCCGGTATCGGTTGGGTCGCGTAACGAAGTTGAAGAGGGCAAAACAGGCTTTGCTCACTTTTTTGAACACATGATGTTTAAAGGCTCACAAAAATACCCTGAAGATGTGTATTCAGACATATTAAAAAATTCAGGTGTTGATAACCGCGCGTATACAACAAACGATTACACCAACTACCATTTAAACTTTTCAAAGCAGCATCTTGATAAAGTACTTGAGCTTGAAGCTGATATTTTTCAAAACTTAACCTACACCGAAGAGCAATTTAGAACCGAAGCACAAACGGTAAAAGGTGAGTACTTAAAAAACAACGCGAGCCCAGTTCGTAAATTATTAAGCGCTGTACGCGAAGAAGCGTTTGATAAGCACACGTATAAACACACCACTATGGGCTTTTTTAAAGACATAGAAGCGATGCCCGATCAAATGGCGTACGGTAAAGAGTTTTTTGCTAAATTTTATAAGCCTGAGTATGTATCGATTGTAATTGTGGGCGATGTAGAGCCACAAGCAACAATGGCTATGGTTAAAAAGCATTGGGGCAGCTGGAAAAAAGGTAACTACGTTGCTGACATTAAGGCAGAGCCTGTGCAACAAGCACCAAAATATTTGCACCAGCAAGATGAAGCGCTACCAGGGCATTGGTTACTTGTATCGTACAAAGGCGCTGCGTGGGAGCCTGCTAAAAAAGACAGAGCGGCGCTTGATTTAATCTCACAGCTTTATTTTTCAAGTAATTCAGATTTATATCAAGAGCTAGTGGTCGACAAACAAATTGCCAGCCAAATGTTTACCTATAACCCAGAGACTAAAGATCCGGGTTTATTACACGTATTTGTTAAAGTAGAAAACGCAGACGATTTAGCCACTGCACGCGATGCCATTAACCGAACTTATGCAAAAGCACGCACTGAGCTTGTTGATGAGCAAAAGCTGAGTGATTTAAAATCGAACCTTAAATACAGCTTTATTAATGGTTTAGATTCGTCGCAAGCGATTGCATCAACCCTTGCCAGCTACATGCATTTTGAGCGCGATCCTGAGGTTATAAACCAGCTGTATAAATCGGCAGATAACATCACCAGCGCAGATATTAAAGCCGTTGCTAATAAATACTTTACTGATAACGCACGTACCACATTAACAATGTCGGCACTTGATGAAGCGCCAAGTTTTGAGCAAGAAGTTGATTTAAATGCGCTTACTGCAAAGCTTAAACAAGCACCTGCGGCTCCTGTATTTAAAGTACTTGATAAAACCAATAGCTCGCCATTAATTGATGTTAACTTTTTATTCAATACCGGTGCGGCTGCCGACCCTCAAGGCAAAAAAGGCGTTGCTGCGTTAACTGCGGCTATGCTTGCACAAGGTGGCTCAGAGGCGACAAGCTATAAAGATATTCAAAAAGCACTTTATCCGCTTGCGGGTAGCTTTGGTTATCAAATAGATAAAGAAATGCTGTCGTTTCAAGGACGTATTCATAAAGATAACGCGTCGCAGTGGTATACACTTGTGAGCGATCAATTACTAAACCCAGGCTTTAGAGAGGATGACTTTAAACGCCTCAAAAAAGAAATGATCGACGGTATTAAGTCAGGCTTAAAAGCATCTAACGATGAAGAGCTAGGCAAAGAAGTGCTATACAGCGCGCTTTACAAAAATCATCCTTATGAAAGCTACAACTACGGTGATATTTCTGATTTAGAAGCGTTGACGCTGGATGACGTTAAAGCATTTTATAACAGCGAGCTTACGCAATCTAAACTCACGGTTGGCTTAATTGGGGCTGTGCCTGCAAAACTTAAAGCTAAAATGATGAGCGATTTTGCAACGCTACCAAAAGGTGATCAAAGCCGTTTAAGTATTCCTGATGCACCAGCGCTTAAAGGTCATCATGCAACTATTGTAGAAAAGTCGGCGCAATCGACTGCGGTATCGTTTGGTTTTCCTATTGATACAATAAGAAGTAGCGAAGACTGGACAGCACTTTGGCTTGTGCGTTCGTACTTTGGTGAGCACCGTAGTTCTAACAGCTTTTTGTATGAGCGCATTCGTGAAACCCGCGGCATGAACTACGGCGATTACGCATACATTGAATACTTTCCACGTGGTATGTTTCAAACCAAGCCTGATGCAAACCTAGGGCGCTCTGAGCAAATATTTCAAGTGTGGTTACGCCCACTTCGCTCTAATAACGATGCGCACTTTGCAACTCGTACGGCTTTATTTGAGCTAGATAAGCTAATTAAAAATGGTATGAGCGAAGATGACTTTGAAGCCACGCGTAACTTTTTAATTAACTTTGTACCGCAAATGGTTGCAAGTCAAAACCGCCAATTAGGTTACGCACTTGATAGCGAATTTTACAACACAGATAGCTTTGTAAGTTACGTCACTAACAAACTTAAAACGCTAAGCGTTGCTGATGTAAATCGCGTTATTAAAGAAAACCTACAAACAGACAACGTTCAATATGTGTTTATAACCGCAGACGGCGCTGATATGCAAAAACGTTTAGCGTCTGAGCAAACATCACCAATGGTTTACAATACCGATAAACCTGCCGAATTAGTGGCTGAAGATAAAGTAATTGCTGATTACAAATTAGCAATTCCTGCAAAAAATATTGAAGTGATGAAAGTTGATAAAGTATTTCAATGAAGGTTTAAATAGTTATATAAGTTAAGATAATTAAAATGCCCCATATATTGGGGCATTTTTTATGGTATTGGATATAGTATTGAACCAATTTTTACACCTAACCCAAAAAGTATCATTGCACTTATTATTACAACTAAAGTGATGTGGCCACGTAGCTCTTTCGACTCATATTTTGACATTGCTGCAGCTCCTTATTTCATAATAAAAAAAACAGTTATCATGCCTAATATGAAGCTGACTACTGATGACAATGCTAACACCGTGGTTATAGTGTGCTTGTTTAAAGTTGTTGCACCACCGAGAGGTGTTGTATCTTCATCAAGCTTAATTAATTTACCCTGGCGTACTTCTAAAACCGCGCATAAAGCCATTGTGGTTTCTTTTGATGCCGCGCCTTCTTTTTCTACCCGTTGGATTGTTCTCAAGCTTACATCGCAGGCATCGGCAAGTTGCTGTTGCGTCCAATTAAATTGCTGCCTAAGTTCTTTTATTGTTTTAGGATTAAGTTGCATTTTAAAATTTCCCAATCAAGAATTCTAAAATTATAATTAGCAAGTAGCCACCAACTAGGCCTCCAAAAAAGCAGCCAAAAAGCACTTTTAACGAAGTTTTTGGGTTATTTAATAATGATGATTGTTCATAACTTTTTATAAATTGGCCATTTTTATAAAGTGAGCACTCTAACCTGCCAGTTAAAATATTACGCATTTCAAACATTACTTTAAAATCATTGTCACCAATATTAAATTGATGGCCACTGTGAATCCTTTGGTTACGCTTATTACTTATAAGTTCATCATTTACGTATACTTCTTCTTTCCCTGTAAAGTAGCTACCAAAACACGCTATTTGATTATCGCCATCTTGAAAGTAAAATTTGTAACCTAATTTTCTTGTATTTAATACATCGTTTTTCATCATCGTTATCCTTGTTGAGTTGATGATGCTAATTTAGCGTTTGTTTTTGTTATTTACGCCGTCAGCTGTACGCCAGTATGTATTTTGGCATATGACAGGTGAACTGTCATATGTTGTTAGCTTTTGATTTTTATTAATTTATTATATTTTAAGTATGTATTGGAAATTTTAGCAACTGTCGTATAGCTTAATCTAAAAAGTGGGTACGTATTTAAAATATCATTTCTGGGTGCTAGTTATATCTAATAACCAGAACAAATAACTAAGGGATTAACACCTTAGGCTTTAAATCCGTTAGACTTGGGAAAAGGCTATTTTATATCAACTTAAGGCAGTGCAGTATTATGCGTCATGCAATTTGGCAACAGCTTCGCGAAGAAGCTAACGATGTAGTAACACGTGAACCATTATTAGCAAGTCATGTTTATTCATGCATTTTGAATCATGATTGTTTAGGTTCGGCATTGAGCTTTATTGTTGCTAATAAGTTGGCTGATGCGGTGGTATCGGCATTCACTATCCGAGAGCTGTTCGATCAAGCATTTGTAAAATGTGACCGTATGCTATCTTTTGTTGCTGAGGATATTAAAGCGGTAAAAGACCGCGACCCTGCATCAGAAACCTATCTTACGGTTATATTAAATCTAAAAGGTTTTCATGCTATTCAGGCGCACCGTTTGGCTAATTGCTTGTGGCAACAAAACCGCAAAGAGCTAGCGCGCTTTATTCAAAGCCGTAACTCTGAAGTGTTTGGGGTCGATATTCACCCAGCATGTAAAGTGGGTAAAGGCATTATGTTTGACCACGCAACCGGTATTGTTATTGGTGAAACAGCGGTAATTGAAGATAATGTATCAATTTTGCAATCTGTAACGCTTGGCGGTACAGGCAATGAGCAGGGTGATCGTCATCCCAAAATTAGAGCGGGCGTATTAATTGGCGCCGGCGCTAAAGTACTTGGTAATATTGAAGTAGGTGAGGGCGCACGAATTGGTGCGGGCTCAGTTGTACTTAGCAATGTTCCACCACACACAACCGCTGTTGGCGTGCCCGCTAAAATTATTGGTCGACCGGATTGTGAGTGTCCGGCGCAAAGTATGAACCAAAACTTTTTAGCAAATCCTGAGCCTGAAAACGAATCGCACACGAGTGCAATGCTATAAGTAATTAAAAATAATAAAACTTAAAAGGAATTAACATGAACAAGAATAGTTTATTGGCTCTAGGGATTGGGTTTATTGCGGGTGTAGGTTTAACTTGGAGCTACTTTAATGCAGCTTCAAGTCATCCAGAATCTGTTAAGTCGCAGCCAAGTTATGAAAAACAGCAAAAGCTTCATACTGGACAACAAAGTAATGAGGTATTAAGTAATGCAGACTCTGCAGTACCTGAGCAAGTCGCTAGTATAGAGCCCGCTGAAGAGACGCCTCCAACCTATTCAGAAACCCAAATGCTTGATGAGCTACCTTTAGAAGAGCAAGTAACTCAGCTTAAGCAGCAACTTGCTGAGCAGAAAGCGACAGTTAAAAGCATTTTAAAGCAAATGAGAGGTCCTTCAGATTTTGAGAAGATTTTACGTGATAAATTTGAAAAGCAAACGCGTGACGAAGAATGGGCTTATCGTACTGAAATGGCATTACAAGATTTTTTATTAACAGCTGATTTAGCGATTATACCCGATGTTGTTAGCGCAAAATGTAAAACGACGATATGTGAATTTGAACTTGCCGCACCCGCGGATAACGACACATTTGATAATTCTCAATGGCGAGAGCTAAACGACAAGTTGATGAAGCAAGAGTTTTGGCAACAATTTAAAAGCACTACCTCCACATCAAGCGATAGCGAGCTTAAATTGTTGCTAAGTACAGAGTTTTAAGTAATACCAACTTTATGTAACAGGTATAACCTGTGATTCTATAGAGCCATCAACGAGCTCTGTAATCAAAACATCGCCTGTTTTAATTTGCCCCACAGATTTAACCACTTTGCCTTGTTGTGTTTTAGTGATGCTATAGCCGCGCGCTAAAACATTAAGCGGACTTACTGAATCTAACCTGCTTGCTTGCAGTGCTAAGCTATTATTCGCTTGCTGTAACTGATGTTGTATAGCTTGGTTTAGCCTAGCTTGTAATTGCGAAAGTTGATGGCTTGCTGTAGCGAGTTTTTTATCGGGTGATTGGCGCATTAAACGCGGCGTTAAGTTATTGAGTGTGCGTTCTTGTTGGTATAAACGATTACGCATCGCCTGTTGCAGCGCAATGCTTAGCTCATCCAAACGTTGTGATTTTTGATTAAGCTGATTACGCGGATGACATAAATTAAGGCGGTGTTGTAACTGCGTTGCTAGTGCGCGCTTGTCGGCAATGCCGTGCTTAAACGCGTTAGATAAACGATTAACTAATTGCGTTACTTTGTTGTGTAACTCTTGCGTATTAGGGCTTACAAGCTCAGCTGCGGCTGATGGAGTCGCTGCACGAACATCAGCAACGTAATCGCTAATAGTGGTATCTATTTCGTGGCCTACCGCACTTACTATCGGTAATTCACTTTTGAAAATAGCGCGGGCGAGCTGTTCGTGATTAAAACACCATAAATCTTCAAGTGATCCGCCGCCTCGCCCTAAAATAAGTACGTCTACTTCATCACGTGTGTTGGCTAATTCAATTTGGTTAATTAAATGCACGTGCGCTTCTTTGCCTTGTACCATAGCAGGGTAAATGATGACTTCTAGCTGCGGTGCACGGCGTTTGAGTACCGTTAAAATATCTTTTATAGCAGCGCCGGTTGCTGAGGTAATAACACCAATGCGATTAATATTTTGGGGTAATGGCTGTTTGTGAGCAGAGCTAAATAATCCTTCGGCGGCTAAACGCATTTTAAGCGCATCAAATTCTTGTTTTAGCTGACCTTCGCCTGCGGGTTCCATATGCTCGACAATAAGCTGGTAGTCACCGCGAGGTTCATAAAGCGATACACGCGCTTTTACTGTAACTTGTGCGCCATTTACAGGGCGGTAGCTTTGGTTGCGATTATTGCCTCGCCACATTGCGGCTTTAATTTGTGCTTTATCGTCTTTTAACGAAAAGTACCAATGTCCAGATGCAGGGGTAATAAAGTTAGAAATTTCGCCCGTGAGCACTAAAGATGCAAAACCTTGCTCAAGGATTGTGCGAATTTCTCTATTAAGGCGTGAAACGGTGTAAACCGCCTGCGAAGGCTTCGAAAACATAAAAAACAACCTAAAACTATTTATTGCACTACTTTATCATAAATATTTGCTAAATATTATTTACTCATGGCAACAACGCTGTTAAAATTTGGCCGCAATTCCTTATCTTAGATCCACATGTGAGAAGTTGCCAAAATGCTTAGAATCGCTAAAGAAGCTCTTACCTTTGATGACGTACTTTTAGTACCTGGTCATTCTACTGTTTTGCCACACACGGCAAATATTTCAACTCGCTTAACGCGTGGTATCAAACTTAACTTGCCGCTTATTTCAGCATCTATGGATACTGTTACAGAAGCTCGTTTAGCTATTGCCCTTGCGCAAGAAGGTGGTCTTGGTTTTATTCATAAAAACATGACTATTGAAGAACAAGCGAAAAACGTACGTAAAGTTAAAACCTACGAAGCAGGTATTGTTTCATACCCTGTAACGGTGACTGCCGATTTAACAATAGCAGACGCTATTGAGCTTTCACACGAAAAAGGTTTTTCAGGCTTTCCAGTTACCGATAGCGACAATGTACTTGTTGGTATTGTAACTAGCCGTGACATGCGTTTTGAAACTAAGCTTGAACAGCCTGTTTCTACCGTTATGACTAAAAAAGAAAAGCTTGTTACCGTTAAAGAAGGCGCAGCTCGCGAAGAAATTTTAGGCTTAATGCACGAACACCGCATTGAAAAAATCCTTGTTGTTGATGACGCTTTTAAACTTAAAGGCATGATAACAGTAAAAGATTACCAAAAAGCCCAAGACAAACCAGACGCATGTAAAGACGACCAAGGTCGTTTACGTGTAGGTGCTGCTGTAAGTGTTGGTGCTGGTACTGATGAGCGTATTGCTGCATTAGTAGAAGCGGGTATTGATGTTTTACTTATCGATACATCGCATGGTCATTCTCAAGGTGTTATTGACCGTGTTACTAAAACTCGCAAAGAGTACCCAGACTTACAAATTATTGCCGGTAACATAGCTACAGCAGAAGGTGCGATTGCACTTGCAGACGCTGGCGCCGACGCAGTTAAAGTAGGTATAGGCCCAGGTTCTATCTGTACTACACGTATTGTTACCGGTTGTGGCGTTCCACAAATTACAGCTATTTCAGATGCTGTTGAAGGCTTAAAAGGTCGCGACATTCCTGTAATTGCTGATGGCGGCATTCGTTTTTCTGGCGATATTGTTAAGGCACTTGTTGCTGGTGCATCGTGTGTAATGGTGGGTTCTCTTCTCGCTGGTACAGAAGAAGCACCAGGTGAAGTTGAATTATACCAAGGTCGTTACTACAAGTCTTACCGTGGTATGGGCTCATTGGGCGCGATGGATCAAAAAGAAGGTTCATCAGATCGTTACTTCCAAAAATCAAACGAAGCAGACAAGTTAGTACCTGAAGGTATTGAAGGTCGCGTAGCTTACAAAGGTCCAATTGCAACGATTATTCATCAGCAAGTAGGTGGCTTACGTAGTGCTATGGGTTTAACGGGTTGTGCAACAATTGAAGAGCTTAATACAAAACCACAGTTTGTACGCGTTACTTCAGCGGGTATGGGTGAATCGCACGTACACGATGTGCAAATCACTAAAGAAGCACCAAATTACCGCTTAGGTTAAGCAGCGTAATTAATTTAATATACTGGGCTTGCTTTGCAAGCCCTCTTTTTAGTCGTTTACATTAACAAATGACATTTAGCATCAGACTTTACGAGATACTCCATGAGCAAAGATATTCACGATTCACGAATTCTCATTTTAGACTTTGGTTCACAATACACGCAATTAATCGCGCGCCGTATCCGCGAAATTGGTGTTTACTGTGAGCTATGGGCATGGGATGTGACTGAAGAGCAAATCCGCGAGTTCAACCCACAAGGTATTATTCTTTCTGGTGGCCCAGAATCAACAACACTTGAAAACAGCCCGCGCGCTCCAGAGTACGTATTTAATGCAGGCGTGCCTGTGTTAGGCATTTGTTATGGCATGCAAACAATGGCTGCTCAACTAGGTGGTAGTGTACACAGCTCTGATAAAAAAGAGTTTGGTTACGCACAAGTTGAAAAAGTAGGTAATTGTGCATTGTTTGATGCAATTGAAGATCATATTACCGATGGTGGCAACGGCATACTCGACGTATGGATGAGTCATGGCGACAAAGTAATGGATATTCCAGCTGGTTTTGCAACAACAGCTAAAACATCTACTTGTCCACATGCTGCAATGTCTAACGAAGAAAAACGTTTTTATGGCGTACAGTTTCACCCGGAAGTAACGCACACGCATCAAGGTCAGCGCTTATTAGAGCGTTTTGCTATTGATATTTGTGGCTGTGAAAAATTGTGGACTGCAGCAAAAATTATCGATGATGCTATCGAGCGTATTAAAGAAACCGTTGGCGATGACGAAGTTATTTTAGGTCTTTCTGGCGGTGTTGATTCATCGGTAGTGGCTATGCTTATTCACCGTGCAATTGGCGAAAGGCTAACATGTGTATTTGTTGATAATGGTTTACTTCGTTTAAACGAAGGCCAGCAAGTAATGGACATGTTTGGTAATAAATTTGGTTTAAACATTGTTAAAGTTGAAGCTGAAGAGCAGTTTTTAAATGACCTTGCAGGTAAGTCAGACCCAGAAGATAAGCGTAAAGCCATTGGCCACACGTTTATTAATGTATTTGATGAACAAGCTAAAAAGCTTAAAAATGCAAAATGGTTAGCGCAAGGTACAATCTACCCAGACGTAATTGAATCAGCGGCATCTGCAACTGGTAAAGCGCATGTTATTAAATCTCACCACAATGTGGGCGGGTTACCAGATGACATGAAAATGGGTCTTGTTGAGCCATTACGTGAGTTATTTAAAGACGAAGTACGTAAAATTGGCCTAGAGCTAGGTTTACCGTACGACATGCTTTATCGTCATCCTTTCCCTGGACCTGGTTTAGGTGTTCGTGTACTTGGCGAAATCAAAAAAGAATACTGTGATTTATTACGCCGCGCTGATGCGATTTTCATCGAAGAGCTTCACAAAGCTGAGCTTTACCATAAAGTAAGCCAAGCGTTTACTGTATTCTTACCTGTTAAATCGGTAGGGGTTATGGGCGATGCACGTAAGTACGATTGGGTTGTATCACTTCGTTGTGTGGAAACAATCGACTTTATGACAGCGCGCTGGTCACATTTACCTTATGAGTTTTTAGGTGTGGTATCAAACCGTATCATTAATGAAATAGACGGTATTTCTCGTGTTGTTTACGATATTTCAGGTAAACCACCTGCAACTATCGAATGGGAATAATTAATTTTAGTTTTAATTAACTAATTTTAAGTGATTAAAAAACGGCGAATTAGCATGCTAATTCGCCGTTTTGTTTATTTAAAAAGCAGTTAAACTAAAAGAGTGATTTTTCTCTTTACCTTTGGCGAAACTTCTCTATAATTCGTCGTCATTGCAGGGGCGTAGTTCCAATTGGTAGAACAGCGGTCTCCAAAACCGATGGTTGGGAGTTCGAATCTCTCCGCCCCTGCCATTTCTTCTTTACATCGTTTTTATTACTTCTTATATTGTTCAAATGTCTAATCTACTGAGTTGTTATGCATCCACGTTACGCAGCTATTTTTGATATAGAAAATCTTGAACTCAATCAACATTATTGTCCTCAAGCAAATGATCAAGCTAATACTTTATCGCAAAGCGCGATAGCTAGTTCTTTAACGCTAAATGAGCAACTACTTGCAGACATTAAACTCAGTGCAGAACCTATTATTATAAATAGCGTTGTACAGGGCAGTGAGATTCAATTAAACGACAATAAGCTTACATTGCCAACCCCACAGCTCAACGCCTCTGAGAAGCGTGCTTTATGGGCTTTAATGAGTGAACACCTTGATAAACTTTAAATCAGTAGATGAAACTGCAATACCTCAATTAATGGCCATCGAAACAGCGTGTCATAGCCATCCGTGGACTTTAAATACAATGGGTTCATGTATAGGCGGGCGCTATTTTAATGTTGCCGCATTTGATGAGGCGAGCATGATTGGTTTTTATATTGGTGAAAAAGCAGGGCCTGATTTTACACTTATGGATATTTGTGTAACACCAAGTCACCAGAGTAAGGGTATTGCAAGGCAGTTGTTAGCGCAGTTTATTGAATATGGTGAGCAGCAAAATGCTGAAAACCTCTTTTTAGAAGTACGCGAATCAAATACGCGTGCTATTGCGCTGTACGAGCGCGCAGGCTTTGCTGAGATGTCAGTGCGTAAAAACTACTACCCAAGCGATAACCCTGCTAAAAATGGCTTTGAAGACGCTATTTTAATGGGTATGGCGCTAGGTTTAAACTTTTCATAATTAAAGTCGGTAATTAGCATTTAAAATATAGAGCCGCTAAAGTACTGCATTTGTACCGTTTTGTAAGTTTACTTTTTAGGTTACTTTGTCGCTAATTGCTTGCTCAATGGCTGCTATTAAATCATTTACCAGCTCGTCTCTTGGTACTTTATTGTTACTTTTTAAGTTCTCTTCAAGTGCCGCAGCGCTATGGTAAATTTCATCAAAGTTAAAGCATCCAGAACTGCCTTTAACACTGTGCGCTATACCTCTTAATGCTTCCCAATCATCACAATGCTGCAAAGCTTTAACTTCTTCTAAATATGTAGGTAAGTTAGCTAAGTAATTATCGGCAATTTGCTGAAACTTTTCGCTCTTTAATAGGCTATCCCATTTATTTTGATTATCTTTTTCAAGATGCAGGTAGCTTACGAGTACATTTTCAAGAGCATCTTTATCAATGGGTTTAGCCAGTGCTTTGTCGCAACCAGCTTCTAGATAAGTGCCTATATCATGGTTCATTACATTGGCAGTAAGGGCAATGATAGGGCCATCATACGCTGCATGACGAAGCATTTTAGTCGCTTCTAATCCGCCCATTACAGGCATTTGCATATCCATAATAATAAGTTGGTAGTCGTTTACGAGCGCCATTTCTACAGCTTGTGCGCCATTACTGGCAATATCGGGTTCAAGACCCCAGGTTTGCAGTAATAATTTAATTAATAGTTGGTTATCTGGGTTATCCTCAGCCACTAATATATTGGCGTCGAAGCTATTGGTTGCAAACGATAAGAGAGGGTCTTTCTCTGGTATTAACTGGCTGTCTTGCGTTAAAAATTCAAGCATGGGTTGATCATCAGATAGCTGACATGCCACCCTAATTGTAACTCGGCTACCTACACCCACTTCACTTTCAAGGTTTACATCGCCACCAAGTAACAGTGCTAAGTTTTTAGAAATACACAACCCAAGACCTGTACCACCAAAACGACGTGTAGTTGTGGCATCGGCTTGTTCAAACGGCTTAAATACACGTTCTATTTGATGCTCAGACATACCAATACCAGTATCTTTAATTACAAACTCTAGCTTTTGACTTGCTTGTAAATAATGCACACAAATAGACACGCTGCCATTTTCGGTAAATTTAACAGCGTTATTAGCAATGTTTATAAGTATTTGTTTTAAGCGGGTCACATCACTATAAATGGTGCGAGGTAGCGGCAGTTGATAGTCGATATTAAGGGTTAATTGTTTTTCTTGTGCCAGTGGTTGAATAATTGATTCAATGTCGTGCACAAGCTGCACTACATTTAACGCTGACAAATCAACAGCCAGCTTTTCAGCTTCAATTTTAGATAAATCGAGTATGTTATTTATTAACTCTAGTAAGTGTTTTGAATTACGTAAAATAGTGCTTAGGTGTTGTTTGTCATTCGCTACTTTATCGTTGTGTAGTAACTGCTCTGTAAAGCCCATAATGGCCGTGAGCGGCGTGCGTATTTCGTGACTCATGTTAGCTAAAAAACGACTCTTAAGTTGATTAGCTTGCTCAGCTTGGCCAATAGCTAACTCAAGTTGGCTGTTCATAGCTTCAAGTGCTTGGGTACGACTTTCCACTTTATCTTCAAGGTGGTGTTTGTATTCTTCAAGCTGTTGTTGGTAGTGCCTTATTTGATTAACCATGTGGTTAAAGTCGTTAAATAAAACACCTACTTCATCATTTGTATGAGCTGGTAAGTGCACCGACAAATCGCCATCACCAACACGATGACTCGCAGCCCCGAGTAACTCAATTGGGTTAAGTAATAAATTGCGGACCACTACAAAAATTAATATTGGCAGGGTGATCACCGAAATAATAACAATTAAGCCTGTTATTAAACTTATGGCTTTACCTGATTGATAAAGCACCCCTTTGGGAATGGTCGATACGTAATAATATCCGCCGGGCATTTGCACTGCAAAAATCATTCGCTCTATTTTGTCTATGCTTGAGAGTTCAATAGTTGAAAGCATGCCGATATCAGCGAGGTCGTGCACTTGATTAAGTTCGTACTCGCTTATGTATTGGCCACGCATATTATAATCGGAGCTAAATAAAATTTTCCCGTCTTTAGTCAACATTAAATTAAGCGTGTTGTTATATGGCGCTTCTAAAATACTAGAGTTTAGTATTGAAGGTTCTATATGTATTACAATAAAACCAAGCTGCTGTGGTCGTTTTAAATAGTAATCAACACTATAAATTCGTTGAATAAAATACAAACTAGTGGTGCCATCATCCTTTTGAATCATAAATTGCTGTTTACTTAAATTACTTTGCAATACTTGATTAAAAAATGGGTAGCTTTTAGGCGCTGTTGTTAGGTTGTTAGAGTAGTAGGCATCGCTTTTACCACTGGCTGAAACTAAATTAATGCTAATTATATCGGGATAAGCCTCACTGTAACTGGCAAATACATCCATAAGCGCGCCAAGTTTTCGGGTGTAATTACCGTTGGCACGAATGTCGTTTGCTAAAAAATCACTAAGTACTGGCGAGGTTGAAAGTAGTTTTGCTGTAGAGTGAAAAGAGTCGATATAATTAAATATTTTTTGCTGTTGTTGCTCAACAAAACGGCTCATTATTAAATCAGCTTGTTTTTGTGTTGAATTAGTTACATTAGTGAGCGTAAAGCCACCTAAAAATAGCAGCGGTAGAATAACAAGGGGTGTTATATACCATAATAATCTAATACTTAACTTACTGGTTTTCATGACCAAACGACTTATCCTCCATGCAATCTATCAATAATATGCGTTACGACTTTATTACACAAGCTTGTGGCGGTCTTGGTGGCTAAATTACAATCAGTAGTTACATGGTATTTAGCTCTGTATTGGTGTTTTTTTATTTTATTAAGTTATTTTAATTTAATAAGTTACATGCTTATAACTGTTATTTTATTGTTCAAAAAAGTTTACATAAATTTACATCTTTTAAAGTCATTTTTTTAAAGATAAATGCTATCACTTAAAATTAAATTTTCTAATTTACTCTTAGTTATAAATACCAGTGGGTTAACGCAGGGCTGTTAGCCGGGCCACTAGGTTATATTCTCAAGCAAGGCTTAAAAATTCTAATGGTGTGCAGAGGCTTGGTGTATTGTGTGCTGATCCTATTTATTTGGCTTATTACTGATTTTTTTGTACCTCATTTGCAGTTAGGCTTCCCAAAATCCATATTAATAAAAAAGATCAGCTAATAACCAACCATTGATTGTTTATAAGGCCAAGATCAGCGAAAATAGTCTTCAATTACGATTAACATAACGGATCGCATGTGAAGGGCCAATTTAGGGCTTTTCTGATGGTGTGTTGAGCTTTCGAGGTTGCTCTATACCAATTTTATTAAAAACAAGATCGTTCTAGCGTATTAAATAACTCACTAACTACGTTAAAAATTATTCATAGAGAATAACTCTATGTGATAATTTCGCCTTGTTATTGCGCTATTTTATTATCGCTATAATAGAACGCTAATTTAATGCAATTGGTATTATTTAAGCCTTGAAAGCTCAGCATACTTAAAGTGGATAATATCCGTATACAAACTAAAAGAACTTTTTTAATGGCAGATCAAAATCTCCTTAGCGAAATTAATAAACGACGAACCTTTGCTATCATCTCTCACCCAGATGCTGGTAAAACAACCATTACCGAAAAAGTATTGTTATTCGGACAAGCTATTCAACGAGCCGGCACTGTAAAAGGCCGTGGCTCTAACCAGCATGCAAAGTCTGACTGGATGGAAATGGAAAAAGAGCGTGGTATATCTGTTACTACCTCTGTAATGCAGTTTCCATATAACAACGCACTTGTTAATTTACTTGATACTCCAGGACATGAAGATTTCTCGGAAGATACTTACCGCACATTAACTGCGGTAGATTCGTGTTTAATGGTTATTGATGCGGCAAAGGGTGTAGAAGATCGTACCCGTAAGCTAATGGAAGTTACACGCCTGCGTACAACGCCAATTGTTACGTTTATGAATAAATGTGACCGTGAAATTCGCGACCCAATGGAAGTGCTTGACGAAGTTGAAACAGAGCTAAATATTGCCTGTGCACCCATTACTTGGCCAATTGGCTGTGGTAAAGAGTTCAAAGGTGTTTATCACATTCATAATGACGAAGCTGTTTTATACAAAACAGGTCAGGGTCATAAAATTCAAGAAGTTCGTACCATTAAAGGTCTTGATAACCCAGAACTTGATATTGCCATTGGTGAAGATTTAGCTGCGCAATTACGCGATGAGCTTGAGCTTGTTATTGGCGCATCAAACGAATTTGATTTAGATCTGTTTTTAGCAGGTGAGCTTTCGCCAGTTTATTACGGTACCGCACTTGGTAACTTTGGTGTTGACCACGTTTTAGATGGTTTAACTAAATGGGCACCAACGCCACTGCCTCGTGAAACCGAAGACAGACTTATTGTTGCAACTGAAGAAAACTTTACTGGTTTTGTATTTAAAATTCAGGCCAACATGGACCCTAAACACCGTGACCGTATTGCATTTATGCGTATTGTATCGGGTAAGTATAGCCAAGGCATGAAAATGAATCACGTGCGAATTGGCAAGCAAGTGAGCATTTCTGATGCGGTAACCTTTATGGCGGGCGATCGTGAGCGCGCAGCTGACGCTTACGCGGGCGATATTATTGGTTTGCATAACCACGGTACCATTCAAATTGGTGATACGTTCACACAAGGCGAAAAGCTTAAATTTAGTGGTATCCCTAACTTTGCGCCTGAATTATTCCGCCGTATTCGTCTTCGCGATCCGCTTAAGCAAAAGCAATTATTAAAAGGCTTAGTACAGCTTTCTGAAGAAGGTGCTGTGCAGGTATTTAGACCGCTTATAAACAACGATTTAATTGTGGGCGCGGTAGGTGTACTTCAGTTTGATGTAGTTGTAGCGCGCTTAAAAGCCGAATATAACGTAGATGCTATTTACGAAGGTGTAAACGTAAATACAGCGCGTTGGGTAAGCAGCGACGATGTTAAAAAGTTTGAAGACTTTAAGCGCAAGTGCGAAAGTAATTTAGCACTCGATGGTGGCGATAACTTAACTTACATTGCGCCGAGCCGTGTAAATCTTAACTTATCGGTAGAGCGTTACCCAGAAGTGACATTTAACCACACTCGCGAAAACTAGAATCGACTGACTACAGTTAACTGAAAGCCTGCTTTGGCGGGCTTACAAAGGTAAAAAATATGAATATTCGTACTATTTTAATCGAAAAAGCCATTGCCGCTATGGCGGGCGCAGGCTTACCTGAAGATACAAACCCAGCAGTAACACAAAGCACACGTCCACAATTTGGTGATTACCAAATTAATGCAGCAATGGGCGCGGCTAAAAAAATGAAAAGCAATCCACGTGAGCTTGCGCAAAAAATTATAGATAATCTTGATGTAAGCGATATTGCTCAAAAGACTGAAATTGCTGGCCCAGGTTTTATTAATATTCATTTAAAGCCTGAGTTTTTAGCTCAAAGCGTACAAGCCGCTAACAGTGATGCAAAGCTTGCTGTAAACGAGCATGCTAACCCGCAAAAAGTGGTTGTTGACTATTCATCACCAAACCTTGCTAAAGAAATGCACGTAGGCCATTTACGTTCAACCATTATTGGTGACTCAATTGTACGTGCGCTTGAATTTAGAGGTGATACGGTTGTACGTCAAAATCACATGGGTGATTGGGGCACGCAATTTGGTATGTTAATCGCGCATTTAGAAGATCAAATTAGCCAAGGTGTTGATTTAGATTCTGTAGCGCTTGCTGATTTAGAAACCTTTTACCGCGATGCTAAAAAACGCTTTGACGACGAAGAAGGCTTTGCTGATAAAGCACGTAATTACGTTGTTAAATTACAAGGCGGCGATGCGCACTGTGAAAAACTTTGGAAACTGTTTATAGCTACCTCAGTTAAGCACTCTGAAGAAGTATACAAGCGTTTAAATGTAACACTTACTCAAGCTGATATTATGGCTGAAAGCGCATACAACGCAGAACTTAACGATATTATTAGCCTACTTAAAGATAAAAATATTGCAGTAGAGTCGCAAGGCGCGCAAGTTGTGTTTTTAGATGAACTTGCCAACAAAGATGGTGAACCATCTGCGTTTATCGTACAAAAATCTGGCGGTGGTTTTTTATATGCAACAACAGATTTAGCGGCATGTGATTACCGTTCAAATAAATTAGGTGCTGATCGTATCTTAATTTTTGTAGATGCACGTCAAAATCTACACTTTAATCAAGTAGAGCTTACAGCGCGTAAAGCCGGTTTATTACGAGACGAAACAAGTTACGAGTTTTGCCCGTTTGGCACCATGATGGGCGCCGATAACAAACCATTTAAAACACGTACTGGCGGCACAGTAAAACTTGCTGACTTATTAGAAGAATCAATTAACCGTGCAGCTGCAAAACTAGCTGAACGTGAATCGGATTTAAGTGATAGCGATCGCAGCGAGATTGCACGTAAAGTAGGTATTGGCGCAGTTAAATACGCCGACCTTTCTAAGCACCGTACCAGCGATTACATTTTTAACTGGGACAGCATGCTAAGCTTTGAAGGCGCAACCGCTCCTTATTTACAATATGCTTATACACGTATACGCAGTATTTTCCGTAAGTCAGGCGTTGATGCAGCTACATTAAATTCAGATGTTGCAATTATTGAGCCTCAAGAAAAAGCACTAGCACTTAAGCTACTACAGCTTGAAGAAGTACTTGATTTAATGATCAGCGAAGCAACACCGCACGTACTATGTGGTTACTTATATGAGCTAGCAAGCTTATACATGACATTTTACGAAGCCTGCCCAGTACTTAAAGAGGGCGTAGAGCCAAGCGTGCGCGATAGCCGCTTAGTGCTGTGTAATTTGGTTTCTAAAACACTAGAAACGGGATTAGATTTGCTAGGCATTGAAGTTATGGAGCAAATGTAATCACCGTCGTATTTTAACCTAATACTGCGTTATCCAATCCGACTTACCCTAATCACATACAAACCGTATGCTCATAGGGATAAGTCAGGTTGGACGCCTTGTCTTAGGCTAAACTACTTAGGTGAACCGTCTGCTGCGTGTAGTTCGCTTTGACTGTGTTGTCGTGCACTTCTACACTTGCAGATATCTGAGTTGTGTAGTTTACGTTGTAGGTTGGGTTGAGTGAAACGAAACCCAACGATACGCCTGAGACTCTATGTTTATTGCTATCGAATGCACCTGAGGCTCTGTGTTTATTGCTATCGCATGCACCTGAATCTTAATATTTGTTACTACTCAACATCCATTGTTTTAAGCTCGCTACTCTAAGCTCTTTTCTAAGGCTTTATTTAAAGGACTTGTTATGAAACTCGAAGATATCCGCCGTGAATACCTGCAAGACGCGTTAAGCGAAGATAACTTGCAAGATGATCCATTCAAGCAGTTTGAAACATGGCTTGAGCATGCAGTGGCAAGCCAGTTACCCGATCCAACTGCGATGGTTGTAGCAACTGTTGATGAAACCGGTCAACCTTCACAGCGCATTGTGCTTTTAAAGCATCTGGATGATAACGGTTTTGTATTTTTTACCAATACAGGTTCGCGTAAAGCGCAAGAGCTTAAAGGTAATAATAAAATTTCCTTGCACTTTCCGTGGCACCACATGGAACGCCAAGTTATTGTATATGGCGAGGCTAAACCATTACCTACCTCTGCTGTGGCAAAGTACTTTTTATCACGCCCTAAAGAAAGCCAATTAGCGGCGTGGGCGTCAGCGCAAAGCCGTCCGGTGTCATCACGTAAAGTACTCATGGAAACCTTCGCCAACATGAAAAGTAAGTTTGCTAAAGGTGAAATTCCACTCCCTGATTTTTGGGGCGGATATTGTGTAGTACCCACTAAAATTGAGTTTTGGCAAGGTGGAGCGCATCGTTTGCATGATCGCTTTATGTATCAGCGCCAAGCAGATAACAGCTGGCAAATTACACGCTTAAACCCTTAATAAATAGATGAGTAAGTAACCGTGCAATTTATTGACTCTCATTGCCACCTCGACTTTAGCGAGTTTGATTCGAATCGTGAATCGCTCATAAACGAGTGTGTAGCAAAGGGAGTTAATCAGTTTGTTGTACCGGGTATTACGCTTGCTCAATCGCATGCTCTCATAAAATTCAAAGCAACTAACCCAAGTATAAAAATAGCCGCAGGGCTACATCCTTACTTTTTAGAGCAACATAAAGAATCGCACATAGAAGCGTTATTTGAATTCGCGACTACAAATAAACATCAGCTGGTTGCTATTGGGGAGTGCGGGCTTGATCGAAGTATTGAAAACCTTCCTAAACAAACTTATTTATTTGAGCAGCAAATAGGGCTTTCTAATGAGCTTAACTTACCGCTCATTGTGCATCATAGGCAAAGCCATGATTTAATTGCGCAATCGTTTAAGCGGTGTAAGCCAAAAAACGGGGGAGTGATTCATGCCTTTTCGGGCTCACTTCAACAAGCGCAGTACTATATTAAGCAGGGTTTTAAGCTTGGCATAGGCGGTGTTATTACCTATGATCGCGCAGTTAAAACACGCGCTGTTATTGCTGCTATTGAGCCAGAGCACTTAGTACTTGAAACCGACTCACCTTCAATGCCGTTAAGCGGTCATCAAGGTGAAGTTAACACGCCACTGCATATACCTGATGTATTTAACGCGTTATGTGATTTAAAGCCACATAGTGAAAGAGGGACGCTTGCAAAGCAGCTTTACGATTCTTGTTCAGATGTTTTTTGCATATAGCGATTTACCTGCCAACGTTTTAATCCACGCCCTAACTGCCACGTAAAAATACATGCAATCACTAGCATTAATAGTACCTGTCGACCTAAGTCATGAAAATGATTATGGCTGTCGGATATTGCGGCGCGAGTTAAATAAGTAACAGACACAAAGCCTATAGGGCGGTCATCATCGCTTATCACGGGTTCCATAAAAGGTGTTTTTAGTTTACTAATACCCGGTGTAGAGTCAGGGAGTTGTCCATAAATATGATGTGACTGCCAATTGTCACTGCTAGCAATTAAAATGCCTTGTTGATCATAAATAGTCGCAGAAAGTACAAATTCATCTTTACTTATATCGTTACAAATGGCGTTGAGCTGTGGTTTGTTTTTTTCAATAAGCGGTGTTTTAACATTTAAAGCCATAAACTGAGTGAGGCTTTTTGCCGTGCTATCGGCACTATCATAAAGTAACTGATGACTCTGAAAACTACTATTAACACCTACCCAGCTTAGTAATACAAAACAACCAGCCGCTAGTATTAAGCGAACAAGTCGTTTTCTTTGAGAAGCAGTAATAGGGTTTTTAATATGGTTATTTTTCATAGTCACCGTTTATGCTACTGACAGCATTTTGATTTGATGTTACAACTACACTAACTATAACCTTAAACCCCACCTGATGGCGAATTTAGTGTTGAGAATACCAGTTATGATATGCCAATTATCAGGAAAATAAAAATAAACACGGAGATCCCATGTCGCAAATCAACATGGCACAGCAAGCTGCTGAGCAACCATTACAACACTTAACTCTAAATAAATGGTTTAGCTATAGTGGTGGTGCATTTACACCTCTTGATTATATACCAAACAAAGCATTAGGGTTATTTAGCATCGCATTTGCGGGTGATTTTGAAGAAAAACACATTGTTAGCATTATTGATTTTTTAGCTACGCATAACCAAACAGTCAGTGCTATATGTCAATATCAACCAGATTTAGGGTTAGCTCCAGCACTGTGTTTTTACGCGAAAAACTCCGATCAAGCTATAAACCCGTTAGTACTACAAGAGTTTTCAAGCACTCTAGATTGTCAATTAGTGCAAGTTGCTACTGCGCCTAATTTATATGAGCCTGGTTTATTGGTTATGGATATGGATTCAACTGCAATAACTATTGAGTGCATAGACGAAATAGCACGCCTTGCGGATGTTTACGACGAAGTTGCCTCTGTAACCGCACTTGCAATGGCGGGTAAACTTGATTTTAGCGAGAGTTTAAATCAGCGCGTAGCTAAACTGGCTGGTATTGAAAAAAGCTTAATTGAAGAGCTAAAAAGTGCATTGCCACTCATGCCGGGCATTAAAGTGCTGTGTCAAATTCTAAAACAGCATGACTGGTATTTAGCAATTGCATCAGGTGGTTTTGTACCGTTTGCAGAGCGCGTTCAAGAGCTTATTAATTTAGATGAAGTGCACGCTAATGTACTCGAATTTAAAGACGATAAACTAACAGGTAAAGTACTGGGTACAATTGTAGATGCACAACAAAAAGCAATTATTCTAGAGTCGTTACAACATAAACTAGGGCTTGAGAAGTCGCAAACAGTTGCTATTGGCGATGGCGCAAACGATTTAGTCATGATGGCAAAAGCTGGCCTAGGTGTAGCAGTGCATGGCAAACCTAAAGTAGTTGAGCAAGCACAAGCGGCTATTTGTGAAGGGTCATTATTACAATTGTTGTATATGTTGGCCATTCCGTTAGATAAAGAGCCCGCTCTTTAAAGTTGTTTAAGTTAAACCGCTTAGCGTAAGCGGTTTAACCAAATTAGTTTACGGCGGCCCATTTGTTCAACTTGCTCTTTTTTAAGCTCTAAATGGCTTAGAGCTTCTTCAGTTATATCTACTACGTCCCCCACGCCTGCAACAGCCCATAATGCTTCTTCTAAATCTTTTGCTTTATGCATTGCATATTGGCTTACGTATTTAAGCTCGTTTGATAGATAGTCAGTATCGGGGCGACCTGTGCGCGAAATATACAAACGCATCACAAATATAAGTTGTGATGTAATGCCTTTACTAATTTGTTTATAAAAGCTGGAATAGTCTTCACCTAAAGCGCATTGGCTAACAATAGCCTCTTCAATTTTGCCCTTACGAGGGTCGAAATTAATAGCGAGTGTAAAAGCGAGCGGTGCATCTTGGCGACTGCGATCTTTAATATTAGGCGTTATTACATTAATAATTTGCTCTTCGGTAAGAATACTCGAAAAGTCAGTTTTGCTACCTAATAAGCCAAAGTTTTGCAAAATAACATGCATAGGACTGGCGTATAAGCCATAACCAATTGCACCTGTTTTAAAGTGTGCAGCTTCTTTGTGTAAATACAGCGGAAATTGGCATACACTTTTTGTGACCATATTTCTAAGTGCGGTAGATAAGCCTTCTACTTTTGGCGCTTCTTCAGATACTTTAAGTTTGTCTTTATTCCCTTCTATTAACTGAGTGAAAAAGGTCACGCCAGCATGGGGTAAATCAGCAATACGATTCGCTTTTAGGTTGATAGTAGTGAATGACTTACTTATAGCCATTATTTCGTACTTTAGTTCGCTAAGCTTATGCTTTTTAGTTATTTTTTGAAGCTCAGGAAATGTTAAAAGTACTATATCACCTTTTTTAAATGTGACTGGTTGCTCGCACTCTAATTGCAAACCCATTACAGAAAAGTCACGTGTATAACCGTTAAATACTTCATCATTAATAGTGACGCTAACCGGTGTTTTATAAAGGTAGCGCTTATGCGAGCGTAAATTTACGTATTCAAGTGGCACAATATCTAAATAAGGTGGCGTTTTATGTTTTGCGTGGCCAAAATGTTTAAGCTGATTTACTAACGCTTTATCAAAAGTAAGTTGTTTATAATCTGCTTGCTCTGTTTTATTGCCAATACTTGTAAGTACAACAATATATTTAACGTCTTTTATAAGGCCTTTAACTCGAGGGGAAGGCGGCTTGTTGAGTTTTTCAATATTAGCGCCAGCACTATTAGGTAATGAAAGCGGTATAAAAGAATCATCTGGATGACTTGGCATTATTTGTATTTTAAAGCACTGCCAACTTTCTTTTTGGCTACCAAAACCTAAAAATAGATCACGTAATTTAGGGTTATTATTTAGCTCAGTTCGTGTCGCAGAGTAATAGTAAATTTTACCCGATGATATATGTGTAAATGTATAGAGGTAATCTTCTTTGACCGCGGTAATTTGGGTTAGTAATTGTGTAATGCGCTGATGATTGAGTATATTGTACAAACACGGTGTTTTTCTTTCATCGGTAAAATAGCGCTGGATAAAAATATTATTTTCAGTAGTAAGGCTAAGGCTTGGGTAATACTGTTCATCTTTTTTGCTTAAAAATACATATAAAGACGTTACACGAGGGATGTAGTATTGCTCATACCCCTTTGATACTACAGCATCGAGCGTGTTATCTAAATTTACTTTATAACGACGTTTATTACCGTGAATAAAGCTTTCTAAAAAGTCATTAAAGGCGTCGTTATTTTCGATATAAGTGCGTTTTAAGCGAATGTGGTTGTATTCACGAGAGATATTTTCAACGGCAACAACCTCGTATTGAATACCGTTTTTTAGGCCAAGTTCAAAGTCTTGTTCAAGGCCTACCAAGCGCATTGCTATTAGTTCACCTTTTTTTATAGAGTAGCGCGTTGCAAGCTTAACTTTACAACCGCTTAAAGATATATCTGAGGTGCTAGCAGCAATGTTCTTTTTATCTTTGTAATCAATAGTTACTTTTATTGAGTAATTCATCCGTTCTTCACGGCGGCTCTCGTAAGAGGCAAACTTAATGACTTCAGTGCTTAAGTTACTTTCTGATTCTTGTAGTTCTGATTTTTCGGCGGCTTGTTTTTGTAATACGCGGTGGTTATTTTCTGTATTCATTACGGCTTCGTAAACGGCTAGGGTATATTCACCATGCTGTTTAAGTGCTTTTTCAAACACTTCAATGGCTGTGTCATCCATAAAGTGCTGTTTGCCGTTATGCTCATACGGTTTTACTTGGCCCGTCACTAATCCACGAAGATCAACAAAGCGTGCCACTGGCTGAGATAAGCGTGACATTTCCATTTTCATCAAAAATTGCTCAGGTTTGGTTAACCCAGCGGTTTTTGATTTGAAAATTAGGTCAAATTTAGCATTGCCTAAATATGTTTTTAACTCATTCACGAGGTCTTCGTGTTTGAGCATTATGTCATCAGCCATTTATAAAACCATCACCGTCTAATTGAAAAAGTAGGTATACTGTTAAGTCCATTTATTAGAAGTTCAATAAACGTTAAATCGCGCTATGTTATTAATATAGGTACAATTATTTTAGTTACTACTGTTTAGCTCTTGTTATTATGTGTTATATGCCATTTTGTTGGCAAGTTACTTTAAACTATTTCAAAGCAAAAAGTATGCCCTAAATTATAGCTAAAAAGAAACACCATGTGTATTTAATGATTGTGACGCTAGATTTTTACGCAGGCAAGAGTTTGTTGCTAAGTAAATGCTTGAAGTGGCAAAATAAGTTATTAGAAGTAAATGTTTTTAAAATTAGAGAATCGTAGATAAGGTTATAAATGACTAAAGCGGCAAAAATAGAGTTTGTGTGTACAGAGTGTGGCATGAACTACCCACGTTGGCAGGGTCAATGCCGCTGCGGTGCGTGGAACACATTAGCAGAATTTAAACCTTCAGCAGGGCAGAGTAAAAAAGCGTCAGTTCGAGCAAATGTAGGTGGTTATGCTGGCGGTGCTGGTGGCGGCTCTAAAAAAATTAATGATATTGCTACGTCAGAGGCAGAAAAACAGCTAACTGAAATAGGCGAGCTCGATCGTGTGCTAAGCGGTGGTGTAACTACCGGCTCTGTTAATATAATTTCGGGTGATCCAGGTGCTGGTAAAACAACCTTGCTATCTGATCTAGTGGCGAGAATGTCACAACGTATGCCGTCACTTTACTGTACGGCCGAGGAGTCATTATCGCAGTTTAAAAACAGGGTAAATCGTTTAAAGTTAAACTATAACCCTGACGAGCTTTATTTACTTTCAGAAACCAGTGTTGAAACCATCATTGAAGAGCTCGAGAAAAATAAAATTAAGTTTGCTGTTATTGACTCTATTCAAGCGGTTGTAACCGAAACGGCAAATGGTAGCCCAGGTTCGCCTTCGCAAGTAAAAAGTGCCGCCCAAGCATTGACTCAATACTGTAAGCAAAATGATGTAACCATGTTTATTATTGCTCATGTAAATAAAAATAACGAAATAGCAGGTCCTCAAACACTTGTACATATTGTCGATGCGCTTTTACACATAGACACCAACGATGGGCAAATTCGAACCCTTAGGGCAAATAAAAACCGCTTTGGTGATATAGATACCGTTGGCATTTTTAAAATGTGCGAACGTGGGATGTTAAGCGTTGATAACCCGAGCGAAATTTTCTTGTCGGGTTCAACCACTGACTCGCCAGGCTCTACAATTACCTGTATTCGTAAAGGCAATCGTAATTTATTGCTGGAAATTCAGTGTTTAACGACCGAAACCGAGGCGGAATTTCCGCAGCGTGTGTGCGTAGGTTTAAACATGAACCGCATAAAAATGCTGACTGGCATATTACGAAAACACACTAAAACCAAAATATTCCACGATACGTTTTTTAATATTGTGGGTGGCCTAAGAATTGATGAAACGGAAACTTGTATTGATTTAGCATTAGTAACCGCGTTACTTAGCAGCTTAAATGAATTTGTTGTGCCACGTACCACGTGTATTATGGGCGAACTCAGCTTAAACGGCGATGTACGCCCAATTGATAGTGGTGTGCCACGTGTTAAAGAAGCAGCACAACATGGTTTTACAGAAATATATATTCCATTTCGTAATTACCATAAGTCGATGGAAGGGCTGGGCGCTAAAATTACCCCAGTTAAAACAGTACATGAGTTGCTTAGTTTAATTAATTAATACTTACGGGTGTTAATGTGTAATGTTACTCTTAATAAAACTCGGTTTACACAAAGAATAGAATAAGGAAATAACATGAAAAAGTTAGTAATAGTTGCAGCGATTGTAGCTGCGGGCGTTGGTGGCGTGAGCTATGCAAATTATGTAGCTACACAAGAAGTGCGTGCAGAAGTAGATAAGCAACTTGCTTTAGTAAGCGAGCAAACTGGCGCTACATTTAAATACGCTGGTTTATCGGCAAGTGTTATTTCAAAAAGCGTAGAAATAACAAACATGGAAGTAATAAGCCCAGAGGGCGACAATGTTGCTAATATTCAAAGCATTGAAATAACAGGTTACGAGCCAGATAAAATATCACCTCATACATCATTTGATGTAAAAAGCTTTCAGTTTGATAAAGACTTTGTTTCAAAATTACCTGCTGATACAAATGAAATGCTCGCGTCGGCAAGTTACGACTTACATTCATCACTTGATTACGATGAAGAGTCTGGCAATAGTGATGTAGTAGTTAAGCTTGATGCAAAAGACATTGTTAGTTTTAATATGGATATGGGCTTGGCTAATTCAAAAGCATTAATGGATGCTTCATTAGCGATTAGTAAAGCGCAGCAAGAAGCGGGTAACCAGCCACTTACTTATGAGCAAGAGTTACAGCAGCAAACACTTGTTATGCAAGCAATGAGTAAGTTAGAGCCGCGCAATGTTAGCTTTGCCTTAAATAACCAAGGTAAGTTAAAAGACTTACTATCAAGTGAGCTTGAAAAGCAAGGCATGACGCTAGAGCAAATGGAAATGATGTTAGAGCAGCAGTTACAACAGGCTCCTGTAACTGAAAATATTGCAGAGGCTTTAACTAGCTTTGCTAAAGGTTTAAATTCATTCAGTGTGTCTGCAAAGCTGCCTGAAGGCAAAACTATGATGGAAATTAACCAACAAGTTATGATGCTAGTAGGGCAACCTGAAGAGCTAGTTAAGTTTATTAACTTAGAAGTTAAAGGTGATTAAGCCTTAGTTTTGTATTAATAAAGGCGCCAATTGGCGCCTTTATTATTTTGTGTTGTTATAAGCAGTTAATAACTCTGATAGCTAAAGCAATTGGCTTTAATAATATCGGTGATTATTTGTTGTGATGGTTTTATTTTTTCCATTGCTAAAAACTCGTCAGGTTGATGCGCTTGGTTAATTGAGCCAGGGCCCATTACGATTGTTTCACAACCGAGTTGTTGGATAAACGGCGCTTCAGTGCAATAATTTACCGCGACCGCTTTCTGCCCCGCTATTTTTTCAGCCATTTTAACTAAAGCACTGTCGGTGCTACCACTAAATGCCGGGATTGGTTCATGTAAATCAATAACGCTCACCGCATTTGGGTATTGCTGATTTATCTCTTTTGTTGCATCAAGCACTAATGCTTGTAGTTCTTGTACACTTAAACCTGGTAATGGGCGCATATCTATATGCATTTCACAGCAACCACAAATTCTATTCGCATTATCGCCACCATGAATATTACCTAAGTTTAATGTTGGATAAGGAATTTCAAAGTGATTTATTGAATACTTATGCTTTAATTGCTCTTTTAAGATCATCAATTTTGTAATCACTTTATGCATTACTTCAATGGCGTTAAGGCCACGTTCGGGATCTGAGCTATGCCCAGAGCGACCAACCACTCTTATTGCTGTACTCATATGGCCCTTGTGCATAAATACTGGCGTCATATCAGTAGGTTCGCCAATTATACAGCGTGCAGGTTTTAAATTAGGGTGCTTACATATTTGCTGTGCACCTGCCATAGTTGTTTCTTCATCGGCAGTGGCGAGTATTAAAATAGGTTGAGTTTGCTGCTTTTCATCAAGTTCACTAATCGCTTGTAATACAAAAGCAAAAAATCCTTTCATATCAATGCTTCCCAGCCCATACAATTTATTGTCTAGTTCGGTAAGTTTAAACGGATTGTGGTTCCAGCAGCTGTCATCAAAAGGCACTGTATCTGTGTGGCCCGCAAGCATTAACCCGCCATCGCCTTTTCCACGCTTTGCTAATAAATTAAAGCGGCCTTTACCTCCTTCTAATTCAATAATTTCACACGTAAAACCGAGTGTTTCGCACCACCTAGCAAGGAGTTCAATTACGTTTTTATTGCTCATACACAGGTTGTCTTCAATTGCACTAATAGAAGGGGCTGCAATCAATTGTTGATACATAGAAATAAACGAAGGCAAAGGCATAAAAAAATCCAAAATTATTATTCAATTTAATTGCATAACAATATAAAAGTATTTATGATGAATATCAATTCACTTTTTAAGCATAAATATATTAAAGTAAAGCTATGAAAATAATGCGACGATAATCTACAAATTCATTAAATTAAGTCTTAATTTAGCGTCTTAGCTAGTTTAAGCGAACAACATATATATTTAGCAGTAAATTTAAAAATAACGAGTAATCAATGAATGTAGTTATTATTGGCGCAAGCGGTTATAGCGGCGCAGAGTTAGCAAGCTTAGTTGCTAATCATCCAAACCTTACCTTAACAGGCTGTTATGTATCTGAGGGTAGCTTAGATAAAAATAAATTACTAAGTGATTTATACCCAGAGCACCTTGGCTTACTAGATTGTCCTTTACTTCCTCTTAGTGCATCAGCTTTTGATGACATTCAAAGTGATGCTGATTATGTATGCTTATGTACCGATCACAAAGTAAGTGTTGATTTAGCGCCTCAATTTTTAGCTATGGGTAAAAAAGTATTTGATTTATCTGGTGGCTATCGCCTAGCAAATAATGATGATTACGTTACTTACTATGGTTTTGAGCATCAACACCCAGAGCTTTTAAATGAAGCGGCTTACGGTTTAGCAGAGTGGAACCATGATGCTATCGCTAACGCAAAGCTAATTGCTGTTGCAGGCTGTTACCCAACAGCGGCGCTCAATGCACTTAAACCGCTTAAACAAGCAGGCTTATTGAGCAGCGAAAGTATTATTATTAATGCCGTTTCGGGTGTTACGGGTGCCGGGCGTAAAGCGAGTGTAGGAACACATTTTTGTGAGGTATCGCTTGCACCTTATGGTTTGTTTAACCATCGCCACGGTCCTGAAATTGAACAACACCTTGGCCACAAAGTATTATTTACACCGCATCTAGGTAGCTTTGCGCGCGGTATTTTAGAAACTATTTATGTACAACTTAAGCCTGGCGTTACCAAGGAAAACGTTGCATCGGCTTATCAAGTGCTTGCTAACGAACCATTAATTCGTTTGTTAGGCGATAAAATACCTTCAATTAAAGGTGTTGCTAAGCAACCATTTGTTGATATTGGTTGGCAGCAACAAGGCACGCAGTTAATTGTAATGTCTGCCATTGATAACTTATTAAAAGGCGCTGCTGGACAAGCTTTGCAGTGTATTAATATTTCTATGAATTTAGATCACACTACGGGCTTAAAAGGAGCGTTTTAAATGAGTAAAAAAACGTGGGTTATTAAACTCGGTGGTGCAGTACTTAATACAGAAAATGCAGCAAAAGCGTTATTTGATGTGCTAAGCGAGCAAAAAAATGATGAGTTTGTCATTGTTCATGGCGGTGGCTCTTTAGTAGATACATGGCTAAAGCAAGCGGGTTTTGCTAGTGCTAAACACCAAGGTTTACGTATTAGTCCAGCAGAGCAAATGCCTTATATAGTAGGTGCGCTTGCAGGTTGCGCTAATAAACAATTAATGACTCAAGCTATAAGCGCAGGGCATAAGCCTGTCGGCTTAAGTCTTTTTGAGGCGGGTGTGACTGCAACCCAAAAATTAAAAGCGCTTTGCTTAGTGGGTAAATGCACAAGTAACGACGATTCTATCATCAATGATTTACTTAGAATTTCTCGTTTACCTATTGTTAGCTCTATCGGCTTTGATGAACAAGGCTTGTGGTACAACGTAAATGCAGATGAAGCTGCAGCGGCTATTGCCAGTAATTTAAATGCAGAACTAATTTTTATGACGGATGTAGAAGCGGTACTTGACGCAAATAAACAACCGTTACATCAACTTGACACAAAACACATTGATACTTTAATTACAGATGGAGTAATTGTGGGCGGGATGGAGGTCAAAGTTAAGACCAGCCTTCACGCTGCCCAACATTTACGACGCGGTGTGTATATTTCCAGCTGGCAAAAGCCAGAAAATTTAACTGCTCTGCTGCAAGGTGAGCATGTCGGAACAAAGATTACACCATAGGTTTATTATGTTTGAGAATTTTTTAACAGGTTTAGAATTAGACCAAAAAGGCGCACTTAATTTATTAAAGTTAGCGCAAGATATAAAAGCAAAGCCAGAAAAATACAGCCAAGTATTATCGGGTAAATCAATCGTAACATTGTTTGAAAAGCAAAGTTTACGTACACGTTTATCGTTTGATATAGGTATTAATCGCCTTGGTGGTCATGCTGTTTATTTAGATCAGCAAAATGGCGCTATGGGTGCACGTGAATCAATTAAAGATTTTGCACTTAATATTTCTACTTGGGCTGATGGTATTGTGGCGCGTGTGAATCAGCACAGCACATTAACTACGTTAGGTGAATATTCATCGGTACCGGTAGTTAATAGCTTGTGTGACTTGTACCACCCTTGCCAAGCACTTGCTGATTTTTTAACACTTCAAGAAGTACATGGCGATGTGAGTCAGCTTAAAGTAGCTTACTTAGGTGAGGGCAATAACGTGACTCATTCATTGATGTTACTTGCCGCAACGCTAGGTACTGACTTTGTTGCTGTAACACCAAAAGGGTGTTCGCCAGATTCACAAATACTTAAAAAAGCAGAGCAAATTGCAGCAATGAATGGCGCATCAGTCATGGTGAGCGATAGAGTTGAAGCTGCGGTTGGTGCAAACGTTGTATACGCAGATACATGGGTATCAATGGGTGATACAACGCCGCTTGAGCAAGTAAAAGAAAAATACATGCCTTATCAATTAAACCAGGCATTGCTAGATCAAACAGGTGCGACTACGGTATTACATTGCCAACCGGCACACCGTGAATTTGAAATTACCTCTGAGGTAATGGATGGTCCAGCATCAAAAATCATTCAACAAGCAGAGAATCGCATGCATGCGCAAAATGCTCTGCTAGTTACATTACTAAATCCAAATTTTGTTAAGGAACACCTATGAGTTCAATTAAAAAAGTCGTTTTAGCCTATTCTGGTGGTCTTGATACGTCGGCTATCGTGCCATGGTTAAAAGAAAACTACGGCTGTGAAGTAATCGCGTTTGTTGCCGATGTAGGTCAAGGCGCTGAAGAACTTGAAGGCGTAGAAGCTAAAGCAATTGCCTCTGGTGCATCTGAATGTTACGTAGTTGACTTAAAAGATGAAATGGTAAGTGATTACATTTACCCAACGCTTAAAACGGGCTCAATTTACGAAGGTACTTATTTATTAGGTACTTCTATGGCGCGCCCAATTATTGCTAAAGCACAAGTTGAAATTGCACGTAAAGTAGGTGCTGATGCACTTTCTCATGGTTGTACTGGTAAAGGTAATGACCAAGTTCGTTTTGAATCATGTTTTGCAGCACTAGCCCCTGATTTAAAAGTAATTGCGCCATGGCGTGAGTGGGACTTATCGAGCCGTGAATCATTACTTGATTACTTAGCAGAGCGTGACATTCCGTGTTCAGCATCTGCTACAAAAATTTATAGCCGTGATGCTAACGCATGGCATATTTCGCACGAAGGTGGTGAGCTTGAAGACCCATGGTGTCAACCAACTGAACAAGTATGGACTTGGACTAACTCTCCAGAGCAAGCACCAGATAAATCAGAACTAGTAACATTAAAAGTTGTTGAAGGCGAAGTGGTTGCTGTAAATGGCGTAGAGCTTAAACCTTACGATTGTTTAGTTAAATTAAACGATATTGCATCGCCTCATGGTGTTGGACGTGTTGATATTGTAGAAAACCGTTTAGTTGGCATGAAGTCACGCGGTTGTTATGAAACGCCAGGCGGCACAGTCATTATGGCAGCGCTTCAAGCCATTGACGAGCTAGTGCTTGATAAAGCAAGCCGTAAGTGGAAAGAAGTACTCGGTGGTGAGTTTTCACATTTAGTATACGACGGCCGTTGGTTTACGCCTCTTAAAGATTCTATTTTAGCCGGTGCTGAAGCACTTTCTAAAGTGGCAACAGGTGAAGTGGTACTTAAGCTATACAAAGGCCAAGTAACTGCAGTTCAAAAGCAGTCACCAAATAGCTTATACAGCGAAGCATTTGCTACATTTGGCGAAGATGATGTGTACGACCAATCACACGCTGAAGGCTTTATTCGTTTATTCTCGCTTTCAAGCAGAATTTCAGCACTCGCTAAAAAGTAATTTATTACGCCCCTCATAAAAGGGGCACTACAGGGTTTGGAGAGATTTCATGGCATTATGGGGCGGACGTTTTTCTACGGGTCCAGATGAGGCGTTTAAGCAATTTAACGACTCTCTTCCCTTTGACTACCAGTTAGCAGAGCAAGATATTATTGGCTCTGTGGCATGGGCTGGTGCACTTGAACAGGTAAGTGTACTTTCAAGTGACGAGCACACAAGATTAGTGGCTGCATTAAATGAGCTGCTTGAAGAAGTTAAAGCAGATCCACAAGCGGTAGCTACTTCAGGTGCAGAGGATATTCATTCACATGTTGAAGCAGCTCTAATTGAAAAAGTAGGTGATTTAGCTAAAAAATTACATACAGGCCGAAGCCGTAATGACCAAGTTGCCACCGACTTTAGATTATGGTGCCGTGATACGGCTGACCATTTACTAGATGCTATTGCACAGCTTAAAGGCGAGTTTGTAGCGCTTGCAGAGCGAGAGCTTGGCACAATATTACCAGGTTACACGCACTTACAGCGCGCACAACCAGTATTATTTAGCCACTGGTGTATGGCGTATGTAGAGATGCTAGAGCGTGATGAAAGCCGCTTGCAAGATGCTAAAGCGCGCATGAATTTTTGCCCATTAGGCAGTGGTGCATTAGCAGGTACAGCTTATCCGATTGATCGCCAAGCATTAGCGCATGGGCTAGGTTTTACAGCGGCTACAAAAAACAGCCTTGATGGCGTATCTGATCGTGATTTTGTTTTAGATCTTTTAAGTTGTGCGTCTATTTCGATGATTCACTTATCTCGTATGTCAGAGGATTTGATTTTTTATAATTCGGGTGAAGCCGGATTTATAGAGCTTGCTGATAACGTAACATCAGGCTCATCGCTCATGCCTCAGAAAAAAAATCCTGATGCACTCGAGCTTATTCGCGGTAAAACCGGACGTGTGTTTGGTGCGTTTAGCGCGATGATGATGACGTTAAAGGCGCTGCCACTTGCATACAATAAAGATATGCAAGAGGATAAAGAAGGGCTATTCGACGCTATGCCAACATGGCTTGCATGTATTCATATGGCGCAAGCATGTATTAAAGGCGTTAAAGTAAACGGCGATAAGACACTTGCTGCAGCAAAAGGAGGGCATGCAAATGCAACCGAACTTGCTGATTACTTAGTTGCTAAAGGTGTGCCATTTAGAGAAGGGCATCACATTGTAGGTGTACTTGTACAGCTTGCGATTAGCGAAGGTAAAACGCTTGAAGAGCTATCGCTTGAGCAGTACAAATCAGTAAACACTGTATTTGAAGACGATGTTTACCCAGTACTTGAAATTGATGCATGTATAAAAGCACGTAAAGCCCTTGGTGGGACGTCTATTGAACAAGTAACGAATGCTGTTAAAGAAGCCAAAAAAAAACAGCAAATAACGGTACGTGATGCAAATTTAGATGATGTAGAAGCAATTGCCACGCTTATACAGCATTGGGCAACGGTAGGTGAAAACCTGCCTCGTGCAAAAAGCGATATGGTGCACTCTATTAACGAGTTTGCAGTAACAGAAATAAATGGAAAAGTGTCGGGCTGTGCGTCGTTATACATTTACGATACCGGCCTTGCTGAAATACGCTCATTGGGTATAGACCCAAAAAGTAAAGTGTCGGGGCAGGGTAGACAGCTTGTAGATCATCTACTTACTAAAGCCAAAAAATTGGCACTTAACCGAGTTATTGTATTAACACGCGTACCAGATTTTTTTGAACAACAACGTTTTACTTTTTGTAGCAAAGACTCTTTGCCTGAAAAAGTAATGAAAGATTGTGAACTTTGCCTTCGTAAAGAAAATTGTGACGAAGTAGCAATGGAATATATTTTGAAGTTAAGTACACGTGCGGAGATCCCGTGTAAATACGTAGCTTAAAATCCCTGGATATAAAAAACGTACGGTTACCCCTGTGCGTTTTTTTATGTTTACTGTAAACTGGTCGGATCTGTTTGGGTTGGTTATATAAGTATGTTTTGAGTGAGTTTTAAGGTGTCAAAAAAAGTTGGCACATTGGTTGCTTTGTTAAAGTAGACAACAAAGTAGATGGTAAAGAAAATAGTAAAATAGCTATCACTACTTTAAACAGGTGATGCATTTATCTACATAATAATGTGGTTAAAAGTTGCACCAAATATAATTAAAACTTTTACAAGGATCAATCACATGCAAGTTTCAGCTAATAGCCAATTACAAATGCAAGCATACAACAAAACACAACAATTAAAGCCTGCAATGGAACAAACTGCTAGCCCTAAAACCCTGCAATCTGATACAGTAAGCATCTCTCAAGAGGCTATCTCTGCAGCAAGCAGTGATAGCTTACAGCGCGGTTCTATCATATTGCCAGGTGGTCTCCGCCCTAAGTAATTTTAAGGTTTTTAATGTTTTTAACTGAGTTATTTGGTTTTTTCTCGCTTTCAGCTTTGATAATGTGGGCTTTTCTAATGGCCTTCTTTTTTAATATTTTTGTTTACAGCTTAGATGTTAAAAGAGGCACGACTTTATTGCTCAGTTCATTCATTATGATGGCTTCATACTCATCATCTGATTATTTTCTTACTTGGTTGTCAATATATAACATTACTTATTTAGATTGGGTTATTTACGATTTGGCTACAATTATATGTTTATTTATAGCCTTTGCCTTCATTAGAAAAACTTCAGATTCTTTTTTATATTTAATAATAGGTCTGAGCGTAAACTTACTTTTAACCTTATCAATGCATATTGATATGTTTATTTATGGCAATCAAGAACCGTGGATATTTTGGGATATTTATACAATATCTGTTTTCATTATTGATTTAACAATGGTTGTAGCTCTTATCGTCGATAGAGACTTTCTCGGTCTTCATAAATTAAAGAACAAAATCCTAAACTACTTCAAATCAAACGATACCCACAAAGCAACTTAGCTTAAAATGTACGTTACTGAATCCCTAATGGATTATGTAGAAGCTTTTTCTCAATGGGGCTTTTTAATGGCGTTCTTGTACTGTTTAGCCTCTAGTATAAATAAAGAAAATAAATCCTCGGTTTATTTATCTGCGCTTATGCTCTGCTCATATGTTTCTAGTGGCTATATAAACTTAATTGAAAGCTTATATTTAAACTGGGCGCTCTACGATTTTATTACAATTTTAGCTCTGTTTATTTTACAGTATTTTAAAGTACTCCAGCGCTCTTCAGCTTTTTACTTCATCATAATTTCATTAACGATAAATGCAGTACTTACCTTGATACTGCACTATGACCTATATGTTTTATATAACTATGAGCCCTGGTGGTATTGGAGTGTTTATTCAATAGGGGTAAATGCTATAGATATTCTTATGATCCTCTCGCTGATATTCAATAAAAGCCTTATACAAATATTGCCATTAAAAGTTTTTACCTTAAATCCAAAAAAGCTTAATAATGAGTGAACTCATAGTTAGTCCAACAGTTTCTTTGTATATAGGTGCATTTGTACAATGGGGATTCCTTATGGCCTTTTTGTACTCCCTTGCTCATTCGATTAATAAGCCTAATAAAGAAAGAGTGTATTTGTCTTTGGTTATGAGTGTTTCATATTCATTTAGTATATTTACAAATATGGATACGGTAACTTATCTAGATTTTTTGTTTTCTGATATTTTAACTCTTCTAGTTATTATTTTCCTTAGACGGCTCTGGCATGATGGTATTACCTATCTATATATTATTACTGGTTTAGCTATAAACTCAACCCTGCATTTTCTCATGCATTACGACATCTATATATCAAATAATACAAGCTACTGGTGGCTTTGGAATGCTTACGCGATAGGGGTCAACGCTGCTGATTTTATAATGGTAGCTATATTTTTTATAAACAAAGATTTTTTATACTTGATGAAATTTAGAAATGGTTTGATTACTAGTTTGAAAAGGACAGTTGATGGCTGACCTACTCTGGAGTCTTGTCGATTTAGGCGATAATATAGGGCTATTATTTACTTGGTTCTTTTTAATTTCATTTTTATATAATCTATCAGCAAGTATAAATAAGGCAGATAAAAGCCTGCTACAGTTATCATTCATTATGCTGGTTTCTTATACTTCAAGTCTTTTTATGGATCCTCGAACTTCGACTTCTCACTTAAATTACTTTTATTTTGATTTTGCTACCATAGGTACTTTATTACTTTGGCGAGCTGTATGTAAAAATCCTGTCCCCATTGCTTTTGTCTATGTAATTGTTGGTCTATTTATTAATGCGTGTCTGTTCCTGGGTATGCATTACGACATTGTAATCGTTGGCACTCTTTACTATTGGTGGTTTTGGACCATTTACACATTCGGGATGTATTTTGTCGATTTTACCATGGCATTGGTATTAATCATCAATAAGGATTTTTTAGGCTTAAACAAGCTTTTAAGATGTGTTAGAAAGTTAAGTTTAGATCGCTGAGGCGGTAAAGCTCAACTTAAAAGAAGAGTGATTTTGTGCCTTTATTTGATGTTGCCGTAATATGTAAAGCGGTATAATAATTTTTTATCTAGTGTTGGAGTAAAATGGTTGAGCTACTTTTAAATACAAATATCTCGTTTTATATAGGTGTTTTTGTACAGTGGGGCTTTTTGATGGCTTTTTTATATTCTTTAGTAAGCTCTATAAATAGCGCAGATAAAAGCATTGTTTGGCTATCTTTCATCATGGCACTTTCTTACTCTTCTAGTATGTTTATTGATATGGACGCAATAACTTACTTCGATTTTTTCTTATTCGATATTATTACTCTATTTGTTATTATTTTATCTGGTTTTTTTATAAAGATTAGCAGCATATACATTTATTTATTATTTGGTTTAGGTATAAACACCTTACTATTTTTTGCAATGTATATAGATAATGATGTTATGCACCATTATGATTTTTGGTGGTTCTGGTGGGTGTACATAGTAGGTATAAATTTTACAGATTTGACCATGGTTTTAGTTTTCTTTATAGGTAAAGATGTTTTAAAACTTACTTGGTTAGAAGGAAAGCTAAATAAAGTGTTTAATAAAAGGGCCTATTAGTAATGGATTTCAGTGCTAACAGGCCTTATTTATTATTAACTGCTACCACAACCCAATTTAGTTTTTAGCGCTTTAACAATTACAGGGTCTACAAACTCGCTTACATCACCATTGTGGCGAGCTACTTCTTTAACGAGTGTTGATGAAATAAATGAATTTCGCTCTGCGGGTGTTAAAAATACACTTTCTAAGTCGGGGTTCAGGCGGCGGTTCATGTTAGCTAATTGAAATTCATAGTCAAAATCAGATACAGCTCTAATACCGCGAATAAGCACATTAGCATTGTGCTCGCGTGCAAGATCAGCCAATAAACCAGAAAAACCAATCACCTTAACATTATCTATGTGGCTTAAAATAGTGTTTGCAAGCTCAACACGTTCTTCAAGGTTAAAGCAGGGTTTTTTACTTGGGTTATTAGCAACCGCAACTAATACAGTATCAAACATTTTAGCTGCACGTTGAATAAGGTCTGTGTGCCCATTAGTTAGTGGATCAAAGGTGCCAGGGTAAATTGCAATAACTTTCATAATGTTCACTATTTATTATTTTAGCGCTAGTTTAACAGTGTTTATGCCACAAAGCAGCCTAGCTAAAAAGCATATAAACACTTACTTTCTTTAAACAGGTCAGTCCATGGTGGGAGTGTTTTAATGATTCATATTTGTTTATACTGTTTACCTCTTTTGAGTGTAATGTAGCCTATAGATAATTTGAGTATTAGCATATGAGTACCAAGGATAAAATAATACACACCAGTATTTTGTTGTTTAACGAAAATGGTGAGCGTGCAATAACGACAAATCATATTGCATCAAACTTAGGGATGAGCCCGGGTAATCTTTATTATCATTTTAAAAATAAAGAAGACATTATCCGTCATATTTTTGCGCTGTATCGCGATCATTTAAATACTCACTTTAAACCTATTAATAAAGATGATGATGCATTTAATCATTTAACGGCTTACCTAGATTCGTTATTTGAGCTGATGTGGCGCTATCATTTTTTTTACGACAACTTAGGCGATATTCTCTCTAGAGACTCAGAGTTAAAACAAGCTTACATTGATTTCCAGCTGGAGTTATTAGAGCAAGTTCGTAAAATTATTTTAGGGCTTCGCGATAGTGAAATGATTGCTATTGATGAGCAAGATGTCATTGATTTAGCACATACACTTAAGCTAACCGTTAGTTTTTGGACGCCTTATATTAAAGCCCGTAGGCCAAGTGGTACGCTTGCTGAGCAAGATATCTATCATGGTATTTTAAAAGTGCTCACGTTATTTAGAGCGTACAGTACCGATAAAAGTATCGATAAAATGAATTTGTTGCGCGAAAAATATACCGAATTAGCGCAACAAGCCCCAACTGTCGTTTAGCCGTTGCTCTTTGGCTGTTTCCTAGACGCTGAATTTTTTGCTATAATCGCGCGCCAAATGCCTGGGAGCGCGAATTCCCGCAGTCTAAGAGTGAACTATGCTTAAATTTATCGTCAAACTACATCCTGAAATAGCCATTAAAAGCCGTTCAGTCCGTAAACGCTTTACTAAAGTGTTAGAAAATAACATTAAAATTGTATTGCGCCGTGTTGACGAAAAAGTACAAGTAAGAAATAACTGGGATAACATTTCAGTTGTTACAAAGCTTGAAGACGCGCAAGTTCGCCTTGATTTTATCGATAGCCTTAAACGCATCCCTGGCATTGTTCAATTTATTGAAGTAACCGAAACACAATTCGAAACTCTTGATGATATTTATCAAGAAACCATCGCTTTAGTTGGTCATACTATTGTGGGTAAAACCTTTTGTGTTCGTGCTAAGCGCATAGGGCAACACGATTTTACCTCAACTGATTTAGAGCGTTATGTTGGTGGTGGATTAAATCAACATATTGAAGGCGCAAGCGTAAAGCTTAGCCGCCCAGAAGTAACAATACGCCTAGAAGTAAAAGACGATAAAGCTTACATTGTTTCTCATACACATTTTGGTATGGCTGGTTTTCCTCTGCCAACTCAAGAAGATGTGCTTTCGCTTATGTCTGGTGGTTTTGACTCTGGCGTAGCAAGTTACCAAATGATTCGTAAAGGCGCACGCACACACTTTTTATTCTTTAATCTAGGTGGCGCAGCGCACGAAATTGGCGTTAAGCAAGCAAGCTACTACTTATGGAAAAAATACAGCTCTACACATAAAGTTAAATTTGTAACGGTTGATTTTGAACCTGTTGTTGCTGAAATTTTAGAAAACGTTGAAAACAGCCAAATGGGTGTTGTACTTAAACGTATGATGATGCGCGCAGGGAGTGTGGTTGCGCAAAAGTTAAACATTCAAGCACTTGTTACTGGCGAAAGTATTGGCCAAGTATCTAGTCAAACATTAGCGAATTTAAGCGTGATTGACCGTGTTACTGAAACGCTTATTTTACGCCCGCTTATTCAACACGATAAGCAAGAAATTATTAATATTGCTCGCCAAATTGGTACGGCTGAAATGGCAGAAACAATGCCTGAATACTGTGGTGTTATTTCTAAAAAGCCAACGGTTAAAGCCAAAATAGACGTTATTCTTGGTGAAGAAGAAAAGTTTGACTTTGATGTACTTGATACCGTTGTAAATAACGCACGTATAATGGACGTGCGTGATATTGACGTTGAAGCCAAACAAGAACTTAAAGAAGCTGAATCGGTTGCTGATTTACCTGTAGGCTCTGTGGTAGTTGATATTCGCTCACCAGAGGAAGAAGAAGCTGCACCGCTTGCAATCGACGGTGTTGAAGTGGTTCATTTACCGTTTTTCCGCCTGGCGACTAAGTTTGGTGATTTACCAAAAGACACCGACTACTATTTATATTGTGATAGAGGCGTAATGAGCCAACTACAGGCACTTATGCTGCACGAACAAGGCTTTGAAACTGTAAAAGTTTACCGCCCATAAGGTTTGTCGTCTTAAAGTTAAGAATTTATATAAGCGTAGTTTATACCACGCTTTTTTTTTGCCTGAATTTTGACAAACAACTCATCGTTGTAAGGTGTAGGAATACCGTGAAGTTTGCCTTGTTGGCTAATATAGCCACATATAGCTGATATTTCAGTTTCTCTGCAATGCGCGACGTCTTGCTGCATTGAAGAGTAATTGTCAGACGTTAATTCCATTATTTTATAAGCGGTATTAAGTGCTTTAATCAATGGGATATTAAGCCCTTGCGCCTTCGCTATGTTGCACGCTTCAGTGAGTGCATTAAAAATTATAGCGTTGTACTTAGGTGCGCGTAACTCACCATTTTTTACATTACTTAAAGCGCTTAATGGGTTAATGGCAATATTTACGAGTAGTTTTTCAAAACGAAGCTGCTGAATGTTATTAGTAAACTTTAGGCTGGGTATTACTTTAAAAATATCAGCTATTGGCGCGCTATTTTGAAAAGCTAATTCATTACAAGCACCAATAACACTTTGTCCCTCACCAGTGTGCTGCACAATGTATTGGTTTGATTTAAAGCCCGCTATGCTTGTCGTTAAAAAGTAGAGTGCTTGGTGAGTGCTTAGCTGGCTATTTACCTCATCAACATTACCCATTCCGTTATGCGAAAGTACAACAGAGCAATGACTTGGTAGAAGAGGCTTTATTTGCGTAAATGCATCAAGTACTTGAAAGGCTTTAACGGTAAATAAAACAACATCAAATTCAGCCGCTTTATTTAGCTGATTTAATGCAATAAAGTGTGCGTCAATTTTTTTAGATGCACCCTTACCTCGACTATAAAAGCGGGTATTTGTTGGGCTTTTGCGAGTTAAAACACTGACATTATGCGACGCACTTAGAAAATGACTAAGTAACAAGCCAATAGCACCATCGCCGACAATTAAAATATTAGCCATATGGGTTCTTTTTTCGAGGTGTAAAAATTACTCTAAGTAAAAAGTAGCTTGCGGCACCTGCAAAATCAGCAAAAAAATCACCGAGTGATGCTTGCCTATAGGGGAGTGCGTCTTGCATTATTTCTATAGAGGCGCCATAACCAGCCAATAAAAGTATTTGCGCATATAAAGGAAGCTTAAACGCTTTATCCATTATTATGGCTAGTATAAAAAAAATCCCAAAATGGGCGACTTTATCAACATGAGGAAATAAATTTACAACGCCACCTTTTATTTCTTTGGCAAATAAAAAGGTAAAAGCTACTATGCTGATTAAAAAAATTGCTTGATAAACACGCCTTGTCACGACAAATCCTAAAATCGCTTAAAAAAGAGGCGCAAGTATATCAAACTAATTTAATATCGCACCTGAACAAGATGCAGAAAAATGTAAAGATTTATAATTTTAGCGTTATAATTACCACATAAAATTAAGATTAAATAGTTAGGAGCAAACCAATGCCTTCATTTGATATTGTATCTGAAGTAGAAATGAACGAAGCTAAAAACGCAGTTGATAATGCAAATCGTGAGCTAGAGACTCGCTTTGACTTTAGAGGCGTTGATGCATCTATTGAGCTAAATGACAAAACAATTAAGCTTAAAGCTGAAGCAGACTCTCAGGTTATGCAATTATTTGATATTTTAGCTAACAAAATATCTAAGCGTGGTATGGATGTATCAAGCTTAGAGCTTCAAGATATTACCCGTGCAGGTAAAAATGTATTTCGTAACGTTGGCTTAAAGCAGGGTATCGAAAAGGACATGGCTAAAAAAGTAGTTAAAGCCATTAAAGACTCTAAAGTTAAAGTTCAAGCTGCTATCCAAGGCGAAGAAGTACGTGTAACGGGTAAAAAACGTGACGATCTTCAAGAGGCTATGCAAGTAGTGCGCAGTGCTGAGCTAGGTCAACCTTTTCAGTTTAAAAATTTCCGCGATTAATTAATAAATAGTTTTAAATTAAGCATGCTTTAATCTGTTTATACTTACAGACAGATTGAAGCTACTTACTCTTTTTAAATATCTCACTATTATCCCTCTTTGCTGCCTAGATACTCCCGTATGTATTAATCTTCTTTTTGATATTTAAGCTATTATATTTAATCACATGCAATTAAGTACTTCACACTAGAAGGTATTAAAATGAAACTTCATCAATTATTTTTGTTATTTGTTTTGCTTACATTTACCAAACCAAGCTTATCAAAAACAGTTGATATTGATGTACTGGTTGAAGATGGCTACTTTCCCATTATTATTAATGCGCAAAAAAAGCAGGGTTTTGCTCCTGAGTTTATTAAGATTTTAAACGGCGCACAGCAGGAGTTTAACTTCGTACTTAAGTCTCTACCTGTAAAAAGGCTTGCTTTGTCAGTTGAAAAAAATAATTTTGATGTTTTATTTTTAATGGCACTGCAATGGATCCCACAATCAGCGCAAGAGAATATAAAAAAAACCGAATTTTATACCATTACCAAAAATGAGCTTTATACGCTTAAAGAAAATACAAATGAGCAAGCTTACTTTGACGACATTACGTCATTAACAAAGGTTGGGGTTCTGGGGTACTCGTATCAATTTGCTGGATTTAATACAGATGCCGAATTTTTAAGTGAGGAACATCAAGTAAGTTTAACCATTGATGAATTCAATGTGGTTAAAATGCTGCTATTAAAGCGCGCGGAAGTAGGCGTTTTAAATAATATTGCTTACCAATATTTTAAAAATCAAAATACTTTTAATATGGATTTACTCTATAAAAGTAACGTACCAGATGCCGTTTATAAAACGCACTTTTTAGTTAACTCTAAATCAAATAAGATCACTAGTAATAAAATGGATGAAATACTAAGCTTACCTACTACACAAATACAACTTAAGAAGCTACTTGATAAATATGGAGTTTCTTCAAACTATACTAGGCCCTAACTGCATTTTAAAAAGGTTTTTAGCTGTATAGACGTCCATTGACATTTGTAAACAAAATACTCACAATAGCGACATATTTTCAAGGTGCTTGCTAGCCACTTCATGTAATGATTTTTTTAGCAGGATAATCGGGAAGTTGGTGCGTTTTCATGATGACTACAAGCCCAACACTGCCCCCGCAACGGTAAAGTATTGCATATTTTGATGTGCTTACTGAGTCCGGAGACCGGCCTTGATGCAATCTTACTTACTTAAATCTTTGCGGTGGGCAAAGGTAGGGGACATCATGTTAAACAAAACAACTTTAGGCGTTGCTATTTCTGCTGCGCTTTCATTTTCTGTGTCTGGCGCAGAGCAATCAATTGAAAAAATAACCGTTACAGCTAATAAATTTGAGCAATCAATCAATGACGTTTTAGCAAGTGTAAATGTTATTGAGCGTGCAGAAATAGAAGCAAGCAACGTACGCGATTTACCAACCTTATTAAGCACGCGAGTTGGTTTTCAGGTTAATCCAAACGGTGGTTTTGGCCAAAATACAGGTGTGTCACTTCGTGGTACTGGCTCTGGCGATACGCTAATTTTGATTGACGGTGTACGTACAGGCTCAGCAACACTTGGTCAAAAAGCATTAAATAATGTCCCTTTAAATAGTATTGAACGCATTGAAATTATTAAGGGTTCTCGCGCGGCTGTTTACGGCTCTGATGCACTTGCTGGCGTAATTAACATTATAACGCGTGAATCAGATAACTTATCTGTGAGTGCTACGTTTGGTTCTGATTCTTACCAAAATTATCAAGTGGCAGGCTCTGTAAAATCAGGCGATATAACAACAGCATTTAATGCAGGCTTTGAAAAAACAGATAACTTTGATGCACTGCAAGGCGTAGCACCAGATGAAGATGGCTATGAAAATAAAAACCTTGGTTTTAAAGTAAATTATACTGATGCACACTACGGCGACTTTAAGTTATTAGGTCAATACAGTGAAGGCTATGCAGATTACGACAGTCGCTTTAGTCCAGCCACAAGTACTATGGAAACAGGTGATTTTAAAAACTATCAGCTTTCTGCAGGTTGGAGTAAAAACTACACTAACCAATCGCACAGTATTGATATTGCTATTTCAACAGATGATTCTCACGATACCTCAGCATTTGGTGTAAATGATTTTATAACGAAACGTGTGCAATTTGATTATAACGGTCAATATATATTATCTGAAGAGCTTAATATTAGCGGTGGTGTTAACTGGTACAACGATGATGTATCGCACAGTTCAACGCAGTATGATATGCAAGAGCGTGATGTATTAGCAGTATTTGTTGGGGCTTATTACAATGCTGAAAAAGTGTTAGCTAATTTAACAATTCGCCAAGACGATGATGAACAATTTGGCGACGAAACAACGTATACAGCCGCTGCGGGTTATCATTTATCTGAAGACGCCACGTTCCGCATAAGCCAAAGCACTGGTTTTAAAGCACCTACATTTAACGATTTATACTTTCCGGCTTTTCCTGGTTTTCCACCTTCATCTAATCCTGATTTAGAGCCTGAGAAATCATTAAATCAAGAGATTGGGTTAAATGTAGATTTTGATATAGCAAGTATTGACGTTGCTATTTTTAGAAATGATATTGAAGATAAGATATCTTTAGATTCTAACTTCTTTCCTATCAACTTAAATGAAGCACGCTACGAAGGGGTTGAATTTAGCTTATCTCAGCAGTTTTTTGGTTTTGATAGCAACCTTAACTTTGCTTACTTAAGCGCTGAAGACGAAGAAACGGGCGCAGAGTTACGTAATGTTGCTAAACGTACTTTTAACTGGGAACTTGCAAAACAGTTTGGTGCTTTTGATGCAAGCTTAGACATGCAATATCGTAGTGACCGACAAGGTGCTGTGACGCGTTTAGGATCATACACGCTTTGGAACTTAGCGGGTAATTATCAAGTAAATGAGCATATTGAAGTTTCGCTTCGTGTAGAAAACTTATTTGATAAAGAGTATAACGCTGTTGATTCAAATACTGATTTTACAACGGGTCAAGTGTATTACTACAACACGCCAGAGCGTCGCTTTTTTGCAGGCGCAAGCTACCAGTTTTAACGGTATTTATTAATATTAAAAAGCCCGACTTACGTCGGGCTTTTTAATGTGTAGCTAAGTTTAACTAATCAATTTAACTGCTCAAATTAGCTAGTCAGCTAAGAATTCTTTAAACACAGTTTCAAACTTATGTAATTTAGGTGCTATTAAAATACTACAGTAACCCTGCTGTGGGTTTTCGTTATAGTAATCTTGATGATAATGCTCTGCTGGATAATACGTAGTGGCAGGGCTGACTTCTGTCACAATTGGTTCACTCACATGGCTTTGCAGTTGAGCTATCATTTCATTGGTTTGCTTTAGTTGGGCTTCATCGTGATAGTAAACAACGCTTCTATACTGTGTGCCTATATCGTTACCTTGACGATTCAATTGTGTTGCATCATGCAAAGTGAAAAACATTGCTAAAAGTGTTTCAAAGCTAACTACAGTGGTATCAAATTCAATTTTAACAACCTCAGCGTGCCCGGTTGTGCCAGAGCATACAGAATTATAGGTTGGGGTGTCGGTTTCGCCACCGGTATAGCCAGAACTCACATCTAATACGCCATTTACACGTCTAAATGCTGCATCTATACACCAAAAACAGCCGCCACCAAATGTTGCTACTTGCGTTGTTGAGCTCATAAGTATTCCTAAAATGTATATGGAGTTTAAAGGCGAGCATAAATTGTATGCGCCGCAACAACAAGGTTACGGCGCAATAAAGAGATTAGATCTCTTCGAAAGGCTTTTCAGCAGCTTGTTTATTCAGCTTTTGTTGTAAAAACTCAGGTGACTGTGTATTTTTCGATAGAGCATAATACGCAGCAGGTACAACAAAAAGAGTCAGCAGGGTAGATACAATAACCCCTGTAAACACAACTACACCAATTACCATACGGCTTTCGGCGCCGGGGCCTGAAGCAAAAACCAAGGGAACAGAGCTCATAACGGTTGTAAGTGAGGTCATTATTATTGGGCGAAGGCGCTGGGTAGCTGCCTGTAGTATTGCTTCACTAAACTCAACGCCTTTATCGCGTAATTGGTTAGTAAATTCCACAATCAAAATACCATTTTTAGCACTTAAGCCTATGAGCATGACAATACCTATTTGGCTGTAAATATTTAAGGTCAGTCCTGTAGCCCAAAGCCCAAACATAGCGCCCATTAAACCAAGCGGTACGGTAAGCATAATTACAAATGGGTGCATAAAGCTTTCAAACTGCGCAGCAAGTACTAAAAAGGTAACGGTGAGTGCAAGTATAAATACGTAGGTCATCGCTGATGCGCCTTCGTAATAAAGCTGCGATTCACCTTTGTAATCTACTGCGCCATCTATATCGTTTTCTTGCGCGGCTACTTCGTTTAAAAAGTTAAGCGCTTGCTCAAGTGTATAACCGTCGGCTAAGTTGGCGCTTAATGTAATTGCGCGCATACGGTTGTAGCGGTTTAAGCGCGATGCTGTTGCTTCTTCTTTTAAGCTGATAAGGCTATCAAGTGGAACTAGTTCACCGCTTCGTGATTTAAGGTATATATTTGAAATATCAGTAGGATTGGTAAAATCTTCTTTTGTTCCTTTTAAAATCACATCGTATTCTTCACCGCGGTCAATAAAGGTCGTAACACGGCGCTGGCCAAGCATTGTTTCTAGTGTACGGCCTACATCAGATACCGAAACGCCTAAATCGGCAGCTTTGTTTTTATCTATGCTGACTAAAAACTGCGGGAAGGTTTCTTTATAATCATGATCGATTCTTACTAAACCTGGGTTTTGTTCAGCACGCTTAATTATACGGTCACGCCAATCGGCTAGTTGAGCGTAATCATTACCTTGCAGTACAAACTCAATTGGGCGAGATGAGCCACCACCACCAATACCACGGCGCATAATGGCAAATGCACGAACATCGGTAACTTCTTGCATTTTACCGCTTATTTCATCCATTACTTCCCACGTTGAGCGTTTGCGTTTATCCCAATCGGCCATACCCACAATCGCAACACCGCCGCTGCCACCCCAGCCAGGCACTCGAACAAGTACGCGACTTAGCTCACCGGCTTGCGAGTAAGGCATTAAGCGCTCTTCAATTTTAGCCATATTAGCGGCGTTATTTTCGTAACTTGCGCCCTCAGGGCCGCTCATCATAATAAAGAACGTACCACGATCTTCTTTTGGCGTTAGCTCAGAAGGAACTTGTAAAAACAACGAGTAACTAACAAAGCCAGCTAATAATAAGCTCACCATTAAACCCCATTTACGGGTTATGTTGGTGGAGAGTGAATTACGGTAACTTACTTCAATTTTAGTAAATTGGCGGTCCATCCATTGGCTAAATTTATTTGGTTTGTCTGATACTTTAAGTACTTTAGAGCACAGTGCTGGTGCGAGTGTAAGTGCGGTAACACTTGAGAAAAATACAGCAGCACTTACCGCCATAGCAAACTCGGTAAATAATGCGCCTATACGACCATCCATAAACACCAGTGGTACAAATACAGATATAAGCACAAGAGTGGTTGCTACAATGGCAAAACCTACTTCACGCGCGCCTCTAAATGCAGCGAGTAACGGTGGTTCACCCAATTCAATACGACGGTGAATATTCTCAAGCATTACAATGGCATCATCTACTACTAAACCAATGGCAAGAACTAAGGCAAGTAATGTTAGTAAGTTAATTGAGTAGCCCATTGCTAATAAAAACATAAAGCTACCAACCAGTGCGACCGGTACTGTTACCGCCGGAATCAGCGTTGCTCTTATGCTGCCCAAAAACAAAAATATTACGAGTACGACTAAACCCATAGAGATGGCAAGTGTGCTGTAAACTTCGCTAATTGATTCTTTAATAAATACAGACGAATCGTAGCTATCTTGAATTGTGGTGCCTTCAGGTAAATTACGTTTGATTTTTTCAAGCTCACTACGTGCGTTATCTACTACAGTAAGTGTGTTTGCTTTAGCTTGTTTTACAATACCTAAACCAATCATATTGCGGCCGTTACCACGGAATAAGCTTTCGTCGTCGGCAGCTTCTAGCTGTACATCGGCAACTTCACCTAAACGTACTAAATAGCCTTCATCGCCGCGTTTAATTACTAGGTTTTTAAAATCGCGTTGATCTTTATAACTACGTGCAGTACGTACTGTAAAGTCACGGTCTATAGATTCTATTTCGCCAGCCGGTAACTCAACGTTTTCTGTACGCAGTGTATTTTCAATGTCGCTTGAAGTAATACCGCGTGCAGCCATTGCTTGACGGTTTAGCCAAATTTTCATGGCGTATTGGCGCTCACCACCAATACGTACGTTAGATACACCATCTACTACGGCTAAGCGGTCAACAATAAAACGCTGCGCGTAATCAGAGAGCTGTAACGAGTCCATTGTTTCGCTGTTTAATACAAACCAGGCGATTGGGCTTTCATCACTATTTGATTTAGATACTTCTGGCGGGCGTACCTGATCGGGCAAACTATCAAGTGCACGTGCTACACGTTCGCGTACATCGTTAGATGCAGCATCTATGTCGCGGTTAATATCAAACTCAATGGTAATGTTTGAACGTCCATTACGGCTCGAAGAGTTAATACTTTTGATGCCTTCAATACCTGAAATTCGATTTTCTATTATTTGCGTTATTTTGGTTTCTATAATTTCGGCAGAAGCACCTGTGTATTCAGTGCTGATATTTACAATCGGCGTTTCAATATCCGGGTATTCACGAAGTGGCAGCATAGTAAACGCAACCAGTCCAAAAGTAAGAAGCAGTAAATTAATTACAATGGCAAAAACGGGGCGCTTGACGCTAGTATCTGTAATTTTCACGTATTACCCCTTTACGCTTACTTTACTTCCAGAGCGAATTTTTATTAGCCCCTCAGTAACAATTTGCTCGCCATCAGTTAGGCCCTCGTCGATAGCAACCCAGCCATTATTTCTGCTAGCAACATGCACTTCAATTTTATTAGCTATCCCATCTTGAATTTGAAAAACAAAGTGTTTGTCTTGCAAAGGTATAACCGCTTTTTCTGGCACCATTAAAGCTTGGTTGCTGCTTAGCTCAAGTGCTGTATTTAGTAACATACCAGGGCGAAGTAATCCTGATTTATTGGCAAAACTTGCTGTAACTTCAACACTGCGAGTAACCGAATCAATACGCGAGCTAATATGCGTTACCTTGCCGTTAAATGTTTGTCCTGGGTAGGCATCGTTTTGCGTAAGCACTTTCATGCCCATATTTAATTGTGCTAAATATTTTTCAGGTACTTTAAAGTCAACTTTAATAATACTAATATCATCAAGTGTTGTGATTATTGTTGTATTACTTACGTAAGCACCTATTGATATTTCACGCTTACCTAACAGGCCTGAAAAGGGCGCACTAATAGCCATTTCGTTTAATTTAGTTTTAGCGCTTTCTAGTTGGGCCTCTGTTGCATCAACACGAGATAACTGCTCTTCAAGTAACGACTTTGCCGTTGATTGCGAGCGTGAAAGTTCGGTTAGGCGATCTAACTGGCGTTGTTCTTCACGTAAGTTAATGCCAAGCTCTTTAACGGCAAGCTGTTCTTGTTGGCTCTGTAACTGTACTAACTTTTGTCCTTTACTGACTAAGTCGCCGTCTTTAAAATATATATCTGTGACATAATCGTTTTGCGCACTTTTTATATAGATTGCTTGGTTTGCACGCGCGCTACCGATCGCTTCTATCATCACTGCGTTTTCCTGAGAAGTAACAGTATGAGCTGTTACTTGAGTAGACATTTGTGATAAATCGGCCTGTTCGCCGTGGCTAGCGGGTAGATATAAATAAACGCTAAATATTAGAAGTAACGTAATAATAAATGGAAAAAGTGCTTTACCTGATTGTCTTGAGTACATTGATTTCATACCTGAAAATGAATTGTAAGTATTGTACGAAATAAGACCGGGAAAAGACGGTTATGTGTCTCATAAATTTGTGCGTTAAGCGTAAAAGTAAATAAGATTTATTCATTGTTCCTATTTTGTTGAGAAAAAAGCGGTAATGTATGAAATTTAAAACCACCTGTAACTTATGTATAACAACAAGAAAGGTCATAATTTGGGCTGTTATTATGTTTGTTTTTTATATGGTGTTTTACCAATATGGATAAACCTAACAATGTCATTAAGTTTCGGGCACAAGGTGCGCGAAACGCAATTGAAGTGCTTGTTGCAGGTGCAATTGGTTTAGTTTTTATTATGTTGTTTAATTTACTGAGGCCGGGTGAGATTAGCATACTTGAAATATTTTTAGTGAGCTTGTGTATTGCCGCTATTTTTATTGGATATTTAAAAACTCAAGAGCCATATCATAGCCTTATATTAAATGAGTCTGAGCTCGTTTATTGCCATAAATACGGAGCTTGGTGTATGCCTCATAGTAACTTTCATCACAGTGGTATACCCAAAGTAGAAGATGGCTTTGATTACTTAGAATTAAATGCGGTTGGTATAAAGGTAAACGACATAGATGACTTTTTAACAAGCATAGCGCCTCGAATTGCAGGGAAATTATTAATAGAGCAGCGTAATTTATTTATGCAAGTTGTTCAAAAACATTGCAAAAATGGCAATTGCCCATCAGAATGGCTAATAGAAGATACACATTACACATCCCATAAAGGGATAAGCTATACTGGTCTTATAGCTATGTTTGCTAACAGGACTAAGCACCTTCAACTGTTAACCGGTTACGATTTATTATTACCAGCCAGTGTGTTAGATAGAGATATTTGGGCATTTAGTGCTAACTTAAATAAGTGGAAGCGCGAGCCTAGTCAGTTTATAGCGTCGCAAATTAATAATTAAGCTGCGACTGTAGGAAAGAAAAATGAGTCAAGAGAGAGCCTTTTTAAAAAGTGGTCGAAACACCATAATACATAAAGATAAAAAGCATGATTTAGTGATTGTAAACTCTGAAATTCATCCTAAAATTAAAGTGACTCAACATGGCTTAGAGCCATTTAAAGAAGAGTTACCTAAAAACCGCCGTGATGCAAAAGATCGCTATTTAGAAATAGTCTATGTTGGAAGCCCTGATGTATTTGGCGAAGAAAAACAATTACTATTTATTCAAGCTTTAGATGGGCGTGAATACAAAGTAGATTACAGTAAAATCGGTACGAAGTTGTTTGTACGCATTCATCAAGATACATATATGTAGTACTTTAATGGCATCTTTATTGCTAGTAATTACACTATAGTAATTATTTGACATAATAAGGTGCTGCGTATGAAAGCGTTTGCTTTAATCCCCCTCATTTCTTGCGGTTTGCTGAGTGCGTGTGGAGGAGGTGGCGGTGATAGCGATAATACAGTTGTAGAAATATCTGTTAATGCTGGAACCGATTTACAAATTATCGAAAAAACTGAATTTACCATCACAGCACAAGGTTCTCCCGCTGATGGTACGTTTTCATGGCAACAAGTTAGCGGCCCAAGCTTAGAAGGTTTTCCGCTTGAAGGCGCTGAGCAAACATTGACAGCCCCTGACGTAAAAACTGATAGTGAAATAATCTTAAGAGTGAGCTATCAAAGTACGGGTAGTAGCGCTGTTAGTGACGACATTTCTATTTCAGTGAGCTCTAATAATCAACTCCCTCTTGCTGTTGTTACCCAAACATCTCCTGAAACACTTCCTTCTGTATACAAAGATACAGTGACTTTGAGCGCCCTTGAGTCGAGCGATCCTGATGATAATGGCCAAATTGATAGTTATTTGTGGCAACTGCTATCAGGTCCTGACTTAGATATTGCGAGCTTTAATGAGTCAACTCTTAGCTTCTCTCATCCATTACTAGAAAGTAACGTAAATTTATCTTGGCAGCTAACAGTCACTGATGATGAAGGCGGTGAGGCGAGTACTCAATATTCAATGACGCTTAATAAAACAAATGAACTAGTGGATGCAAATGCAGGCGCTGATCAAAATGTCGAAGAGTTTGAAGAAGTAACGCTTGATGCAACGAATAGCGAAACTGTCACCGATACCTATCAGTGTAAGTGGCAACAACTTACCGGTAATAGCGAAACATTAAGTAATAGCGACCAATGTACAACGACATTTTTTGCCTCTGATGTAGATACTGAATCCACGTTGAGCTTTGAAGTAACGGTAACCGACTCAAAAGGACGCACCGATACAGATTCTTTATTTGTTGATGTATCACCAAAAGCGCTTGGGCTTATAAACGATAGTGGTGTTGGTGAGTGCTATAACAACACCCAACGCATTAACTGTGAAAGCGATGACTTTCCAGCGCAAGATGCTGAACTTGGACGCGATAGCTATGCAAACCGCTTAGATAAGGTTGGTAAAGGTAATTTAGCGTTTGATTACACTAAACTTAATCAGTTTGCTGATGAAGTTGGTGATGATAGTAGTGACTTTACCTGTATACGCGATAATGTTACTGGACTTGTATGGGAAGTAAAAAGTGAATCCTCAGGAGTATTGCCAAATACAAGCTTGCGTGAGGGGCAAAATCATTACTTTTGGGATTTAGGCGACACTACTTTTACCGATACTAGTACAGCCAATTCAACTTGTCCGGATGATACGAGTTGTGGAGTACAAAGTTATATAAACGAAGTGAATAACTTAGATTTTTGTGGTGGTACAAATTGGCGGTTACCTACTTATACAGAGCTTTTAGGTTTAATTGATTATGGTAAACAAGGGCAAAGCATATTAATTGATGAGGTGTTTTTCCCCAATATGCCAAGTGAAAGTGCATTAAGTCACTTACGTTATTGGACTTCACAAACCGCAGCCGATGGTACAAGTTTATCGCAAGCGTACATTATTGATATGAGTGATGGTAACGATCTTGCTTATCCAAAAGAAAATACTGCGTATGTTCGTTTAGTTAGAAGCCGTTAGGAGAAAATAATGAGATTAAAATTACTCTATGCACTAGCAACTATAAGCTTGAGCTTTAATATTGCAGCGGCGCAAACGTGCTACGACGGTGCAGATACCACAACGCCGACAGATAGATTTACCATAAATACAGATGGCACAGTGTCTGATACCGAAACAGGTCTTATGTGGCAACGCTGTAGTTATGGGCAAATTTATAATACAGATACAAAACTTTGCGAAGGCTCTACACCTTCTCTTACTTGGCAAGAGGCACTACGCGGTGCTAAAAATGATACAACCGCAGATTACGATGATTGGCAAATGCCTAACATTAAAGAGTTGGCGAGTATTTTAGAGCACAGTTGCACCGAGCCGAGCATTAATGAAGAGGTGTTTTTTGGTACTAAGCTTCAAAACTATTGGTCAAATACATCGGGTGTGAGCACGATGAGCTCTGCATGGGTTTATCAATTTGATAGTGGGTTGAATAGCTTGCATGCCAAAACTAGTAATGTGTATTTACGGTTAGTTCGCTACGAAGAGTAAATTACATATTAAGATTAGACAGATGAAAGTGCAGCCTTAAAACCGCTGCATTTTTTTGTTTTACATAAATTTACGTTATTTCAATAATAAAGCGCTTACAACGTTGTCACTTAGTGCGTTTTTTTGCCATTATAGGCCGTGATTTAATTACGAAGGAACATCACGGTGTATTTAAGCTATTTTGGCCTGAATGAAAAACCTTTTTCAATTTCGCCCAACCCTCATTACTTATTTTTAAGTGAACGACATAAAGAAGCCTTAGCACACCTTACCTACGGATTAGGTGAAGACGGTGGTTTTGTATTATTAACAGGCGAAGTGGGTACTGGTAAAACTACAATTACCCGCAGTATGTTAGAGCAGTTACCTGAAAACACGCAAGTAGCGATGATCCATAACCCAGCACTATCAGAGCTGGAGTTATTGGCTAGTATTTGTGATGAGCTCAACATTAGTTACGATGCTAATAATGCGACGCTTAAAAGTCTTACCGATATTATAAAAAAGCACTTAGAGACCAATAATAAATCGGGTGGGCACACCATACTTATAATTGATGAAGCGCAGTTACTTGCCCCTAATGTGCTTGAACAATTACGCTTGCTGACAAATATAGAAACCGATCATAAAAAATTATTACAAATAGTATTGGTTGGTCAACCTGAGCTACAAGAGCTTTTAAAGCGCAATGAATTAAGGCAACTCGCCCAGAGAATAACAGCTCGTTACCATTTATTACCACTTACGCAAGGCCAAACAGTTGCTTACATAAAGCATCGGTTACATGTTGCAGGATGTGATAAAGGAATTTTTTCGATGGATGCCATGCAAGCTGTTCATCAATTAACTGGTGGTGTGCCACGATTAATGAACTTGGTATGTGAGCGAGCTTTGGTAGGCACTTTTGCAAAGCAGCAGTTGATAGTTGATAGCGATATAATAAAAAAATCAGCACATGAGTCATTACCCATGGATTTTGTAGCGCCAGTTAATGAGGCCAACAAAGCAACGTCATTTGTACCATATAGCCTTGCATTCGTTGCTTTATTTGCCGTAGGCATTGGGCTTTCATTTATTTTATAGTTAGGTAAGTTATGTCTTATTTATTAGATGCGCTAAAGCAGTCGCAGCAATCAGATATGAGTGCTGAGCAATACGACTTACAATCAGAGCAGTTAAAGCAACAGCAAGCACTAAAGCGTTATAGACGATTAGCGTTAGTATTTGGTACAAGCTTAGCTGCTTTTATTGCTGTAGCTGGTGGGTTTACTACTGGTAAGTGGTTTCAAGGTACTACTTTATTAAACACATCGGAACCCGCTGTAATTAAGGTGGTTGAAAGCGAAAAATCGTCACCTAAAGAACAAGTTAAAGAACAAGTTAAAGAAGTAGATGCCGCAGTTGAAAAGCAGCAAATAGCTAAGTTAGAACCCGCTAAAATAGCTCCAAATAATACTGCAACGATTGAAGGGCAACTTGTACATGTGCAAACACCTAATGGTGTACAGCAAATGTTATTAACGCCTAATGGGCAATATATTCCTATGCCATCGAGTCCGGTCACGAGCGCAATGGGTTATAATCAGCAGAACGTGCAACAAGTAATGCCAGTTCAAAATTATAATCAGCCAGTATTTAATCCACAAAATAATTACAATCCAAATAATACACAGAACGCTTCGGTATTTGGGCAAAGTCAAAATACAGCATCAGCTCAACTAGATATGAGTAAATATAAAGTACTAGGTAAGCCAATTAATGGTAACAACCAATCTCAACAGATGAGCGATCCTGAGCTTGATGAGGTGCCTACAACACTTAAAAATGCGTTTGCGCAAGCTATACAAGACGTCGAAAAAAATCAGGATTATGAAGTTACCCATGCATCAAAAACGTCATCACGTGTTGAGCCTGTAGAATTACTACCAGATGGTTTGCAATCAATGTTGCCTAGTATTAAATATCAAGCGCATATTTATTCATCGAGTGCTGACAAACGTTGGATCAAGCTAAATGGCCGAGAGTTACATGAAGGAGAGAGCATAGGCGCTTTAACTGTAAGAGAGATTACACCTGAGCAAAGTGTACTTGATTTTGATGGTTATGAGTTTAGCTTAAAGGCTTTGCAAGACTGGCCGCAGTAAACGTTTAGCTATTATATTGAGAGCTCGGTAGAATGTTGAGCTCTCAATATTGCTTAGGGTAATATTGAGTTTTTATAAAAGCGTTCTAAATCAATATTATATTCTTTAGGTTTCACCGCTGATTCAAGGGTGTCTAAGGTTTTTTTATTAGATAAATCGATATCTTTTATCTCTGTATAGCGACTATGTTTGGCGCTGTAAAATGTTTTAACGATAGGCTTTAGTGGTGTACTGGGGTTACTCTCGGTCACTAAACCCACTTTTTGACTCGATAATCTAACGAGCGTTCCTACCGGATGAATACCAATACATTGAATAAACTTATTAAGCAGCACGGGATCGAAGCTATCTGGGCATCCGTCTTTTAGTATTTTAAAGGCTTTTATTGGCTCCATGCCTGCTTTGTAAACACGTTCTGCGGTAAGTGCATCATACACATCTACAATTGATGCCATACGTACGTACTGACTTATTTCGTCGCCCTTTTTACCAAACGGGTAGCCTTTACCATCAAGCCTTTCATGATGCATACCTGCAATATCAACCGCGATACCCGTTAAGCCAGACTCTTCTAATATTTCTTTACTGAAAAGCGAGTGCATTTTCATTATTTTAAATTCATCATCGGTAAAGCGGCCCGGCTTATTGAGTATTTCATCAGGGATTTTTATCTTACCAATGTCGTGTAAAAGTGCGCCGGTAGTCAGTTCAACAATAATGTTTTTTTCTATACCTAAATGTTTAGCGAAAATCCCCATTAATATCGATACATTAATAGAGTGCTCAAGTAGGTAAGCATCTTTTTGGCGCATTTGGGTAAGGCAGGCTAGGGCATCTTGGTTTCTAAAAACAGAGTCCATAAAGCCACTTGCCAGCTCTTTGAATGGTGCAATATCTATATCGCGGCCTGCTTTAATATCTTTAAATGCTTTTATTTGCAGTGTTTTAGCTTCGTCATACAGTTTTTTTGCCTTTCCCATTTCTTGTTCGGCACTGTGTGTTTTTTGCCAAGGGTCACGCTTTATTTTTGTTGCAGGTACAGCAATAGGAGCTTTTTCAGGGACTGATTCAATGAGGGTTTTATCAGGGTCGATTTCTACTTCTAAAATACCTGCTTTTATTAGGTTATTAATACCAGCCTGAGTTTTAACCCAGCCTTGATTTTTAATTTTAATACTGCCAGTTTGTCTAGTAACGCTTTGCACAAACATACCAGGCAGTAACTGACCAACAGGAATTATTTTCAAATTTATTACTTCTATTATTAATCTTTCATTAAGCTAACAAATATATACGTTACTACCTAATAAAAAAGGCACTTTTCAGTGCCTTTTTTATTTTTTAGTTAAAAAGCATTAGCTTAATTATTCATCATCTTCAACAAGCGTCATTAGTGATGTGTTACCACCTGATGCTGTTGTATCAATACTGATTGTTTTTTCAGTAATAAGACGTTTGATTAATGTATCGTAATACTCAGAGCTAATTACTGGTAAAATAGCACCTTTACGCTGTGCAAGCTGTTGGCTAAAGTAGCCCAAGCGAGACGAGCGAGCAGCAACTACCGCACCGGCTAAATGAGGGTGCGCCAAAATAGCTTGTAACTGGTTAGGTTTAGCTACTTGGAAAACACCTTCTGCAACACCTGTAGAGATAAATTTATCTTTAAAGGCAACTGCTTCATCATAAAACAGCTCAGACGCTACAGTAATTACCGTATTACCTGCGGCAATAGCAGTGATGATAGACAATGCCCAGAAGTTAAATGATGTGCTCTTATCTGCATAACACACTACACAACCACGTGCTTCTAGATGAAGTGTATTAGACTCACCCGTTGGCCCAGGCAGGGTAGTAAACTTACGCATGTGCTTTTCAAGGCGGTTAAGCTGTGCACGTGCTTCTGATAATGTTAATGCTAAGTCGTCTGCTAAATCGTCGATAATTTCTACCGTCGCGATTTTAGCAAGCAACTGACGTACAGCCGAAACACGGTCGTTTAGTGGTGTTGCACGCCAGATTTTTTCATCGCGCATTGAGTTAGCCATTAGCTTTTTAACTTGTTCATTCGCACCGCTGTAGTGGTGTAAATCAAGTTCGTCAGGCGTTAGGTTAGTCATTTGTACGTTATCTGGTGATGCTTTTTCTTTTACTAAACGTTGTAGGTAGTTAGGGCCACCGGCTTTAGGGCCAGTACCTGATAAACCACGGCCACCAAACGGTTGCACACCAACAATGGCACCAATCATGTTTCGGTTAATGTAAACATTACCCGCACGTGACATTTTAGCAAGGTACTCACAGCGCTCTTCAATACGTGAGTGAACACCCATTGTCAGACCATAGCCCGTGTTATTTATTTGATCCATCACATCATCAAGTTCATTCGATTTAAAGCGAACAATATGAACACATGGGCCAAATACTTCACGTTTAAGTACTGATAAGTCTTTAATTTCGTATAAACGAGGAGCAAAAAAGTATGCGCCATTTTGAGTATTATCAGGAATTTTACATTCGTAATGAAGTATAGAATTACCTTTTAAGTACTCAACGTGTTCATTTAAGTTTTTAAGTGCTTTTTCATCAATTACAGGGCCAACATCAGTTGATAGTAACGATGGATCGCCAATGTGTAACTCAGCTAGAGCGCCTTTAAGCATTTCGATAATGCCATCAGCTACGTCATCTTGAATGAATAAAACACGAAGAGCAGAACAACGTTGGCCAGCACTTTGAAAACCAGAACTGATCACATCGTCAACTACTTGCTCAGGAAGCGCCGTTGAGTCAACAATCATACAGTTTTGGCCACCTGTTTCTGCAATTAACGGTACTTGAATATCGTTACGTGCAGCAAGTGTTTGAGAAATTAATGTGCCTGTTTCAGTAGAACCTGTAAACATAACCGCTTGAATGCGCTCATCAGGAACAATTGTTTTACCTACTTCAGAGCCGCGAGCGATAACCGGTTGAACAACGTGCTCAGGTAAACCAACAGATAGCATTAGTTCAATGGCACGAAGGGCGATTAAACTTGTTTGCTCAGCAGGCTTAGCAATTACAGTGTTACCTGTAACAATCGCAGCAGCAACTTGACCTAAAAATATTGCAAGCGGGAAGTTCCACGGGCTAATACATAAAATAACGCCACGGGCTTCAAAACGCTCATCTTTAGATAACTCTTCAGCGCGCGCTGCGTAGTAACGACAAAAATCAACCGCTTCACGCACTTCATCAATACCATCTTGCGCTACTTTACCTGCTTCTTTAATACAGATAGCGACTAGTTCATCATGATGACGCTCTAAAATGTCAGCAACGCGACGCAGTAAATTAGCGCGCTCTTTTACTGGTGTTTGTGACCATGATTCAAGTGCGGCTTCAGCGTTGGCCAGTAATACTTTCATCTCTTCGCCAGTTTGTAACTTAACGTGGCCGATGATTTCTTTGTGGTTCGCTGGGTTTTTAACAGCCAATGAGCCCTCTGGTACTTGGCTTTGCTCAATTAGGTGCTCGTTAAACCATGTTTCAAGATTCTCTTTGAAAGGGGTAATAACGTTAATATCGGTTAAATCCATGCCTTTAGAGTTAGCACGTTCTTCACCGTATAAATCAATGGGCATTTTGATTTGCGTATTGTACTTGTTACGCAGGCCTTGCAGTGTTTCTACAGGGTCTGGTAGTAATGATTCAACAGGTTTTGTTGTATCTACAATCGCGTTTACAAATGATGAGTTAGCGCCATTTTCTAATAAACGACGAACAAGGTAAGCAAGTAGGTCTTCGTGTTGACCAACAGGGGCATATACACGGCACTGGATTTTTTCCTCGTTTACGATTTGGTCGAATAATGATTCACCCATACCGTGCAAACGTTGAAATTCAAAACCGGTGTTGTCGCCTTTCGCTACTTCTAAAATAGTCGCGGCAGTGTAAGCGTTGTGCGTTGCAAATTGTGGATAAAGTACGTCGCGCGCTTCAAGCATTTTAATTGCACATGCTTTGTAAGAAACATCGGTTGTTGCTTTACGAGTAAATACAGGGAAATGCTCTAAACCATCTTGTTGTGTGGTTTTGATTTCAGTATCCCAGTACGCGCCCTTAACTAAACGTACCATCATTTTACGACCAACACGGCTTGCAAGGTCAGTTAGCCATTCAATTACAAAAATAGCGCGTTTTTGATACGCTTGAACCGCTAAGCCAAATCCTTGCCAATCACCAAGATCTTCATCACTAAATACCGCTTCAATGACATCTAATGAAATATCTAAACGGTCAGCTTCTTCAGCATCAACGGTAAAGCCGATATCGTATTTCTTAGCAGCAAGCGCAAGTTCTTTTAATTTAGGGACTATTTCTTCCATCACACGGTCTTTATGAGTGAACTCATAGCGCGGATGAATAGCAGAAAGCTTAACTGAAATACCAGGGCTCTTAATTGGACCACGACCATTTGCCGCTTTACCAATCGAGTGTATAGCATTCATGTAGCTGTCAAAGTAACGCTTCGCATCTTTCATTGTGCGCGCGCCTTCGCCTAGCATATCGTAAGAATATACATAACCTTTTTGCTCTGTATCGGCAGCACGTTCAATTGCTTCGTCAATGGTACGACCCATAACGAATTGCTTACCCATAATTTTCATAGCAAAATTTACAGACTTACGAATAACTGGCTCACCTAAACGACCAATGGTCTTTTTAAGCATGCCGAACTGTTGTTCTTTCGTTTTGTCTGTGTAGTTAACCATTTTACCGGTAACTAATAACCCCCAAGAAGACGCGTTTACGAATAAAGAATCGCTGCTGCCTAAATGAGAGCTCCAATCACCTTTCGCTAACTTGTCACGAATAAGTACATCTTGAGTTGCTTTGTCTGGTACGCGAAGCAGCGCTTCGGCCAAACACATTAATACAACGCCTTCTTCACTAGAGAGTGAAAATTCATTTAAAAGCGCATCAACACCGCCTTGCCCATCTTGCTCTTTACGAATGTTTAAAACAATCTGGCGGGCTCTTTCCCAGGCACGACTTCGTGCTTTTACGCCTACTTCTGCAAGCGGTAAAATATGATCAATAACCGCATTTTCATCTATGCGGTAGAAGTCACGGATTCTTTGTCTAATAGGACAAATCGTTGTTAAATCGCCGTTGAATAACATAAGCAACCCTCAGGAGTGTTAAGAATTAAAGTAAAATTAATTACCAATAAATTACCAGTGATATTGTGAGTGCATTCTAATTAAATTTCAGCAGAATATGCTGGTTAAATTTCGCGTTTTACGATAATTTACAGGGCATAAATTTAACTTATCCGCATAAAATTCTGTTATGACAATTCCAAATAGATTACGCATGCTAGATCGTATTGATTTAGCCATACTAGACGTTCTACAAAAGAACGGCAGAATTTCAAATGTTAACCTCGCAAAACAGGTTAATTTGAGTGCAAGCCCGTGTCTTGATCGTGTAAAACGATTAGAGCAAGAAGGCTATATCGAAGGCTACTACGCTAAGCTTAGCGAAGCAAAGCTTAATCAAAGCTTAGTAGCACATGTTCAAGTGTCGCTTGTTGCTTCAAATACAGCAGTATTTAAGGTATTTAGAGAGCATATACTAAGAATACAACAAGTCGTTGAATGCGACATGGTGGCAGGCGGTTATGATTATTTATTAAAAATCCGCGTTTCTAATATGGAAGAATATAGACAAGTTCTTGGCGACTTAGTCGATATTCCCGGCGTGGGCACTCATCATACTTATATGGTGATCGAAAAGATTAAAAAAGACGAAGGGCTGCTAATCGACATTTAAGCTTTTCTCAAGTAATAAAAAACCGCAATTGCGGTTTTTTATTTTAGTAGATAAAGGCTATACCAAATAGTTAGTACATCACCTTATACATAATTTATTACGACCTTCCGACTTCGCTCTATATAAAGCCGTATCAGCCGCGCATATTAATGCCTCAGATGTTCTGTACTGATTATCGTATTCACACGCTAAACCCTGGCTTACACTTATCTTTACATTCGCTGGCAAACCAATATCTCTAAAATTAATGTTGAGTATTTTTTCTTGAATACGTTTTGCGATCATTTCTGCATTTGAGACATGTGAGCGGGGTAATACAACAGCAAACTCCTCACCACCATAGCGTGCTACTAAACTATCTTTTGAGGGGAGGCAGTCTTCAATTGTTTGAGCTACTTTTTGCAAACATTTATCACCCTTTACATGGCCAAAATTATCATTAAACAGTTTAAAAAAATCAATATCGATCAAGATAAAACTCAAAGGCTGTTTGTCTACTATGCATTCTTGCCAATTTTTAATAATCGCCTTCTCTAAAGTGCAGCGATTAGCGACGCCTGTAAGGTGATCTATTTTGGCTATATTTTCGAGTACTTTATACTTTTTAACATGCCTAGAAATATCATGCATAATACAAATAAATAGAGGGATATTGTTTGTGGTTGATGCGGGTATACAAGAAATTGAGAGCTCTATATCTAAACAGTTACCATTGTTTTTTATTATTTTAACTTCTTTCGGGCCATGATTGAGTGGTGTTTGATAGTTGTTTTTCCAACTTTCAAACATGTATTGATAGTCATCGCGATACTGTTCTTGTAAACAATCTTGCCATTTTTTACCTATTAATGAGTCAGACGTAACATTAAAAAAACGAGCTGCAACGGGATTTACTGATTCAAACACTCCATCTGCATTAACAATAAAAATAGCATCGGCCATGACATTCGTGACATTAATAATAGCGCTTATTTTTTCATTGTTAACGGTGTTAGAAATGCTGCTCATTAATGCAGATACAGCATTGTCGGCGTTGTTTGCTCTGCTATTTTCATTATTTTTAGACATTGTGTTGCTCATTTTTATTGTTAATGAAACTTTATGTCTAGTAGTTTATTTAATTTATGATTTTTAAACCTTTCGGTAACCTTCTGGTTTAAGTTGCTTATTTTATTATGTTTTTAATTGGGAAAGTACTGGGGTTTAGTTTCTATAATTTTGAAGAGTAGTAGGCGAAAAGGTGGTAAGTCTATAAATAAATTGCACAGGGGTAAATTAGCCCTGTGCAATTTAAAATCAATAATTAATCGTTGTTGATTAACTTTTTTTCATTTATAACTTGTGGGTCAGGGCTTGAATAAGATTTATCATTGCACTCAACGTTAAATACTAAACAGGCAGTGCCTGAGTTTTTTGCTGTATCGGTAATGATGATTGCTTGGCGGTTATCACTAAGTGTATAACTGAAGTCTTGGGCACATGTTCCTATTTTATCAGTAATTGTAACCCCCGTGAAAAAAAAGCCTAGCCCAACTGCTGTAGGAGCTAGAGTGTAAGTACCCGCAGTTTCGGTTCTTACTGTACCGCCGCCGCCAACGGCTTTACCATTTTCTGTATAGCTAAAAACGGCCTCTTTTTTATCGTTAAACTCAATATGCACTTGAAAATCGACTTTTTCTAAGGTGGTATTCATGTTATTTCCTTTGTATTTATAGTTTAAAGTCTGTAATGCCTAGTTTTATCAGGCTTGCTGTTATTACAGGTATCTCGTTTGCTCTATCTAAGCAAGTATACGCTTGTACCAGAGGGTATTTTACGTGAATGCTTTGGTTTATTTTTACTGTTTGAGTAACTGCTTTAAGCGCACTTGCACAAAATTGCTCTCGTTGTTCGCTGGTCGCAGCTAATTTAGCTTTGAGCAGGTTTATATTTATGGGAGCTAAGTTATCTATATTTTTCATTTTATTAGTTATGTAACGTTTATATTCGACATCACCCTCAAGGGTCGTTAATAACTCTTGCGCTTTGAGAGGGAGGTTTCTGTCAATGAAATAGTGAATCAAACTAATTTGTATATTGATAGGTCTGATATTATTAAAGCCTTGCGATTTTAAAAATTTAATTGTTTCTTCTATTCTTAGACTAATATTTTTATCATTAGACAGCATTAATAAGTGCGCTAAAGAGCTGTAGTACATAAGCTGAAATTTATTGTCTTTGGGGTCTTGCTCTAAAGCCTTGCTTATAATTTTGTTAGCAAAAAGTGCTTTTTGATAAGCAATTCGTTTATCGGTTAAATAACTCAGTAAGAAACTTTGTTGCATGTGTATATTTGCATCCATGTAAAGAAGGCTAGCGTCATTGGGGTGGTTAGCAGTCATTTTTTTGACTACAGTTACTGCCTTTTCTAACATATCGATTGCGACATTAAAGTTACCTAAGTTACCTTCAGTTTTTGCAAGCCAACTGATCGTATCCGCTTTATCACGTAATAAATTTTTATTATTCGGTTTTAGTTCAATGGCCCTATTTTTAAGTAAAAGTGACTCTGTAAAGCTTTTTTTCGCGGCTATATAGTCAAATTTCTCTGTATATAAAGAACCCAGTGAATTATGTGAATACGACAGCTCCATAATCGAGTTAAAATCATTGGGTGCTAATGAGTACATGGTTTCGCTATAAGTATGGTACTTTTTAAATAATGGCTTAGTGGCAGCGTAATCACTTTTATCATAATGAAGCTGGCCTAACCAAAAGGCATTGGCACCCGCAAGCGTGAGTAGCTCTAAGTCGTTTGGCTGGATTTTTAATAATGCCTCAAGGCGGGTGCGGGCGTTTTCAAAGGCGGTGAAGGCCTCAATGGTTTTACCGCGCGAATAGGCCACTTCCCCCATTGCCTCAAGGGTTTGCGCGTATTGAAAACGGTTTTTAAATTGCGTTTTCTCATCGTTAAAGCTAAAAAGTGAACCTGATTCGTCTGCTTGATTGGTAAAATACTCGAGCGCTTTATTACTTATACCATCCAGTAAATCCATGCGTTTTACACTACGTAATTTGTCGGCAAAATCGCCGACCATAAAACCAAGCAGGCTTTCTGCCTCAAGCTGCTTTTTTTGTGCGTTTTGCTGGGCCTTAAAACTAGTAAAGCTCATTAATAACGCGGTAAATGTAAGCAAACACAATAAAGCAACGGTCACTCGTTTTACTCTTATTTTTGCTTTTGTTTTTTTTACAGAGCTTTTGATAAGAGCGTGCTCGTTATCATCTAATTTAAACAGTTTGTCGCTAAGTAATAGCTGCGCTTCTTGTAGAGGTTTACCTGGCGCTAGGAGGTAAGCACTACTTTTACCTTCATCTACCCAATTTTGCGCTTGATGCTGTAAGCGGCTTTTTATTGCTAAAGCATCTTTGTGATCGCTTATCCACTGTTTTGCGCGCGGCCATTGACGTAATAATGCTTCGTGAGCAAGGCTAAAACAGGCTTCTTGGTTTTGTAAGTGCGATACAAATAATCGACTGTCGATCATGGCTTGCACAAGCTCTTTTTGGCTTGTGTTGGTTAATGCTTGCCAGCGGGCTGCGCGGCTAGTAATGGTTTTACCATCAGGGTTTAGGGTAACTAATTGCGATAACACGCTATTAAGTTGCTGCTGTTGATCATTACTAAGGTCAATAAATATATCTTCTGCTTTTTTACCTATGGCGCCCTCAATACCACCAATTTTTGTGTAAACACTGTGCAGTAGTTCGTTATCATCACTGCGTTGTAAATACAGTTCTTGCAGTGTGTATTGCAGCATGGGCAGTGCGTCGGGGTTATTAGCTGTATCGGCGCACAGAATTTCATCCAGTGGCGTTTGGGTTTGCGGGTCGAGTGAAAATGTTAAATTAGCGGTTAACGCTGGCAGGCGAATAATTTGTTGTAGTTCGTGCCTGTTTGGTGGTGTTAAATCGTAATGCGCACCATGAGCTTTACCTGCCATTAGGCTGGGTTGTTCAACCACTAAAGGATAAAAGTCGTTACGACATGCACTAAATAGAATCACTGTTTTAGAGGTTGCTAAGCGCTCAATAACCGATAAAAAATGGCTGCGTGTTTCGCTACTAAATAAAGGAGAAGAAAGCAGTACTTCTAAGCGGTCAATAAATAAAAATAACTGCGGTGTTTTAAGTTGTGTAGAGGTTTTGCTTAGTGCAGCTTGTATGGCGTTAATTACGTCATCTATTGCCAACTCTAGTTGTTCTGCAAGTGTTTGCGCGCTTAATCCTTCAAACACAGGTAGGTTGTTTATATCCCAATCAAGCAGTGCGGAAGCTAAATCTAGAAAAAGCCTATTTTGATGGACGTCTGCAAAGTCGAGCTGAGCGTAGGAAACCACCCCAATGCCATTATAACCTCGCTCATCAAGTAATTTAGGCAATATACCCGCATTAACAAGTGATGACTTACCCGTGCCACTTGGACCGAGTATTAAGCAAAAAGCACGACCAAATTTAACTTGGCTCGATATTCTATTGAGTAACGTTTCTATAGATTGATTGCGGCCAAAAAATAGGTGTGTATCGCTTGGGTTGTAGGCGCTTAATCCTAAAAAAGGTGAGCCACCTTGCCATGTGTTTTCAGTTGTTTTTATGTCTTCAGCTAGAGGAAACTCAAGTTTTGCAATAACGCGGTAACCACGCTTTCGAATAGTTTCTATGTAGGTGGGTTCACTTGCTTTATCACCGAGGGCTTTTCGTAACTGGGTAATTGTTTTATGCAGCGGGTTATCGCCTACCTCAACATTTTTCCAGCATTGATCTAATAGCTTGTCACTAGTAACAATTTCGCCTTTTTGGAAGCAAAGATGAACTAACACATCCATGGCTTTTGGTTCTAACTGTTTAGTTTTTTCTGCACGCTGAAGAGTATTTGACTGGGGATTGACTTGCCAATCACCTAAATAAAAAGGGCTGCGATTCATAATTGCTCATTATTGTTATTATGTAATTAAAGCGAGTGATTAGCCGACTTTTTTAACCAAGTCTTTATATTACAGATAAAATAACAAACAGATAAGGAGTTTTTACGCAGTAAAAGAGGTTTATTGATGTGGGTAATTCAATATTGAATTACCCACTGGATTTTATGACTATATATCGCTTTTATTTATAGTAACTACGCGTTGAGGGAATGGGATTTCAATATCAGCGTTATTAATTGCTTTATAAACACCGCCATTAATAGCCAGCTTGGTTTCAATAATTTTAGTGGTAGGTACCCAATATCGGTAGCTTATTGTAACACCGCTATCGGCAAAGCGTTCAATACCCACTTGTGATAACGGATTTTGTGCGACTAATTCGTGTGCTTTAAGTACGTCTTCAATAAGGCTAATCGCATTATCAGAGCAAGCACTATAGGCTATATCTATTTCACCTTTGACCAATGAGTAACTAAATGAGTTATGAAGTATTTCACCTACTATATGCTTATTTGGAATGGTGATTTCTACTTTTTCTTCATTGATTAAAATAGTGTAGCCAAGCTCAATTGTTTTAACTTGGCCGCTTACATTTTTAACTTCAATAGTATCACCAACAACAAAAGGTCGAGTGGCTATAATGGCAAGGCCCGCACCATAGTTAGAGAGCATTCCTTGCAGCGCTAAACCAGCACCTAAAGATGCAGCACCAATGGCTGCTACAAATGGCGTAACGCTGATACCTATTTTGCCAAGTGCAATAATTATAACCATTACAATTAGCAGTACTTTTACCACGCTACTGACAAAGTTAGTAAGCGTAATGTCAACGTTATGACGGGTCATTAACGCGGCTACAAATTTGGCAAGCTTTTGTGCTATCCACAAACCAATGAGGACGATAAAAATAGCGCCAACAATTTGCATACTGTAGGTAACCATATACTCAGTAAGCATGGTGTAATATTTTTCAAACTGTTCGATTTCAGAACTGATCATAAAGCGCTCTATGTTAGGGCTATGTTGTATTTTTCCAACTATAGCAAAATGTTGACTAAAAATGGATATAACAGCGGCACTATAATTGCTGTTAATAAAGCACTTAGCGCCATTGCAACTGAGGAGTAAGCGCCTACTTTTGGATGTTCAGCAATAGCAGCAGCAGTCCCAATTGCATGACAAGCTGTGCCCATTGCAACACCTTGAGATTCGTGATTAAAAATATTAATGAGTTTAAAAAGCATAAAACCAAATAAAGCGCCTAGTAAACCAATAAAAATAACTAAAGCCGCAGCAAGAGAGCTAATCCCGCCTAATGAGTCTGTAACAATTAAAGAAATGGGCGTAGTAACACTAAGAGCAGCAACAGATGCACTTAGCTGCGCTGGCGCATTAAATAGTATGCTTAGTAAAAATGCTACAACGGTTGCATTAACAATCCCCAAGCTACATGATGCGACTATGAGTAATAGATTTTTTCGTACGTGTGTAAACTGCTGATATAAAGGAAGCGCTAAAGCCACAATCGCGGGCTCTAATAACCAGCTTAGTAATTTGCTGTGCGAGGTAAATTGCGTATAAGGCAAATTTAGATTAACTAGCAATAAAGCGATAATACTAATACTTAAAAATACGGGGTTAGTGAGCGATTTAAATACGCTGTTTTTTATACTTTGATTTACGGCTCTTAATGCTAAAAACAATACAATAATAAAAGGGATACTTAGCCACCATAAATTAGGCTGTAGCTCTGAAATAGCGGAAAAAGTTAAATTAGTCATTATTTTCTTTTCCCTTAAAATACGCAATTACACTGCTAACAAGCAACAAGGTAGTTATAGGGACTAGCACCATAACTGAGGCTAAAAATGCCCAGTGCGACTTTATAAGGTCGAGATGTTCAATAAATCCCACACCCGCAGGAATGAAAAATATAGGCATAATATTTAAAATAGGGGAGGCGCATGGTTTTACATGTTGCTCTTTTACAATACCCGATAAGAGTAAAACTAATAAAATAACCATAGCGAGTAACGGTGCAGGAAAGCTTCCACCAATAAAGTGCATAATGAGTTTAGCACAGGCTAAACATAGTAAAATAATAGCGCTACTGAGCAGATATTTCATCAAAGTGGCTCACAGAAAAGATAAGAGCTTAACTTTAACAAATCAAACTCTTTTATGCATTGTGCAATAGTCTACCAGTGCTTTGTATTTGCGTAGGTTATATCTGCTTTTCCTTTAGCTTTAGCAATTGCTTTTTTAGTGTTTGGGTTTAGCAGTAAGCGAATTTGGCTTAAGGTTTCTTTAGCGAGTATTTTTCGTTGGTTTGGTTTATAGCTAAGTTGTGTAACACGTTTAATAGCAGCAAGCGTATCGGGTGAACGCTCAAGTAATGTATCGAGCATGTTTTGCGTTGCTTGCTGAGTATCATCGGTAAGTTTAGTAACCAAACCTAGCTCATTTGCTTGTTGTGCAGTGATTGGGTTTGCGTGGCTTGCAAGCCAAAGTGCTTGGTCGCGCTTAACTAAACCGCTCATCATTACATTTGCGCCCATATCGGGGCACAATCCCCAACGCGCTTCCATAATGGCAAGTTTGGCATCAATATGAACAACTCTGTAATCTGCCCCCAAAGCTATTTGCAAACCACCCCCTAAACAGTTGCCATCAATTTGTGCAATAACGGGCACACTAAGTGACTGCCAGCCTAATACTACTTTTTGCGCTAAATTTTGATTGCCTGGTAACCATTTAAGCAATAATTTCACTATGTTCATTGGTGTAGCCATTACTGCAGATATATCAAGGCCTGCACAAAAATGCTCGCCATCACCTTTTATTACCACAGCACGAATACTACGATCTCTTTTTATATTTTTAATGGCTTTGTTTAGCTCTACAAACATTTCAAAGCTTAATGCATTTTGTTTTTTTGCTCTGCTAAGCGTGACGGTTGCAATGCCATTTTGTTTTTCTAGTTTTATCATTACACACTCCTCTGACCTGTTGCTTGAGCTTATGTTGTTATAGGAATTAAGTAAAGTGACGGTATTTTTTAAATAAATGGAATTTATTGCTAAAGCCGTAGTCTTAAAGGATTGGTTTTAGATGAGAAAAAGCTAAACAATTCGAACCTAAGATAATAAAAATATTTTACGTTGTTATTTTAACTAAAATAATAAAAGTAATCTTTATATTCAATAGTTTAGGTGAATTGTTATTTGTCGATTTAGTTGTATGCTGAATAAAGCATGACTCGGTTACAAAAAAGTCAGTGTTTTACGTTTTTTTTTATCAAAATGATGATGAGATTTGATAATATAGCGCAACTTAAAAGCTTAAGGTAAGCACATATGTCGGGTCCACGTTTATATACGGTAGAAGAAGCTACTCACCAAGCTTATGATATTTTTTTAGAGTTAGCGCCAAATAACTTGAGTGAAAAAGATGTTGAAGACTTTAATGAGTTTAGAGAAGACCTAGGCTTTATTGAAGAAGACGAGCCAGATGACCAGTGGCAAGACTTTGTAGCCCTTGAAATAGAGCCAGAGCACTTTATTCAGGTGTTGGTTGGTTTAGAATTTGAAAATGATGATGTTTTGTTTGCTAAAATTTTGATTAGTCGTGATAAAGATGCTCCGTTTTGTCATATTTTATGGAAAGAAACTGAATAAGCAATACTGCTTATTTTTATAATTGTGTGCAGAGAGAGTATTGTGCGTAAGTATTTATTTTTAATTTTTTTAATAATTAGCAGCCCAAGTTGGGCCGTTGATCCATTTGAAGATTTTCATGAATATGGCAAGCTCTCTGATGAAGAAATTCATGAGTTACACAAAGGTGACATGTTCTATGGTGATACTGAATTTGGCTTTATTCTAAGTAAAGGTAACACCAATTCGACCAGTTTTAAGCTCAAAGGTAATTTATACCAAGACTTTGAAAAGTGGCGTAACCAATTTAAAATAGACTCTCTTTATAAGCGTGATGAGAACGATGAAAGCGGTGGCACTGATGTTACAGCTAATCGTGTTTTTGTATCAGCGCAAGGTAACTATAAAGTAGGTGTTAAAAACTCCTCATTTTTTATTTACGGTGATTACGAAGAAGATGAGTTTAGTGGACTTGATTTTAAAAGTACGGTGGCGACAGGCTATGGTGCACGTGTATATCAAGGCTCTAAAAACAAAGTAGATATTGATATAGGACCTGGTTTATACCGTTCAGTAGCGGATGAAGATTCGGATGTGAGCGAAGATGAAATTAATAAAACCGGTTATTTAGTACGTGTTGCAATGCAGTGGGAACGTTTGGTTTCTAAGCGTACTCGTTTTAATCAAGATGTGAGTATAGAGCAGTCGCTCTCAGGTCTTAATTCTCGCTTAAAATCGGAAACCGCACTAATAAGCCAAGTGATTGGTGCGGTATCACTCAAATTTACCTACATGTATCGTTATAATTCAAAACCCGAAGATGATAAACTCAAGTTTGACTCAGAGCTGAGTGCTACATTGGTGTACAGCTTTTAAGTATTTATTTAATTTAGAGAATATTATGTATCAGCATAAACAGTATGCGGTGTTTATCTTTTTTGTATTAGCGTGGATAGGCGGTTTTGTAGCGCTTGCATGGAACTTGTTAGGCGCTGATGGACCTTTAATGATATTTGCTGGGATTTTAGTGCTGGTGGGCTTTTTGTTCCATGGTCTAACAGTAAAAGTAGATGATAAAAAAATTAGCTGGGCGTTTGGCCCAGGCGTTGCAGGGCAAAGCATTGAGCTTGGCGAAGTAGTAGAAGCTAAGGCAGTTCAAAACTCTTACAGACACGGTATTGGTATGCGAATTACTCACGATGGTTGGGTGTATACAGTATCTGGCTTTAGTGCAATACAGCTAACGCTTAAAGATGGCACTTTGTATCGAGTTGGCACAAACGATCAAAAAGGTTTACTAGCCGCTCTAAAAGAAAAGAATGTATCAATCGCGCTGCCTAGTAAGGCAAAAACTGAAACGGTTAAGCGCAACAATATGATATAAAAAAAGCGCCCTAGGCGCTTTTTTCTTGGTTTAACAGTGTATTAGTGGTCGTGACCACACCCACCTTCACCATGTACATGACCATGAGTGAGTTCTTCTTCGGTTGCATCACGTACTTCTAGTATCTCTACATCAAAGTTAAGTGTTATGCCTGCAAGTGGGTTATTACCATCTACAATAACTTCTTCATCTTGGATATCGATGATCATTACTGATTGGTCACCATCATCTGTTGATGCACGAAATTGCATGCCGACTTCAATTTCCATACCTTCAAACATCGACTTAGGTACAGCTTGCATTAGGTTATCGTGGCGTTCGCCATAACCTTCATCAGGTTCAACTTTTACGCTAAGTGTGTCGCCTGGTTGTTTGCCTTGCAAAGCATTTTCTAGGCCTGAAATTAAGTAGCCTGTGCCAATGATAAAGTGTAGTGGCTCACCACCGAACGAGTTATCAATGCTATTGCCATCATTATCCATTACCGAATAATGCATTTTTACCACTTTGTTTGCCGCAACGATCATAGTCATTCCTATTTATTCATCTTCAAGAGAGTAGGGTAGAGGCAGAATGCTTAGCTCCACCTGAGGTGTGTGTTTTGCACGAAGTACCTGAGTTACATCAGTATCGTTTGGCAACACAACGAGGCCTGTTAATTTATTTGTTTGTTCATTAAAGCTTTGTGCAATAAGTTTACCCGCACGGCGCCAATTTTCGCCTAATTGGGTTTCTAAATCGGGCTCTGAAAGTATCCCTTCGCTTTGACCTGAAACTATATACATTGCACGCTTATTTTTACCTAGGTACTTCATGCGAGCCACAGTTTCTTGACCGGTATAACACCCTTTTTTAAAGCTTATACCGCCAATAGCATGTAGGTTTACCATTTGAGGAACATACTCGCCAATTGCATCTGCACTTAACTGAGGTTCACCTGCAAGCATAGATGCTTGTTGCCAAGGAGCTTCGTTATCAAGTGTAGATACGTCATCAGGCATACTAAACTGGCTATCGACCATCAATAAAACACGGTTATCAGCTAATTTTAGTGCTTTACCGCTTTCAAAGTCACACGCGCTCGCATCACCTTCAAAGTTAATATCAAGTTGTGCGAGTACACCCGATAAATCATCACCAATGAGACCAATTAATCGCTTTGAACATGCACTAATGTCAACTTTTGCAAATACGGCATACTTTTTTAGCTCAGCTAACGATTTTTCTACTTCGTTTTCGCTGCCTGTAAGGTAGTAGCTGTCTTGATAAGAAAATAATTTAAATATGCCCCAAAGTTTACCTTTAGCGCTGCAATGGCCAGCCCACAAATAATTACTGCTGGTTAATTTATTTAGATCTTGAGTGATTTGCCCGTGTAAATAAGATAATTTATCAGCACCGCAGAGGCTAATAAGTTGATGAGATAACGGACATGCATAAACGCTCGACATAAAAACCTTCTTTGCAATATAAATGAAGTGACATAATAACGCAGTTGTTACGTATGGTACAGACAAGCGCTTATTGGTGCGGGTTTATTCTTTAATGAGAGATTAATAGCTGCTAAATAGGCTTGTGTTTGTTAAACTCGAGTCAATTAAGTATGAGGTTTAAAATGGTTGAAATTCATAGTAAAGCACGTATTCGTTGGGCTTGCCGTCGTGGCATGTTAGAGCTTGATGTTTTGTTTATGCCGTTTGTTGAAGAAGCATACGACTCTTTAAGCGCAGAGCAACAGGCTATTTTTCAGCGTTTGCTAACAGAAGAAGACCCTGACTTATTTGCATGGTTTATGGGTCATCAAGAATGTAAAGATGAGCAGTTAAACGGTATGGTTTCGCTGATCTTAGACCGAGTTCGTGTATAGGTTTACAGTTACTAATAATAACGCTGACCACAAACCTATTGTGGTCTTTTTTTGCATGCTCAGTTTAATATTATGTTTATTTTTAGATTCGCTACTAGCTATGCTTTTTTGTTTGATAATTAATATATTAGCTGGCTTTTTAGTGTGGCAAAAAGTGTTGGCAATTCATCCAAACCATGGCGTTATAATTCTAGAACCCAAGCTATTTAGGTTCGAGGGTGAAGGTTTAAAAATTCAGGGTGAAATTAGTAAAAAAAGCCGTTTTTATGGCAATAATATATGGCTACATATTAAAGGTTTTAGTAACAACCATTGGCTTATAATTTCAGCCAATGGTGTTAATGAACAAAGCTATGCGCGTCTAAAACGTGCTACTTTAAGCGCGATTAATTGCGTTTTGGAGTCAAAATAGTCGGTGTTGGATTTTCATTTTGTTCGGGGTAATCAATAGTATAATGTAGGCCTCTGCTTTCTTTTCGCTCCATTGCACTTCTAATAATGAGTTCTGACACTTGTACTAAGTTACGAAGCTCAAGCAAGTTATTACTTACTCTAAAGTTTGCATAATAATCATGTATTTCTTGCTGCAGCAACTCAACCCTATGCAGTGCACGTTCTAAGCGTTTAGTAGAGCGTACAATACCTACATAATCCCACATAAATAAACGTAGTTCATGCCAGTTATGGGTAATAACAATTTCTTCATCAGAGTTACTAACACGGCTTTCATCCCAATGAGGTAGAGCCATTGGCTCTGGTGCATGTTCAATTTTACTTAAAATATCTTTAGCTGCAGCGTGGGCAAAGACAATACATTCTAATAATGAATTACTTGCCATACGGTTTGCACCATGCAGGCCTGTGTAAGCGACTTCGCCAACAGCATACAAGTTATCGAGATCTGTTTTACCGTTAAAGTCGGTCATTACGCCACCACAAGTGTAATGCGCAGCAGGTACAACTGGGATTGCTTCTTTTGTGATATCAAGCCCTACACTTAGGCATTTTGCGTAAATAGTAGGAAAGTGCTCAATAATAAAGTCTTTATCTTTGTGGCTAATATCTAAATAAACACAATTAGCACCTAAACGCTTCATTTCAAAATCGATTGCGCGTGCCACTATATCGCGTGGAGCGAGTTCTTCACGGCTGTCAAAGTCTTTCATAAAACGAGTGCCATCAGGTCGTTTTAAATAAGCCCCTTCACCGCGCATGGCTTCTGTAATTAAAAAGTTTTGTAGCTCTGGATGATAAAGACTTGTTGGATGAAATTGATTAAATTCCATATTGGCAACTTTACAGCCTGCGCGCCATGCCATTGCAATGCCATCACCACTTGATACATCTGGATTAGAAGTATACAAATACACTTTGCTTGCGCCACCAGTGGCAAGAGCAACAAATTTAGCTGAAATGGTTTCTACCTTTTTAGCTTTTTTGTTCCACACATACATACCTTCAATGTGTGAGCCTGTTTTTCCGGCGCTTTTATCTGTAATTAAATCAATGGCATTGTATTGCTCTAAGAGCGTTATATTCTTATGAATTTTAACTTGGCTAATAAGCGTGGTTTGCACAGCTTTGCCAGTAGCATCGGCTGCATGCAAAATACGACGATGGCTGTGACCGCCTTCACGTGTTAAATGAAAACGCTCTTTTCCTTTGCTATCAAACTCCATATCAAAGGGAACACCTTGGTCGATTAACCACTGTAGGCAATCGTGAGCATTGCTGGCAGTATAATGAACAGCGTCTCTATCGCATAAACCGCCGCCCGCATCGAGTGTATCTTCAACATGAGATTCTATGCTGTCGTTTTGTTTATCAAATACAGCTGCTATACCACCTTGAGCATATAAAGTAGAACCTTCTGTAAGCGCTCCTTTACTGATCACGGTAACGTTACAATAATTAGCTAGAGATAATGCAAGTGATAAGCCTGCTGCGCCGCTACCTATAATAGCGACATCTGCAATGTGATGTTTATTTTGGTTCATGTCAGAGGTACTTTGCGGTTACAATGCTCGTATAGAGCAATATTTGTTTTTAATATCTGTAGTTGTACCATATTTGTCATACTACTACGTAGTGATTTTAAAGGCTTAGCGCCGTTATTTATCATCTATTTTATAAAAAAATAATATTAAGCAGAACTTTTTATTCATAAAGAGGTCAGAGTATTTGTGAACAATGACGACAATATGAATAACAAGCAAAAATCAGACATAGGAGTACCGGCTCGAATGAGCGAGCAGGAATTAGATTTAGTGCTAGTAAAAAGGGTCCAGCAAGGAGATAAAAACGCCTTCAACCTATTAGTAAAGAAGTATCAAAACAAAATTGCAGGTTTGATCTCACGTTATGTATCAAACCAAGGCGATATTGCTGATGTAGCACAAGAGGCTTTTATTAAAGCTTACCGTGCACTTCCAAACTTTAGAGGTGACAGCGCCTTTTACACGTGGTTATACCGTATTGCCGTTAATTGTGCTAAAAATTACTTAGTAGCCCAGGGGCGTAAGCCGCCAGCAAATGATATAGACGCTGAAGATGCCGAGTTTTATGATTGTGCAGATTCAATGCGATCTAATGCATCTCCTGAAAACCTACTTTTAAGCGAAGAAGTACGCGCTGTTATTTTTAATACGATTGATAGTTTGCCTGAAGATCTTAAAACCGCAATCACCCTTAGAGAAATCGAAGGGATGAGCTATGAAGAAATAGCAGTGGTAATGGATTGCCCGGTCGGGACTGTGCGTTCGCGTATATTTCGTGCCCGTGAAGCAATAGATAACAAATTAAACCCATTAATAGGCGAGTCTTAGTATGATAAAAGCACACCTTAACAAGTTAGATAACGAAGCGTTATCGGCATTACTTGATGGCGAGCAACATCTTACTGATGCAAAAATTGCAGAGCAAGATGTAACTACGTTTGGCCGTTATGCGTTAATTGGTGATGCGATGCGTGCTCAAAAAAATAATAACGACATACATATTGATATTAGCGATCGCGTTGCATTAGCACTAGAAAGCGAGCCTGTTTATGCTGACTTTAGTCAGTCAAAAACACAGCCCCAAGCAATCACTGAAACAGTACAAGATAATAAAGTAGTGGCTTTTAATTGGCGCAAACCAGTTGCACAACTAGCAATTGCAGCCAGTGTGGCAATGTTTGCTATTGTGGGAGTTAATACGCTTCCTCAAAGTAACAACGAGCAACAAAGCGAAATCCCATTACTACAAACCACACCGCTGACAGGTATGGCATCGCCAGTAAGTTACTCATCTGAGCCTGCGCTTGAAAATGCAGAGCAAGGTTTACGTGAATTACAGCAACAACGTATTGGTGCATTAGTTCTTGAGCATCAACGCCAAGCACGAGTTGCGAATTCTTTAGAAACAGCGCAAACTAATACCAAAGCGTCTGAGGAAAAAAACTAATTAAATGAAAGTAATCACTTTTGTTCTGTCGTTGGTAGTAAGCTTTAATGCATTTGCCAACGACACAAATCCTGCCAAAGATTTATTACTAAAAATGGCTAATGCCGTTCACACCCGTAATTTTGACGCTTCGTTTGTGGTTGTCAAAGGTAAAACAATGGAGCCCTACCGATGGGTGCATGCTTTACAAGGTGACACAGAACTTGAGCATTTAAGTTTACTTAACGGTGCTGGGCTTGAAATGGTCCGTATTGACAACCAAGTTACTTATTTTGAACCTCAGTCTGAACCATACTCCCTAAAAACAGATTCAATAGCGGGTCCAATCCCTGAAGTACTTTTTAAAGATATAGATCGCTTAAGCGCGCACTATGATTTTGTACTAGGCGGGAAAGGTCGTATTGCAGGGCGTGCTGCACAACTAGTTCGCATAGAATCTAAAGACGAGTATAAATATAATTATTGGATTTGGCTGGATATGGAGTCGTCGTTGTTACTAAAAGCCGCGTACGTTAACCATGAAGGTGAGGCCTTAGAGCAGTTACAGCTTACTCACATTAGTGTGACAGAGCAGCCAGCAGGTATGTTACTTGAAGTGCTCAATCGAAACTTTCCAACGCCTTTACCAAACGATGCACTTATAAACGAAGACAGTACAGCTACTAACTGGCAAATTAGTTGGTTACCGGATGGCTTTGAATTACTAAAATCAGACAGACATAAGCTCGATTTAAATAACGAATTAACAGACTATTACTTGTTCACTGATGGTTTTGTTGAAATTTCGGTATTTATTCAGCGTCCATTACCGGGTAAGCGTTTAAGTGGTGCACTAACCTCTGGTGCAACGACAGTATATGTGCATAATGGCGGTAATTTTGATGTATCGGTTGTTGGTAATGTACCGAGTATGACCGCAAAAGCGATTGCTGAGTCAGTTACCCGCGCATTATAAACGATTCGTAAGGATTGTTATGATTGAACAAACCCTCACTGTTGTGGCCCTCGATGGCCACATTGCTCATTTAGAAGCACAACAAAAACAAGCTTGTGAAGGCTGCAATGGTCGTTGCGGCTCACAAGTGTTTGGTAAGCTGTTTGGCACTGCAAAAAAAACCTTCCCTTATAAATTTGAATCCTCTGTTGAAGTAGGACAAAAGGTAACCTTGTCACTTGATGATAGTCACGTCGTTAAGCATGCATTTGCGGTATACATGCTACCACTGCTTTTAAGTCTGGTTTTTGCACTGATTGCAGCGCAATTATTTATGTCTTCCGAAGGTTGGCAAATTTTAGCTGCAGCTTTAGGTGGTGTTGCTGGTTTCTTTATAGCTAAAACTCGCGTGAAATCGCTAAAGCACGATATAAAAGTTATAAAAATTCACCCAATTAGTATCCCTTTAACTCAAATAGATGGTGATTGACGCCAATTAAATGTAAAATTGCCGTTTTATACCAAAGTAACTTGGAAATACAGGGAATAGTGGTTTTTTAAATTATTTTATCTAGCTGAATTATGTAAGTTAAATAAATTTAACTTATTGTTATTCAATAAATAAAATGGTTTTAATCAATATTAAAAAGCATTCGTGATGTTTGTAATTTACAAACTGAGCTTATGGCATCCTACAGCAAGTATTTTCAAGTCACTTAGGTATTCATATTTAGTCCATTAAAATAGAAGTATAGAATCCAGTTTATGAAGCATATCCGTAATTTTTCGATCATCGCCCATATTGACCATGGTAAATCGACCCTTTCAGATCGTTTGATCCAAGTTTGTGGCGGTTTAACCGACCGTGAAATGCAAAAACAAGTTTTGGATTCAATGGATATTGAGCGCGAACGTGGTATTACCATTAAAGCGCAAAGTGTAACGTTGAATTACAAAGCGAACGATGGCGAAACTTATCAACTTAATTTCATTGATACTCCAGGACACGTTGATTTTACATATGAAGTATCGCGTTCTTTAGCTGCATGTGAAGGTGCACTACTCGTTGTTGATGCAGGCCAAGGCGTTGAAGCACAAACATTAGCTAACTGTTACACCGCTATTGAAATGGAATTAGAAGTAATTCCAGTACTTAACAAAATCGATTTACCGCAAGCGGATCCTTTGCGCGTTGCAGAAGAAATTGAAGAAATTATTGGTATTGATGCCCTTGATGCAGTGCAATGTAGCGCTAAAACGGGTGTAGGTATTGCCGAAGTTCTTGAAATGATTGTTAGAGATGTTCCGCCGCCAGTAGGCGATACAGATGGACCTCTACAAGCACTTATTATCGATTCTTGGTTTGACCCATACCAAGGCGTTGTATCATTAGTGCGTATTAAGCACGGTGAATTACGCACTGGCGACAAAATAAAAATAATGTCGAATGAGCATATACATACTGCCGACCAAGTGGGTGTGTTTACACCTAAGCAAACTAACACCGGTATTTTAAGAACCGGTGAAGTAGGGTTTGTTATTGCTGGCATCAAAGAGATACATGGTGCGCCAGTAGGCGATACTATAACTCATCAAAAAAATGCGGCTCCACTTCGTTTACCTGGTTTTCAAAAAATTAAGCCTCAGGTTTATGCAGGTATGTTCCCAATTGCATCAGATGAGTATGAATCATTCCGTGATGCGCTTAATAAATTAAGCTTAAACGATGCGTCGTTATTCTTTGAACCAGAGAATTCAACTGCATTAGGTTTTGGTTTCCGCTGTGGCTTTTTAGGTATGCTACACATGGAAATCATTCAAGAGCGTTTAGAGCGTGAATACGATATTGATTTAATTACAACGGCACCTACGGTAATCTATGAGATAGTTACTAAAGAAGGTACATTCCAGATTGATAACCCGTCTGATTTACCTGCAGTAAACGATATTTTAGAAATTCGTGAGCCGATTGTTGAAGCTAATATTTTGGTACCACAAGAATACTTAGGTAATGTTATTACTTTGTGTATTGAAAAACGCGGTAGCCAAACAAAAATGACCTATCACGGAAAGCAAGTAGCTGTTACGTATGAGCTACCTATGGCTGAAGTGGTAATGGACTTTTTTGATAAATTAAAATCAACAAGCCGTGGTTTTGCATCGCTTGATTATAACTTTAAACACTTTCAAACATCAGATATGGTGCGTGTTGATATTTTAATCAATAGTGAGCGTGTTGACGCACTTGCGATTATTGTTCACAGAGACGGTGCACAGTCTCGTGGTCGTCAATTAGCTGATGCATTAAAAGAGCTTATTCCTCGTCAAATGTTTGATATTGCGATTCAAGCAGCTATTGGACAACACGTTATTGCACGTACTACGGTAAAACAGTTACGTAAAAACGTAATTGCTAAGTGTTACGGTGGCGATGTGAGTCGTAAGAAAAAGCTACTTAAAAAGCAAAAAGATGGTAAAAAACGTATGAAGCAAGTAGGTAATGTTGAAGTGCCTCAAGAAGCGTTTTTAGCTATTTTAAAAGTTGGTAAATAAAAACAAAGGATTATAAATGGCTGGTTATTTTTCAGTTTTATTGGTGCTATTAACCTTAGGCTCAGGCTTAATATGGTTAATAGATCACTTAATGTATGCACCTAAAAGACAGGAGCGCTTAGCGATAGCGCAAACGTCTGCTGGAGCTCCGTTAGATGAAGAAACTGCGGCATTAATTGCACCAGAACCAGTACTAACAGAAACAGCAAAGTCGATTTTCCCGATGATTGCAGCAATTACTATTTTTAGATCATTTATTTTTGAACCGTTTCAAATTCCATCTGGTTCAATGATGCCTACACTGTTAGTGGGTGACTTTATTTTAGTACAAAAGTATTCATATGGAATAAAAGACCCAGTTTGGCGCACTCAGTTAGTTGATGTCGGTGAGCCTGAACGTGGTGATATTGTTGTTTTTAAATACCCTTTAGATGAAAGTGTTGACTATATTAAACGTACGATTGGTTTACCTGGCGATAAAATTGTTTATCGTGATAAACGTTTATATATTCAGCCAAACTGTAAAGAAGGCGAAACCCAACAGGGTGAGCTTTTATGTAATGAATTCAATAAAATTGATTTTAAACTAATTAATGATAACGAATTTAAACAAGGCCCAATGCCTCTAGCTCGTGTGAATGAAAATTTAACAACAGTTACGCATGATATATTAATCAACCCACAAGCGCCTGAAAGAAAAGGGCGTTACTATCAGCAACCGGGCACGCCTTCTGATGAATGGACTGTTCCTGCTGATCATTATTTTATGATGGGTGATAACCGCGACAACAGCCAAGATGGTCGCTTTTGGGGCTTTGTACCAAAAGAAAACTTGGTGGGTAAAGCTGTCTTTATATGGATGAGTTTTGAATTTGAGAATGGCCCTGATGATATTTTACCAGGATGGGTTCCAACTGGTGTTCGCTTTGAACGCCTAGGTAATATTCAGTAACGATGAAAAAAAATGTAACAGAATTATATAAAAAAATTGGCTATGAATTCGCTGATCAAGGTTTACTTGAACAAGCAATGACGCACCGCAGCCACAAAGGTCAACATAATGAGCGACTAGAATTTTTAGGCGACTCGATTTTAAGCTTTGTGATTGCCAATGCACTTTATGCCAAATTTCCTAAAGCGCGTGAAGGCGATTTAAGCCGCATGCGTTCAACACTTGTGCGTGGTCAAACACTTGCTGAGTTTGGTCTTGAATTTGGTCTAGGCGATTATTTACGCTTAGGGCCGGGCGAGCTTAAAAGTGGCGGTTTTCGTCGCGAGTCAACGCTTGCTGATGCAGTAGAAGCTATTATAGGCGCTGCATTTTTAGATTCAGGTATCGACAGTTGTGGCGATCTTATATTGGCGTGGTACCAATCACGTTTGGATGCTATTTCACCAGGGCTTAACCAGAAAGATCCTAAAACCCTGCTGCAAGAGTATTTACAAGCCCGTAAATTATCGTTACCGGGCTACACAGTAGTTGATACACAAGGCCAAGCACACAATCAAACATTCACGGTTGAATGTATTGTTGATGGAATGGATAGCATAATTTCTGTTGGTAGCTCGCGCCGTAAGGCCGAACAAAAAGCTGCCGAAAAAGCATTGAAGATACTTAAAAATGAACCTTGATACCTTAATACAGCCTCATGAACGTGATGTAGATACATTTTGTGGAATGGTGGCGATTGTCGGTCGACCAAACGTAGGTAAATCGACTTTGCTTAATGAAATCATTGAGCAAAAAGTGAGTATTACCTCACGTAAACCACAAACTACACGTCATCGTATTATGGGTATTCATACCGTAGATAAACACCAAGCGGTATACATAGATACACCGGGTCTACACGTTGAAGAAAAGCGTGCTATTAACCGTCTAATGAATCGAGCAGCGTCTAGTTCTATCGGCGATGTAGAGCTTATTATTTTTGTCGTTGAAGGCACTCATTGGAATGCAGATGACGATATGGTACTTAATAAAGTATCGCAAAGTGGTAAGCCTGTATTATTGGTTATTAATAAAATTGACCAAGTTAAAGACCGTGATCTTGTATTGCCTCATATGAAGTGGTTAAGTGACAAGTTTGATTTTGTTGGAATTATGCCAGTATCAGCAACGCAAGGTAAAAACGTTGATTTAATCAAAGCAGAAGTAACTAAACGCTTACCTCCTTGCGAATTTTACTTTCCTGAAGATTATGTAACTGACCGTTCGATGCGCTTTATGGCAGCTGAAGTTATTCGTGAAAAGCTAATGCGTTTTATGGGTGAAGAACTACCGTATTCTGTGACTGTTGAAATTGAGCAGTTTAAATGGCAAGACAACGGTATTTGGCACATCAATGGGTTGATTCTTGTTGAGCGCGAAACACAAAAACGCATGGTTATTGGTAATAAAGGCGAAAAGCTAAAAACCATTGGCCGTGAAGCCCGTAAAGACATAGAAGAAATGCTTGATAACAAAGTATTTTTAGAGCTTTGGGTTAAAGTTAAGTCGGGTTGGGCTGATGATGAACGTGCACTAAGAAGCTTAGGTTACAGTGAAGACTAAACCAAGCAGTAGCTTAGTGAATGGATAGCGACTTCTACACCGCGTATTTATTACATCGGCGTCCTTATAGTGACTCCCAGGTAATGTTAGATATGCTTGTAGAAGGCGTTGGTCAGTTAAGAATGCTGGCCCGAATTAGTGGTCGCCAGGCCACTAAACATAAAGCACAACTTCAGCCGTTCCAGGCACTCCTTGTTAATTACAGTGGCAAGTACGATTTAAAATATATCAATAAGTTTGAACTGCATGGTAACCCGCACTTTTTAAAAGGTGATGAGCTTTATTGTGGTTTTTATTTGAATGAGCTAACTAATCGCATCGTTCCTGTTAATGAGCCAATTGAACAAGTATTTGAGCTATATAAATCCCACCTAGGAAACCTAAACAGCGGAGCCAATTTACAAGAAGTGCTTCGCTCGTACGAATTTCAATTATTGGAATTACTCGGTTATGGCGTGGATTTTAGTTTTGATGCCAGTGGTGAACCAATAGATGAAAAGCAGACGTATAGTTATTTCCCCGAACTTGGTTTTTTAATACAAGAAGATACGCGTTCTGGATTTAGTGGCAAACAACTCAACGCCATAGCAAATCATGACTTTAGCCAAAGTGATGTGCTATATATGGCAAAGCAATTAAGTCGCTATTTATTAAAACCCTTATTAGGTAGTAAACCATTAAAAAGCCGTGAGCTATTTATGGCCTCTCAATAAACGTAATTTTACAGGTAAGAAAATGAAAGATATTCTTTTGGGTGTAAACGTAGATCATATTGCAACACTTCGTCAAGCGCGTGGAACAAGTTACCCAGATCCAGCCCATGCAGCCAGTGTAGCAGAGCATGCAGGCGCAGACGGTATTACGATTCACTTACGTGAAGACAGACGCCATATTCAAGATCGCGACGTTTATGTGATGGCTAAAACTATCCAAACTCGCATGAATCTTGAAACCGCTGTTACCGATGAAATGATACAAATAGCGCTTGAAGTAAAACCCGAGTACGTGTGTTTAGTACCTGAAAAGCGCGAAGAGTTAACCACCGAGGGCGGCTTAGATGTAGCGGGTAATATAGATAAAATTAAAGCCGCAACAAAAACGCTTACCGACGCGGGTATTAAAGTATCGCTATTTATTGATGCAGATAAAGCACAACTAGATGCAGCCAAAGAATGTGGTGCTCCTTATGTAGAAATACACACAGGCGCGTATGCTGATGCAACAAATGATACTGATTTACACAAAGAGTTAGAGCATATTCGTGAAGGTGTTAAATACGCAGCAAGCTTAGGTTTGATTGTTAACGCTGGCCATGGTCTTCATTACCATAACGTTAAACCTATTGCCGCGATGCCTGAGATTTATGAGCTAAATATTGGCCACGCTATTATTGCTCGTGCAGCGATAGATGGACTCGATAAAGCCGTACGCGATATGAAACGATTAATGATTGAAGCAAGAATGTAATACGATTCTACATAAGTATTTAAAAAGCTTAATTAAAAAAACGCGGTTAATGCCGCGTTTTTTTGTATCTAAAATTCAAAGCTTATCTTTGTAACTCAGTTACGCTTGCATCAGCAAGTAAGTTTTCAAGCTCGTCCTGTAGCTCAAATAATTCAGGTTCAATATTCTCTAACAAGCATTTATTTTTAAGTGATGTTTCAATTGTTTCTGCGAGTGATTTAAGTTTTGGTACACCAGTGTAGCAACATGCACCATGAAACTTGTGGACAATACTTAAGACTTGCTGACAATCATTACTCTCTATCGCTTTAGCAAGCAATGTAAGAGTTTCAGGGACGCTTAGAAGTAGCATATTAAGCATCTCTAGCGCTAACTCGCTCTTTCCTCCAGCACGCTGCAGGGCTTGTGCCCAATCAATTCGACTACTTTGAAATGGAGCCGGGCTTTGTGGTGTATCTGTTTTAGCTTTATCGCGATTAACCGGGGTCTGTGGACTATGGTCGCTAATAATTTGTTTAAGCATATCTTCATCAATAGGCTTAGTTAAATAGCCTTTAAAGCCATCTTTTAGTAGTTGCTCTTTTTCGCTTTGAAGGGCGTGTGCCGTTACAGCGATAATGGGTGTATCTTCATTAAGTGATGATTCTTGTATAAGCTTGCATGCGGTTATACCGTCCATAATTGGCATCTGAATATCCATAAAAATTATGTCGTATTTATGACTTTTACTTAAGCTGTATGCTTGTGAACCATTATGTGCCGTTTCTATTACTTCAATCTGTTCACTTAATAAAGTATGGAGAAGTTTTAAGTTGGCATCGTTATCATCAACAACTAATACTTTTAACGGCAGCAAAGCTTGATCGTTTTGTTCAATATTATGAGTAGGGTGGTCAAGCCTGTAAGGTGCGGCAAGTACTTCACATAACTTACGGTGATTAAGTGGTTTACTTAAACACGCATCAGCACCGCTGCCTATAAAGGCTTCTCGCATATTGTGCGATACTGTATTAAGCATTAAGTATAAGTAGTCTGTAGATTCACGCACGGCTTTTACATAGCTTTTTAGTTGCTGCATATCATCAACTGATGCCATATGGCCAATTAAGCAAACATCATATTTATGTTCAGTATTTTTTATAGCGTCTAAAAAGCTAGTCTCATTAAAACATGCCGTTACGCTTGATTCCCACTGAGTCAATAACGAAAGTACAGCGTGATGTGTATGCTCGTGTGGCTCTAAATACAAAATACGTTTACCAATGAGCGATTTAGTCGGTAAGTCGTTAGTAAATACATGATTGGGCAAACTAAACACACTATTGAATGTAAAACAGGTACCGTTACCTGGTGCAGAGTTTAATGTTATGCGGCCATTCATCGCTTCAACAATATGCTTGGTAATAATGAGGCCAAGACCTGTACCACCAAACTTACGTGTAATGCTTGAGTCTGCTTGCCCAAATGGAGTAAATAAAGAGTCTTGCTTATCCATAGGTATACCCACGCCAGTATCTGTTACTGACACAAGTAAAGAAGTACGTTCGTCATCGAGTAACCGATGGCTTATGTCGACCTTAATGGAGCCTTTTTCAGTAAATTTAATCGCATTACTTAATAGGTTTATCAGCACTTGTTTAAAGCGAGTGGGATCGCCCGTTAAGTCATCTGGTACTTGTTGGTTAATGTAAATGGATAGCTCTAATTGCTTATCGTGTGCGCTAGGAGCGAGTAGTGTCATCACTTCATTTACAGCATCACGAAGTTGAAACTGAATCGACTCAAGTTCCATTGCACCCGCTTCTAGTTTGGAGAAATCTAGAATGTCGCTAATAATAGTCATTAAACTATTTGCTGATAGCATAATAGTATCGAGATAATCTTTTTGATGTTTATTCAGCGGTGTTTTATAAAGCTGGCGTGTAAATCCAATAACACCATTTAGCGGAGTACGAAGTTCGTGACTCATTTTAGCTAAAAAGTCTGATTTTACGCGGTTAGCATCTTGAGCTTCTTTTTTTGCGAATGAGAGCTCTATATTTGAAGTTTCGTATTGCTCTAGTGTTTCGCGGTAGTCGCTAGTTGCTTGGTCAATATTTTTTTGCATTTCATCTTTTTGCATCACCATAGTGTGAGCAATGGTATTTAAGCCTTCTCGCAATAGCTCAAATTCACCTATCATGTTGTCGTTAAGGCCAGTACTTCTTTTACCTTCGACTAACTTGTCGGTTGCAAGTACTAACTTATTAAGCGGCGTCATAAACATGCGGCTTAACCTTAAAGCTAAAATTGCTGCAAACACCAATGATAAAATAATTACAATACCGCTAATTAATAAAGCACGTTGCTGCCCTATAACCGCTTGGTCTTTGTTTAGCTGTATAATAACGGTGCCCAGAGATGACTGAAAAGCAGATGGATCCCATTTAGAGTCGTGACTTGTATGGTTAATAATGGGCGTGAAGAATGTAACAAGCTCATCTGACTTTTGCACGTGGGTCGTTTTTAAATTTATGAGCGTCTTTTGATTAATTAACTTTTCAAATGAGCGGTGATAATTACTCGTCATTAATAGCGTATTATTTTTATCAAAAATTGCAATCGACTTAATTGTAGGGGAGTGCTTGTTATGTGTGTAGCTTATAAGGCGATTCAATAGCTGTTTGTTTTTTTCGAGCATGGGTTGCTCAAGCGCAATAGCAAGTGGCTCAGAAATAGTAGTACCTTGCTGATATAAAATTTCATCAAGCTCAATGTAACGATTTATTGTAAAATAGCCACCAAGTAGTAATCCTATGATCACCGTTGGGATCAGGGTCAGTGTTAAAACAGAATCGCGTAAGCCTAATTTGGTCATAATGGGAGCGTTTTATCGTTATTAGTATGATTTGAGTATATACGGTTCAACACGCATTCTAAAGCATCTAAATATAGGTGCTTCATAAATAAACTGAAGGTAATGCCTAATGGCGCAAATTTTTAAAGCGAAAAAAAAACCGCTTAAGCAACAAACATTAGAATTAAATATAACGGGAATGGATCATCAAGGGCGTGGCATTGCTAAGCATAATAATAAAGTATGCTTTGTAAGCGGTGCATTACCAAATGAAACAGTTAAAGCAATGCTCGTCGAAGATAAAGCTAAATACAGCAGTGCAAAAGTAATTAAAGTTATTAAAGCGAGTGAATCAAGAGTAGACGCTTTTTGTGAGCACTATAATCAGTGTGGTGGCTGCCAATTACAGCATTTAGAAGTAAGCCAACAAGTTGTAGAAAAACAAGCTGCAGTTACTCAGCTATTTAGTAAGTTTGCTAAATTAAACAGCTTAAACTGGCAAACTCCATTATTAAGTAAGTCTGTGCATTACAGGCGCAGCGCTCGCATAGCCGTTATGTTTGATAAAGCAGCAAAAAAAATGCGTGTGGGTTACAGAGCCAGTGGTTCAAAAAATATTGTGAGTATTAATAAATGTGCAGTACTTGATGAAGTATTTGCGGATGTTTTTACACTTTTCGATGGTTTAATTAATCAACACAAAGCGCTGCACAGTATAAGCCATTTACAGTTATGCCAAAGTGATGAGAAAAACTTTGTTGTTATTCGCCACACTAAAGCGATCAACGATGAATTTAAAGCAATAGTGGAACAAGCCTCACAAAGTCAGCAATATCAAATTGTATGGCAAAGCGAGAGCGATGTAATTGAGCATTTACACTTAGCCATGCCGTTTTATTATCTTAAAGAATTTGATCTAAAATTTGAATTTGGTTTAGGTAATTTTATTCAGGTAAATGCGCAAGTTAACGAAGCTATGTTAAAGCAAGCAGCAAATTGGCTTGATTTAAAAGGTGATGAAAATTTATTGGATTTATTTTGTGGCATTGGTAATTTCTCATTAGTGCTGGCAAAACAAGCAAAATCTGTAATTGGCGTAGAAGGTGTAACTTCAGCGGTTGCAATGGCTGCTCAAAATGCGCAAACTAACTCTATTACCAATGCGCAGTTTCATTGCTTTGATTTAACGCAAAGCATACAGAGCGCCCCATGGTTTAGTAAAAACTTAGATGTGCTTGTACTCGATCCTTCTAGGGCGGGTGCAATGGCTGTATTAGAGCAATTACCTTTAAAGCAGTTTAAAACTATTTTATATGTCTCTTGTGACCCTGTTACTTTAGCCCGTGACAGCGCAATTATTTCACAAGCTGGCTTTGATCTTAATAAAATTGGGCTAATGAATATGTTCCCTCATACAGGGCATATTGAAACTATGGCGTTATTTCAACGGAGGTAGAACGCATTATGGTAGCTACACGACAATCACATCAACAAGATGAGACAACAGATTTTAGCACTCGGCTTTCATTTCTTGCCTTGTCTGAAGAAAAAACAGAGCTACTTACTAAAGCGCAAGCGCTCTGCGTAAAATGTGATAATGAAAGCAGGCAAACTACTGCAATCGAAATGGTTGAAATTTTAGCTGAGCTAAATCTCGACCCCGAATCGTTAGCTACTGCGTATTTAACCCCGTATTTTTTAAACGATTTAATATCACTAGAAACCATAGAAGAGCAGCTTGGTAGTAATATAGCCATGCTGTTAACTGGGGTTGCACAAATGGCCACTATTAGTACTTTATCGCATCAAGGTAAAGGAACTATGCAAGTTGATAATATTCGAAAAATGTTATTAACCATGGTTGAAGATGTGCGCGCCGTGGTCATTAAGCTTGCCGAGCAGGTATGTCATTTACGTAATGTAAAAAATGCGGATGAAGAAGACCGCGTCATTGCCGCTAAAGAAACGGCTGATATTTTTGCACCATTGGCAAACAGATTAGGAATAGGGCAATTAAAGTGGGAACTGGAAGATTTATCGTTTAGATATTTGCACCCAGGCACCTATAAAAGCATAGCCAAACAACTTGACGACAAACGTCTTACGCGCGAAGCCTATATGGAAGATATGGTTGAGCAAGTAAAAAACCGTTTAAGTGAAGCGGGCATAGAGGCCCAAGTTTATGGCCGCCCCAAGCACATTTACAGCATTTATAAAAAAATGCAGCAAAAAAACTACGAGTTTGATCAGCTTTTTGATATTCGTGCAATGCGTATCGTTGTTGAACGCCTACAAGATTGTTATGGAGCGCTGGGTATTGTGCACACCAATTGGCGTCATCTTAATAAAGAGTTTGACGACTATGTAGCAACCCCAAAACAAAACGGCTATCAGTCAATCCATACCGTAGTATTTGGGCCTGAAGGTAAAACAGTAGAAATACAAATTCGTACCAGCGATATGCATCAAGATGCTGAGTTGGGTGTGGCTGCACACTGGATGTACAAAGAAGGTGCATTACCGGGACGCGGCTCGGGTTATGAGCAAAAAATTAGCTGGTTGCGTAAGTTACTTCAATGGCAAGAAGAAGTAGTCGATGGTGGCGATTTAGCAGAAGAGCTTAAAAACCAAGTAGTAGAAGACCGCGTATACATATTTACCCCAAGCGGCGATATTATCGATTTACCACTTGGCGCTACACCACTTGATTTTGCTTACTACATTCACTCAAATGTAGGGCATCGTTGTATTGGCGCAAAAATTTTCGGCAAAATAGTGCCGTTCACGCATCAACTTACAACTGGGGATCAGGTAGAAATACTGACCCAAAAACAACCAAATCCAAGTCGTGATTGGTTAAACCCGTCATTAGGATACATTAAGTCATCGCGCGCTAGAGCCAAAATTCATCACTGGTTTAAACAGCTCGACCGCGACAAAAACTTAAGTGCGGGGAAAGAAATTCTCGACAGTGAATTACAAAAGCTTAATTTAACATACAAAGATTTAGAGCCAGCCATCAAGCGTTTTAACTTTAAAGAACTTGATGACTTAATGGTTGCAATTGGTGCGGGCGATGTACGCCTCAATCAAATGCTTAACTTTGTAAGTGATCGGACAGAAGATGAACCGGTTATTCGTATTAAAGCGCCTAGCAAAGTAACCGGTGACAAAAACGGCATAGTGGTTGATGGCGTTGGTAGCTTAATGAGCCATGTAGCCAAATGCTGTCGTCCTGTCCCTGGCGATGAGATAATAGGTTATATAACGCAAGGTCGAGGAATAGGTGTTCATAAGGAAGACTGTGATTCGTTTAATAACTTAAAAAATCAGCATCCAGAGCGTGTTATTTCGGTAAGTTGGTCTGATGATATCAACGGCTCGTACGCACTAAGTATTAAAATAGAAGCAACCGATCGTTCAGGCCTCATACGCGATATAAGCTCAGTACTTGCTAACGAAAAAGTAAATGTTTTAAATATGAACGTAAATACGGTTGAAGATAATCAGTTAGCTATATTTACGATGCAAATAGAAGTACATGACTTATCGGGTACTAACCGTGTTCTTTCTAAGTTACACCAAATTGAAGGTGTACACGATGCCAAGCGTGGTCATTAATCATGAATGATAATGCAGCGCTTACACAACTTCTTAGCATAATGAAAACACTGCGAGATCCCAAGGGCGGTTGCCCGTGGGATCTCAAACAAGATTTTAAATCTATTGTGCCGCATACACTAGAAGAAGCATACGAAGTTGCCGACTGTATTGAGTCAGGCAACTTAGATGAGCTTAAAGGTGAATTGGGTGATTTGTTATTTCAAATTATTTTTTATGCGCAGCTTGCACAAGAGCAAAATCTATTTGATTTTAATGATGTAGTGGAGCAATTAAACGATAAGCTTACACGTCGTCACCCGCATGTATTTGGCGATAAAAAAGAGCTAACAGATAAGCAGCTATCGCACCAGTGGCAAACAATCAAAGCACAAGAGCGCAGTGCTAAAGCGCAAACAGAATCACCTTCTTTTTGGCAAGATATTCCTGCCAATATGCCAAGCTTAAGTAAAGCCAAAAAAATTCAACAACGGGTTGCCTCACTTGGTTTCGATTGGCCAACGTATCATGGTGCACTTGATAAAGTGAGCGAAGAAGTGCTTGAAGTAAAAGAAGCGATTGAGCAAGACCCGTTATCTGATCATACAGCGGAAGAGCTCGGCGACTTACTTTTTGCCACTGTTAATGTTGTACGCCATGTTAAACGAGATCCCGAACAACTGCTTCGTAGCGCTAATGATAAGTTTTCAGCGCGTTTTGAAAAGGTAAACGCCTATTTGCATGCGCAAGGTAAAAGCTTAGATACAGCCACCTTTGAAGAAATGGACAGCGCATGGGATGCGATTAAAAAAGTAAAATAGGCTTAATGTTAAATAGTGCACATTTTTTGTGCGCGCATTAGCTAATTTTAGCTGGATTGATAAGCAGTGTTTTGGTACAATTTCGCCCCGTCTTGATGATATACCCTTAGGCTCTTCTTTGGGTGTTATATTCCTTTTAATTCCTGATATTCTAGGGTTCGCATGAGTACAAAATTTATCTTCGTTACTGGCGGAGTTGTTTCTTCGTTGGGTAAAGGTATTGCCGCAGCTTCACTGGCCGCTATTTTAGAAGCCCGTGGTTTAAATGTTACCATTTTAAAGCTGGATCCTTACATCAACGTTGACCCAGGCACAATGAGCCCAATTCAACACGGTGAAGTTTACGTTACAGAAGACGGCGCAGAAACTGACCTTGATTTAGGTCACTACGAGCGTTTTATTCGTACCAAAATGACTAGTCGTAATAACTTCACACAAGGCCGTGTATATGAAGACGTATTACGTCGTGAGCGCCGTGGTGAATACTTAGGCGCTACTATTCAGGTTATTCCACATATCACTAACGATATTAAGCAACGTGTATACGACGGTGCTGAAGGTTATGATATTGCTATTGTAGAAATTGGCGGCACTGTAGGTGATATAGAATCACAACCGTTTATTGAAGCAATTCGTCAGATGGGAACTGAAATTGGCCGCGAACGCGCGCTATTTATTCACTTAACGTTAGTGCCATTTTTAGGCCCTGCAGGTGAAGTTAAAACAAAACCAACTCAGCACTCTGTTAAAGAGTTACGCTCAGTAGGTATTCAGCCAGATATTCTTATTTGTCGTTCAGACCGTAAACTACCTAATAATGAGCGTGCAAAAATCTCATTATTCACAAACGTAGAAGAAAAAGCGGTTATTTCATTACCTGACGTAGACAGCATTTATAAAATTCCAGCGCTATTAAAAACGCAAGAATTAGATAACTTCGTATGTCGTCGTTTTCACTTAGATCCACCAGAAGCTGATTTAGCTGAGTGGGAACAAGTACTTTATCAAGAGTCTAACCCAACGGGTGAAGTGACAATTGGTATGGTTGGTAAATACACTGAATTACCAGATGCGTACAAATCGGTTAATGAAGCATTAAAGCATGCGGGCCTTAAAAACCGTTTAACAATTAATATTCAATACGTAGATTCACAAGATTTAGAAAACAAAGGTGTTGAATTACTTTCACACTTAGATGCTATTTTAGTACCAGGTGGATTTGGCGGACGTGGTGTTGAGGGTAAAATCTTAGCGGCTAAATACGCACGTGAAAATAAAGTACCATACCTAGGTATTTGTTTAGGTATGCAAGTAGCATTAATTGAATATGCACGTAATGTTGCAGGCTTAACGGATGCAAACTCTACAGAGTTTAATGCAAATTCAGAAGCGCCAGTAGTTGGCTTAATTACTGAATGGCTAGATGCTGAAGGTAATGTTGAAACACGTAGCGAAAAATCTGATTTAGGTGGCACTATGCGTTTAGGCGCACAAAAATGTCATTTAACACCAGGTTCTAAAGTACGCGAAGTATATGGCAGCGACGAAATTGTTGAACGTCATCGTCATCGCTACGAAGTAAATAATAACTTTGTAGAAATACTTGAAAAAGCAGGCTTAAGCTTTACTGGTTTATCAGAAGATAAAAAACTGGTAGAAATTATCGAAAATAAAGATCACCCATGGTTTATTGCCGCGCAGTTCCACCCGGAATTCACGTCAACTCCACGTGATGGTCATCCGTTGTTTGAAGGGTTTGTAGCAGCCGCGCATATCCACCAAAAAGCGAATTCGTAATTTTAAAAGCCGTGCATATTGCACGGCTTTTTTGTTTTAAGGGCTGACTAAGCTATATAAAACGTAGTAAAGTTAGCTGAACTCACCATTTTGGGAATATAGAGGAATCAAGATGTCAGAAATCGTAAAAGTAATCGGTCGCGAAATTATGGACTCGCGTGGTAACCCAACTGTTGAAGCAGACGTACATTTAGCAGATGGCTCTTGGGGTCGTGCAGCAGCACCTTCAGGCGCATCTACTGGTACTCGTGAAGCATTAGAGTTACGCGACGGTGATAAATCACGTTACTTAGGTAAAGGTGTATTAAAAGCAGTTGGTTATATCAATAACGAAATTGCTGATGCTTTAAAAGGCCAAAGTGCATTAGATCAAAGCGCTGTAGATAAAGTGATGCTAGATTTAGACGGTACCGAAAATAAAGAAAAATTAGGTGCAAACGCAATCTTAGCTGTATCACTAGCAACCGCGAAAGCAGCTGCACAGTCTAAAAAAGTTGAGCTTTATGAACATATCGCTGACTTAAACGGCACGCCAGGTGTTTACTCTATGCCACTTCCAATGATGAACATCATCAATGGTGGTGAGCATGCAGATAACTCTGTAGATATTCAAGAATTCATGATCCAACCTGTTGGCGCTAAAAACTTCCGCGAAGGCCTACGCATGGGTGCTGAAGTATTCCATAGCCTTGCTAAAGTACTTAAAGCTGATGGTCATTCAACAGCGGTTGGCGATGAAGGTGGTTTTGCACCAAACCTTGCATCTAACGAAGCGGCTCTTGCTGCAATTAAAGTAGCTGTAGCAAACGCAGGTTACGAGCTAGGTAAAGATATTACTTTAGCGATGGATTGTGCTGCATCTGAGTTCTACGACAAAGAAGCAAACATCTACGACCTTAAGGGTGAAGGCAAAAAATTCACTTCTGAAGAATTTAACTTCTTCTTACAAGATCTTACTAATCAGTACCCAATCGTTTCTATTGAAGATGGTCTTGATGAGTCTGATTGGGATGGCTTTGCACATCAAACTAAACTAATGGGTGATAAAATCCAATTAGTAGGTGATGATTTATTTGTAACAAATACTAAGATTTTAAAACGTGGTATCGACAACGGTATTGCTAACTCAATCTTAATTAAGTTTAACCAAATCGGTTCTTTAACTGAAACTTTAGCTGCAATCAAAATGGCTAAAGATGCTGGTTTTACTGTTGTTATTTCTCACCGTTCTGGTGAAACTGAAGATTCAACAATTGCTGATTTAGCGGTTGGTACTGCTGCAGGTCAAATTAAAACAGGTTCATTGAGCCGTTCTGACCGTGTTGCAAAGTACAATCAATTACTACGTATTGAAGAGCAATTAGGTGATAAAGCACCGTACAACGGTCTTAAAGAAGTTAAAGGTCAGTAATTCTATTTTATATAGAATCTAATTTTTAATTTTAGATGATAAAATCCTCGCATAAGCGGGGATTTTTTATGCCTGATACTTTTTCAAAGATATGAGAATAAGTTGTAGGGTTAAGCTTGCTGGCGCGCGCACAGAGCGAAAGAGGGTGGCGGCAATAATATTAAAGGTTACTTAAGTTTTAATATTTTATAACACAGTTAAAGCTGAAACTGCTGCTTTAAAATATCACCTGTAAAACTGGTTTTTAAGTAAAAGCCACGGGGTAGGGTTTTAATTATTTGCCCATTTGGACCAATAGCATCAGTCACTATTTTGCTATGAGCTGCTTTAGGGCGTATTTGCATCGCATCGCCTAAATGGCCTGATATTTCGTCGACTCTACCTAGCGCAATTAGCTCCATTTGCTCTTCCCAGTCGCGCTGTAATAAAGCGTCCTGTTCAGGTGAGGGTTGCCACAAAAAGCCGCTGCCAATGGTTCTATCAAATGGGGCAATATCACGTTCGCTTAAAATTGGCAGCCATAAAACATGATTTAGTTTTTTACGTACAGAGCTGGTATGCCACGTCATTCCTGTAACGTTCATTAAGGGTGTAACCGATACAAAGGTCGTTTCTAGTGGCCTACCTTTATAGGAAATAGGGAGTGTTTTTAGCTCAATTCCTAAATCTTCAAAATCAGGAAGTGGTTTTGAGCCCGCAGTAGCACCTAGTACATATTCAATTAACTGACCAGTCCAACCTTTTTCGCGCAGTAAATCATCTGGCGTTTTAAAATTATACTTGTTAGCAAGCTGCCCTAGAGTTAATCCGGCAATATTATTAACGCGTTGCATTAAATCGTTTATTGAGTGTGGTTTTGTAGGTCGCATGTCATGCCAATTTTATTAAAATATGAATATTATAGTGGTTTAACAACTCACTAACTACGTTGAAATTACTTATGCGGAGAAACTGCATATGATAGTTTTTTGTTATTGAGCTACTTTTTATTGCGATTATAAATATCAATTCAACGTAATTAGTATTCTTAATTTCGGTTGTATAAATATCATAGCCATGATAGCAAATAGGCTAAGCCGTGGATATCACTAGATTTGTGTGTTTTTTGCTCGCTTGTTGTTTGAGTTAATTTTGAACATATCGAAATTAAGCTGCTTTACTTTAAGTTACTGACTCAGTTGGTTTTTTTAATGTTGTACATTCAGTTTTGATTAAGCAATTTAAAAGTTGTAAGGATAAATACAACTATATGAACATGTTTATCCACAGAATCTGTGGAGAAGCCAAGTTTTTAGATCTAATATTGTGGATTTGTTTGCAAAATGAGCGTGTTTTACAAAAGTTATGCACAAACTGTGAGTAACTAGAGGAAAACAAGAACCGCAATAGCCTTGTTAAGTTATTTTCCAAATATTTACCCACTCTCCATAATTTATCAATGTACTAAAAGCTCAAACTTAGCTTACTAATCGGGTTGGGTATAATAGTATTTGCCGTATTGCGGCTAATGTGGAACAATCATTAAAAATCGACTTACAAATGAGGCACTAAGGTGATTGATGCCGAAGGTTTTCGTGCCAATGTCGGAATTGTGATTTGCAATAATCAGGGACAGGTTTTTTGGGCCAGACGTTATGGTCAACACTCTTGGCAATTTCCCCAAGGTGGTGTTGATGATGGCGAAACTGCAGAACAAACCATGTACCGTGAATTACACGAAGAAGTAGGGTTGCGACCAGAAGATGTAGAAATAGTCGCAAGCTCAAAACATTGGTTACGCTATAAATTACCCAAACGATTAATCCGCCGAGACTCTAGTCCGGTGTGTATTGGGCAAAAACAAAAATGGTTTTTACTAAAATTACGCTGTAAAGACGAAGATGTAAATTTACTTAAAACCCATCATCCTGAATTTGATGATTGGCGCTGGGTAAGTTATTGGTATCCTGTAAGACAGGTTGTATCGTTTAAACGGGATGTTTATCGACGTGTAATGAAAGAGTTTGCTCCTTTCGCCATGCCTTTTAATAAGAGAGAACAACATAAAGATCATTGGCGAAGTAAAAGGTAGTTAATTCAGAATAAAATAAAGGAGCAGGACATGCTGGCTACACTGAGATCTATTGCGGAGTCTGTATCGCGACAAGCGAATTTAGACAGCGCATTAGTGTGCTTTGTGCAAATGGTTAAAGATGCCATGAAAACCCAGTGCTGCTCCATTTATTTTGCAGATTACAGCCAGGACAATTTTGTACTTATGGCAACCGAAGGGCTAAACCCCGATGCGGTAGGTAAGTTTAGAATTGGTTTTACCGAAGGTTTAGTTGGCCTAGTAGCGCAACGTGAAGAACCTATTAATATTGCATTTGCTAAATCGCATCCTCGTTTTAAGCTCTCCCCCGAAGTAAATGAAGAAGGCTACAACGCTTTTTTATCTGTACCCGTTGTTCATCAAAAAAAAGTACTGGGCGTTATTGTTGTCCAACAAAAGATGGCACGTGTATTTAGCCAAGACGAAGAGTCGTTTTTAATAACGCTTTCTGCCCAACTTGCGTCACAGTTAGCGCATGCTGAAATTAAAGAAATACTACGCCAAGATGAATCATCTCATCAAACGTCTGTTTTAAAAGGTGTATCGAGCGCGCCAGGAATAGGTATAGGACAAGCATTTGTTGTATTACCAAAACTTGATTTTAAATCTATTGAGCTTTTAAAAGACAGTGACGTCACTGAGCAGCGTCGTTTGTTTACTCAAGCTGTAGCTGCAACGCGCAAAGAATTTAATACCCTATCGATGACGCTAAGCGATTCTATTCCGCACGAAGCTCTTGCGGTATTTGATGTGTATCAACAACTGCTTGATGCTAAAAGTTTAGGGCATAATGTTGAAATGCAATTACAAGAAGGGTGGTGTGCTAAAAGCGCCCTAAAAATTGTAATAGAGCGTTTAATATCTCAATTTAATGCCATGCAAGACCCTTATATAAAAGAGCGTGCTATTGACGTTAAAGACATTGGTCTTCGCGTATTACACCACCTTGTAAATACCGAGCACGCTGTTAAAAATTATCCGGCCAACACTATTTTAATTGCTAATACCTTAACACCCGCCATGCTTGCTGAAGTGCCAAAAGGTCATTTAATAGGCGTTGTAAGCGTAAATGGCTCTGCAAATAGCCATGCTTCTATATTAACGCGTGCGATGGGCATTCCTGCCATTTGGGGTATAGAGGATTTACCTCTACTGCAGTTTAATGGCAAACCGATGATTTTAGATGCATTTGCTGGGCGTTTATATATATCGCCTTCACAAATGCTGATGGACGAATACACAGAGTTACAGCATCAAGATAACCTACTTAATAACCGCTTTTTAGCTGAGCAAGACTCAGAATCAATTACGCTTGACGGTGAACATGTTAGCTTATTATTAAACGCAGGCCTTGAGCTTAATACTGAGCAAAGTAGCGCTCATATTTGTGACGGTGTGGGGCTTTATCGAACCGAAGCGTGGTTTATGCAAAAGGGTCAGTTTCCTTCGCAATCAGAGCAAGAAAATTGGTACCGAGAAGTACTAACTAGCTATCATCCTAATCCTGTGGTTATGCGTACATTGGATATTGGGGGCGATAAGGTACTTGATTACTTTAATATTACCGAAGAAAACCCATTTTTAGGTTGGCGTGGTATTCGTATAAGCCTTGATCATCCAGAGTTATTTTTAGATCAACTAAAAGCGATGCTTAAAGCAAATATTGGTTTGGGTAATTTAAAAATAATGCTCCCTATGATCAGTGGCACTGAAGAAGTTGATGAGTCACTTGCGTTATTTGAACAGGCTTATTTTGAGTTAAGTGAAAAATACCCAGAGCAAACCATAGAAAGACCCGACATAGGAATAATGCTGGAAGTACCTTCAAGTGTATTTATGCTTCCAGAGTGGTCAAAAAAAGTTGATTTTTGCTCAGTAGGCAGTAACGATTTAACACAGTATTTATTAGCAGTAGACAGGGCTAACGCACGTGTAGCCGAACTTTTTAACCCTTATCACCCAGGTGTACTAAGAGTACTAAATAAAGTGGCGCACGAATGTGAGCAATATGAACTGCCATTTAGTTTGTGTGGTGAACTAGGCGGCGATCCTGAAGGAGCTATTTTACTTATTGCCATGGGGTACAGACGCCTGAGTATGAATTTATCATCGCTTAATAAAGTGAAGTGGGTACTTAGGCGTTTAAATGTCAGTGACATGGAACAACTACTAAGTGAATGTTTAGCGCAATCCACAGCCAAACAAGTACTACGTTTAACGCGAAGCTTTATGCTAGAGCATAAATTAGGTGATTTGTTTTACACCCCAAAATAAGCTTGTACACCTAATTAATTGCAATACACAGATGCTATTAGTTTTATAATCCTTTAATATATAAACCTTAAAAGGGTATTTGAGATTACTATGTATGACTTAGGTTTGTTAGTCGCAAGCTGCGCACTACTAGGCTGTATTGTTGGGTTTTTAGCTGGGTTACTAGGCATTGGCGGCGGTTTAATTATCGTTCCAGTACTAAGCACTCTGCTACTCTCATTTAATGTAACGTCGGCTGATCATGTATTAGTAATTGCTATTGCAACCTCACTCGCTTCTATTTTATTTACTTCAACGTCTTCAGCGCTGGCTCATCATAAAAATGATAATGTGCCTTGGGCAATCGCCCCGTGGGTTATGTCGGGTGTTGCTTTAGGTGCACTTATTAGTGGCTTTGCAGCAAGTTTAATCCCTGAACAAATATTACGTACAGTGTTTGCTATAAGTGTTGTATTTATTGCAGCAAGAATGGTGCTCTCCGCGCGTAATAAACCGATGTCAGAAAAACCGTTGCCGGCTGGTCCTATTTTAGGGGGCGTTTCTGCAATAATGGGCGGGTTATCAGGTTTAATAGGGATTGGCGGCGGAGCTTTAATAGTACCGATGCTTAATTATTTTTCGGTTGATATAAAAAAAGCAATTGGCTGCGCGGCAGCGTGCGGAATTGTTATTGCATTATTTGGCTCTATTGGTTACATCAGCGCAGGCTGGCATGTTACCGATTTAGAGCATGGTTTTGCCGGGTTTGTTTATTTACCTGCATTATTTGGGATTGTTATTACCTCGTGGTTTGTTGCGCCCATTGGCGCCAAAGCAACTCACTATTTACCTGTTAATACAATTAAGAAAGTTTTCGCGGTACTGCTTGTAGTTATCGCAATTAAAATGGTTTTTAGCTAAAGGTTTATTTTTTATGGCACTTGAGTTTCCTCAAATTGATCCAATTATTTTTTCTGTTGGACCGCTAAGCGTACGTTGGTATGGCTTAATGTACTTAATAGGTTTTGCATTTGCGATGTGGTTTGCTAATCGTCAAGCGTCAAAGCCAAATTCGGGTTGGACTAAAGACCAAGTAAGCGATTTACTGTTTTACGGCATGTTAGGGGTAATACTAGGTGGGCGTATTGGCTACGTATTGTTTTACCAGTTTAGTTATTTTATAGAAAACCCACTGTATTTATTTAGGATAGATCAGGGCGGTATGTCGTTCCATGGTGGAACACTTGGCGTTATAACCGCCGTCGCAATTTTTTCGTGGACGCGTAAAAAGTCACTGCTTCAAGTAGGCGACTTTGTTGCACCACTTGTTCCTGTAGGGCTTTTAGCAGGGCGTATTGGTAACTTTATAAACGGTGAGTTATGGGGCCGAGTTACTGACGTGCCATGGGCAATGGTATTTCCAACGGGCGGTCCGCTTGCGCGTCACCCATCGCAGTTATACGAAGCATTTTTTGAAGGCTTAGTGCTGTTTTTAATCCTGCAATGGTTTATTAAAAAACCACGTCCAGCAGGGAGTGTAGCCGGTGTGTTTTTATTAGGTTACGGCGTGTTTAGATTCTGTATTGAATATTTCCGCCAACCCGATGCACAACTAGGTTTATTTGCCGACTTTATTTCAATGGGACAAATATTGTCACTTCCTATGATAGTGGGTGGTTTAGGTTTATTAATTTGGGCATACAAGCAACCACAACGCGTTAAAACAGCTAAGGCATAATTAGAAAAGCATGAAACAATATTTAAAATTATGTCAGCGTATTGTTGACGAAGGTCAGTGGGTCGAAAACAAACGTACCGGTACGCGTTGTTTAACCGTTATTAATGCCGATTTAGAATACGATGTGGCTAATAATAAGTTTCCAATGATCACGACGCGCAAAAGTTACTACAAAGCAGCGATTGCTGAGTTACTAGGATATTTACGCGGGTACGACAGCGCTGAGCAGTTTCGTGAGATTGGCTGTAAAACGTGGGATGCTAACGCAAACGATAACAACGCATGGCTTAATAATCCTCACCGTAAAGGCGAGGACGATATGGGCCGTGTTTATGGCGTACAAGGCCGTGGTTGGCAACGTCCAGATGGCTCAACGCTTGATCAGCTTTCCAAAGTTATTAATAACTTAAAAAATGGCATTGATGACCGTGGTGAAATAATCACGTTTTATAATCCAGGTGAGTTTGAGCTTGGTTGTTTGCGGCCGTGTATGCATACGCACACTTTTTCGCTACTTGGCGATACGCTATATTTAACGTCATACCAGCGAAGCTGTGATGTACCGCTCGGCCTTAATTTCAATCAAATTCAGTGTTTTGTGTTGCTTGCGTTAGTGGCTCAAATTACCGGCCACAAAGCGGGTAAGGCGTATCATAAAATTGCTAATGCACACATTTACGAAAACCAACTTGAACTGATGCGAGACGTGCAGTTAACGCGTGAGCCATTTGAATCACCTCAGTTAAAAATTAATCCAAAAATTAAATCATTAGAAGACATAGAAACGTGGGTAACACGAGACGACTTTGAAGTAATAGGCTATCAATGCCATGAAGCGATTCAATATCCATTTTCAGTATAATAAAAGATTAAGGAAAACATAAAATGAAAGCAGTGATCCCAGTAGCGGGCCTTGGTACTCGTATGTTACCAGCCACTAAAGCAATTCCTAAAGAAATGCTTCCAGTGGTAGACCGTCCTTTAATTCAATATGTAGTAAACGAAGCCGTTGCTGCAGGAATTAAAGAAATAGTGTTAGTAACGCACTCAAGTAAAAATTCAATCGAAAATCACTTCGATACAAGTTTTGAACTAGAAGCTACTTTAGAAAAGCGTGTTAAGCGGCAACTACTTGCCGAAGTGCAAGCAATCTGCCCTAAAGACGTAACCATTATTCACGTACGCCAAGGTGAAGCAAAAGGCTTAGGCCATGCTATTAGTTGTGCAGCGCCTATTATTGGTAACGAACCGTTTGTAGTTATTTTACCAGATGTAATTATTGATGATGTAGAGAGCGATCTTAAAAAAGATAACTTAGCAGAAATGATCGCTAATTTTGAGAAAACCAAGCACAGCCAAATTATGGTAGAACCAGTACCAATGGCACAAGTGAACCAGTTTGGTGTGGTTGATTTAGGTGATGTTGACTTAAAGCAAGGTGAAAGCTCGCCAATTCTTAATATGGTAGAAAAGCCGCCAGTAGATGAAGCTCCATCAAACTTAGCTGTAGTGGGTCGATACGTATTAAGCGAAAATATCTGGCCGTTACTTGCAAAAACTCCGCAAGGTGCAGGCGACGAAATTCAATTAACTGACGCAATTGCGATGTTAATGGAACACGAAAAAGTAGATGCATACGCTATAAAAGGCCGTAGCCACGATTGTGGAAGTAAAATTGGTTACTTAAAAGCAACGATTGAATTTGCACTTCGTCGCGACGAATTTGCCGATGAATTAAAATCATTTATCAAAAAACTGATTTAACAGTTAACGTAAAACATGAAAGGCGCCTATATCGGCGCCTTTTTTTATGAGTTTTATCAGGGCCTGTTTATCTTTCGAGGTTAAATTTGCAGCAGGCTGTTTGGTATTTAAGCAAGGCAGAGCCTATGTAGTGTGGTTATTCCCCATAAATAGGCGATAACGTAGCATAAATGCCAAACATGCGCTGCCCGAAGGGTTCTGCCTCGGGGCAATTTACTCTTTGTTGCCTACATGGATGTAGGTAAGGGGCGTGAGCAGGACGCGGAAGCTTTACTCGGTTTTTACTTATTCTTACATGGATGTAAGCCAGTAGAATAACGCAGGAGCAGTTATCGAGCCCACTAGGTTACAAACCTCGCGCCGCGATTAAATGGCCCCTAGATTGAACAAATTTTAATCCTGAAAGGTCAACAGGCCCTAGAATAAAATAAGAAAAGGAATAGCTCTAAAATAAAAGTTTTTAAGTCATTACAGACATATTGTTATTTATGTTGTAAAGTTTGTGTTAATTGGCATTGAATTTGTATTAAATAATGCTCTCAAGGAAGGGGTGGAGTATGCAGCGTTGTGTTTTACGAAATACTGACAAGCATGCGAAGAGCTAAGTTTTATAGCTCACAGCTTAAATAAAGTTAAACGCTTTCTTGTGAGAATGTTTAACTGAAATGTAGTGTAAAAACACTGCTTTCAGGACAACTAATACATGTTTATATATAAAAAAAATAATATTGGGCTTTTACTTAGCTTGCTAATGCTTTTATTTGGTACAGCATGCAGCGTCTCGCCTGAAATAAAAACCATTGATGAACAACCTCAAAGTAACTCGCCTGACTACGTATCAATTACAGCCCTTGAACTTGCACAGCTAAAAGATGCCGCAATGCAGTGGCAACAAGCTCGTGAAGGCATAGAGCGAATTTTAAGATTAGAAAAAGAAATAACTTACCTCGTAAATCATATCGATATTATAAACAGCAAAGCTATTGCGCAGTCTAATCAAGGGTATAGCAGCAAGTCTGTACGCTCACCACGAAACACACGTAATGTTAAATCACGCCAACAAGTTAAACAAAATTACAGTAATAAAAAACAAACTGTAAAATTAAATAAACCTAAACATGTATTTGCTTTACAGGTAGCTTCGGTTGACTCAGAGCAAGGTGTGGCTAAAGCATGGCAAGAGCTAAATACTAAAGCAGCACCGTTGTTTAGAGACAAAATATTGACTAACGTAGAAACCGCCAAAATAAACGACAAAATGTTTTACAGGCTGAAACTTGGCTCTTACCAAAACTTTAAAAATGCAAAAGCAGACTGTGACGTATTCAAGTTATATAAACTCGATTGCATAGTAAGTAACTACACTGATAAGCCAGTAAAGCTTTAGCGCACAGCATGTAATATCAATCTACAATAATACCTAATCAATTTGAAGGATTAGACCTGACGCTAACTTCGCTAATAATTTTTGATATACGACGGCATGTATGCCGGAGTTAGAGCAATGCAGCAACAATTAGTGATACCAACTAAATGATGAAATTTTGCCTTGTTATCGATATGGCTTTTCTTACCTCAAAATAAACTACTTAATTAAAAAGTTGCTATAAAGTGGCGCAAAATTTGCTTTGATTTATTATCTTGGTTAGTAGAGTGCATTTTGCAATGCGGTATTTTAAGTCTTGTCATTTAATATCAGTTTTATTCTTATCTTTTTATTTATATGGATGTAGCAGCGCAACTGTAAATAACGAGAGCGTGCAGCATTCTTTAATTACTGATAAACAAGTAAAAGAGTATGTTTCGCAGTGGCACTTACAGCAAGAAAGCATTGGTCGTTTAACTGCTATGGAAGATGATTTACAGCTGTTAATTATGGCGTTATCGTCTCGAAGTGAATTAACTGAAAACCCTCCTTTACTCATGCAAAGTAAAACCGATATCACCTATGGTAATCAGCCTTCACAGAATTTGGAACCGACGGCACTAAATAACACTCCCGAAGTAAAAACACCAAACTTACAAAATTCAGAACTCACCTTAACAGATGAAACTAAAATTGGAGCACAGCTTGGTTGGTATTTAAAGCCAGAGCTTGTTAAAGCAAGAGTCGAAAGGCTTAAGCAATTATACCCCAGTGCATTTACTCAATTTAATTTTACTATGTTTGAACGTAAAAATAATAATATGACTTTGTATGGATTACGTGTAGGTCCATTTAAAAACGATGCTCAAGTAAGTGCGTTTTGTTATTTAGCTAATCAGCTTGATCAAGTATGTAATATTGCTGCTTTTGTCGGAAAACCAATATAATTAATAAATTAGGCCTTTTAAACTTATATAGTATTAAAGTATTTGTACTAATAGTCGATACTAACTATAGTTGGGCAAATATTTGATAAAGCCCATTTTCTTATAAGGATTTAGCATGAAGTTTTATTTATCTGCATTAGCTGTAGCCACCGTGGTCAGCTCGTTTAGCACTTATGCTGCTACAGAGTCATTTGAAGCGAAAGTAACAGTACAAAATGCTGTAGTACTCACAAAAGATAACGATTTAAATTTTGGTACTATTCGTGCTATTTCAGATCCATTAGGCGCCGAACAAGCAACGCTGACAGTTAATCCTGATCCAGCTGCTAGCAATGTTACTTCACAAGATAATCCAACTGGTAACGCTGCGAGTATCTCAATAATTGAAGGTGGTGAAGCGGGCGCTTTTAGTGTGTCAGATGTAGTACCAAATTCTATTTTAACCATTAGCGACCCATTAAATACTTTAGTACAACCTTTAGCTGGTCAAGGGTTGAATGAACCTGATTTTACTGTAGGTGCTTGGACTTACTTTATAACGAGCGGCACTAATGCTGGTGGATTATATACAAGTGCTACGCCCAACCTACAAGCTGGCGTTGATGGCGCTGTATCATTTAATATAGGCGCGACTCTTTCTACTTCATCAAACGCATCAAGTGTGGATTACCCTGATGGTGAGTATTCTGGTAGCTTTAATATTGAAGTGTCATATTAATTAGTGTTTAAACAAACAATGCGCTTTTTGTATGTTTCTGCTTGGCTTTCGTTAATGTTTAGCGAGCAAGCCTATAGCGCAAGCATACAACAAGAAGCGCTTAATTTTGGCACTTTAGTTATCCCTCAAAATAATACTTTAAGCTCTATAACCATTAGCCATGAAGGTGAAATAATCACATTTGGTAGTATTTACGTATTAACTGAGGGTAATCCCGCAGAACTTTTATTTACTGATTTACCTCCCCTTACTCAAATATCGTTTAACAAAACGAGTGACTCTACATTGCAAAGTGAAGCGCTAGGAGCTAATAGTGCCAAGTTTTCGGTTGTATTAGTGGATTTACCAAGAACGCAAACTAGCGATGAATTTGGAGAGCTTTTACTCAAAGTAGGTGGCCGTTTAATAACGACAGGGACTAGCCAAAGTTACTTAGATGGTCGTTTTATTACTGACACCCAATTAGAAATTACGATTGATTACTAAAGGAAAAACATGCTTTATAAAGTTGTAATGCTGCTCGCACTGAGTGTATGTATTTTAGGAAAAAATGCATACGCAAATTTACTTATCTCTCCAACCCGTATTAGTTTTGATGAACGTCAACGAACCGCTAAAGTTACCGTAATTAATACGGGGGATGAATATCAAACATATCGTGTTTTATGGAGTGAGAAGCAAGCGCAACCTAGCGGTGGCTACATACAGTTGGCAGAGGCTACAAGCGAAAGTTTAAGTTCAATGGCACGTTTGTCACCAAAACAAATGCGTTTAGCACCAGGTGAAAAACAAACAGTAAAAATAGCAATACGTAAACCTAAAGGCCTAGCTTCTGGTGAGTACCGCTCTCATCTTCTATTTCAAGCATTGCCTGGTGAAAATACTAATAAAACAAGCTCAATAAAAGTTAATATGATTATGAGCTACAGTATACCTATTTTGTTACGTAAAGACATTAAACAGCCAGTAGTTGCCATAGAACAAGCTAAGCTAGTGCTAAATGAAAGCAATCAACGTCCTCAGTTTTTATTGAATATAAAACGAGAAGGTAAGTTTAGTAGCTACGGTAAATTAAGTGCTTACTTTGTTGATAGTAATAACGAGCAAGTTAAAATTGCAGAAATTGGTAATTTAAGTATTTATCCAGAAGTGGATAATGCGTTTGTAACCCTTAGTTTATTTAGTGACAAAAATTTAGATAAAGCAGGAAAAGTCATTTTTAAATATGAAGGCAGTCAAGAATATAAAGACCTTACATTTGCACAATACACTCTGCCTTTAACTTCACAATCACTTAATGTTTTAACAGTGAATGACGCTAAATAATTTATTGTATGCACTATTACTAAGCATAAGTAGTTTGCTTAGTAATAGTGTAATCGCTAATCCTAATTCTTCCGTAGGGGATGCTTTAACAACACTACGCGCAATTGAACTAAAGCTAACTAAGCCCGTTGAAGTAATTGATTATAAAAACAAAGAAAATCAGCAACAGCGAATCGCCACAGGCGAGTTATTAATACTTTCGCTTTATTTAAACTCATACTACTTAGGTGAAGTTGCAGCAATTAAAAGCGAGCAAAGTGTACAAGTTAGTTTAAGCGACTTATTTGATATTCTACAATTTGCAATGAATGTTGATGCTAGCAATCGAATTGCTCAAGGTGTTGGAGCAAATCAACAACCTCTTTCTCTAAATGCAGCGGTTACACCCGCTGTATTTACTAGTCCTACACAGAGCTACTTATTAGCAAAAAATCAAATTACCATTGAAGATGATATTTATGTAGATATTCAAAGTTTACATAATGCTTTAAATCTAGAGTTTAATATTGATTACCCAGATTTAGAATTACTTATAAGCTCAGAGAGCCCCTTACCGGTTGAACAACAAAGATACAGACAGTCGCGCAACCTTAAATCACCTAACAAAAGATCGCCACCTACGCTGCCATGGAAAGCTAGCCCATATAAAGCGCTATCTTCTCCGGTTGCCGACTTACAACTAAATTTTACCGCGAGCGATGATAGACATTCTACGAACTATTCACTTTTAGGCACTCAAGACTTTGCGTATTTATCTGCAGAGTATTTTTTGTCGGGACGAAGTACTGACTTACTTACCAACTCTAGGTTAACGTTTACAAAGCAAAACTTAGACAAAGAAATAAAAAACAGCTTTATGCCTACTGAAATATCTTTTGGTGATGTTATCGCCACGCAAGTTGGTAATAGCTACAGTAGTCAGTATGCCCGAGGTGTTAAAGTTTCTAATAATGTAACCAATAGAAAAATAGTCAATAATCAAATTAACTTAAGCGGTGCTATACAGCCAGGTTGGGATGTAGAGCTGTATCGTAATGAAATATTAATAGACCAGCAGCTTAGCCTCGCAGATGGGCGTTATATTTTTGATAATATAAACCTATTATTCGGAGCTAATAATTTTGAGCTTATTTTTTATGGGCCTCAAGGTCAAGTTGAGCGTAAAAGTGATTATTACTTTGTGGACGGAAATCAACTTAAGCAGGGACAAGGTAACTATGAATTGTCGGTTACTGAACAAGGCAAGCAATTACTAAATAACAATGTTTCAAGCTCGCAGGGGCAGGGTTGGCAAATTGCGGGTAGATATGAGCAAGGGCTTACAGATAATATATCTGTATACACTGCTACATCAGGTCAAAAAAACACAGATGACGATTTACTTAAGTATGCATTTGGTACCAACATAAGCTTATTTGACCGATTATTATTAAATGCGAATGTTGAAAGAAATAATAACAATGAACAAGAATTTGAATTTACAGCCCGAACTCAAATTGCCGAACAATCACTACTTTTTAGCGCTACAAATCGTACCGACGAACAGCAGCAATATTTTAACAGCTACCAAATAAATTTAGCTGGTGGGCTAATGAATAATACCTATGGACGCCTTTCTTATCAAAATAACATCCTATATGACGATAGTGATACTAGAGGGCGCTTTAAACAAGTACGCAACCAGTTCAACTACTCATACTCAGGATTTGCACTAAGTAACCAATTGCTGTGGCAACAAGACGATAGCTCTAAGAGTACTTTTGGAACAACACGTTTTCAAAAGCGCTTTGGGAGAACCTACACAAGGTTTGGTATAGATTATAGTATATCGCCAGTAAGTGAGCTTGTTAGTTACGAGGCTGAGTTTAGCCGCAACTTGGGCCGAGATTTACAAGCGGAACTTACTTTAACTGATTCACTTCGTAATAATATTCAATCGGCCGAATTAGGGCTCAATTGGCAAAGCGACAAGTTTAGTTTAACGAGTAACTTAAACTACAACAGTAACGATGATTGGCGGCTCGGCATTTATAGCCGTTTTAGCTTAGGGTTTGATGTTGAACACAATACATATTTTGTCTCTAAGCGCAGCTTAACTAACACAGGTAGCTTAATGTTACGCGTATTTTTAGATCAAAATAATAACGGTATTATGGATGATGATGAGCACGGCGTTGCCGGCGTAAAAGTAAAAGGCGTTCACAATTATCGTCAAGCAATTACAGACGAACACGGCGTTGCGCTATTAACTTCAATGCCAGCAAATCGTACAACAGATATAATACTTGATAGAAATAGTTTTGAAGATCCGTTTTTAATACCAGCTAATGAGGGTTTTTCTATTACACCAAGGGCTGGTTTTGTAGAGTATATGGACTTCGCATTAAATAATGCCAGTGAAGTAGAGGGAGTTGTTTATCAACAAAAAGGTGATACAACACAGATCCAACCCTTTGCAAATATAGCGCTGTTGAATGAGAAAGGGGATCAAGTTGCACAAACTCAAGCAGCATATGATGGCTATTATTTATTTACAGACCTTAAACCGGGGCAGTATAAAGCAGTAATTGATGATGAATATAAACAACGCAAGCAGCTAAAAAACACTCAAAATATAACAGTTAATTTATCGCCTCAAGGAGATGTAGTAATGGGCGTTGATTTAACGTTAAAGGCGCTCAGTGCAACAACTGGAAGCATTGCCAATGCAGGAAGTTTTAATTCGTTAAATATCTTAAAAATTTATTACCGTTTAATAGCACCACGAATAGAGCAGCAAGAAGCTTTTTATATGCATGATAAAGCTAAAAATAAATTTATTTTAGCCTTAGCGTACGCAAAAAACAGTTCGCCAGAGCTTATTTCTGTATGCGACTCAGTAAAAGCGCAAGGATTAAAGTGTGTTGTTGAAACACATAAAATACTCCATTAAAGGAATTAGGATGAAAAGAGTTCAATGTATATTTATAATCAGTGCAATGTTGCTAAGTTATGGTTGTGCGAATAATAAAGCAATTGATGGTAGTGCTACTCAGACCAACGTAACTGACGAAAAAAGCTACGTAAAAATAACAAAGCAAGAACTTGAAACTTTAAAAATAAGCTCCCAGCAGTGGCAAAATATGAAGCCAGAACTTGCGCGTTTATTACTTATTGAAGAAGACTTAAGCTTACTAATATTGCAACTCAATACAATTGCAAAAGAAAATGAGCAGAAAAACGCACCAGTAATAAAAGCAGAAATAGTTAATAGCAACACAATTAATCGATCCAATTTACAAGTAACAAAACCAGTTGATCCTAAATTTGCTTTACAAGTGCTTTCAATAACGCAAAAAGAACAACTCTCTTTAGCTTTTAGGCAACTTCAAAAAAAGCTTCCTAGCTTACTAGGCGATAATTTTGTGATGAATGTTGAAACAATAAATGTAAAAGGAGTTATGTATAACCGCTTAAAGCTAGGCGCATACATAGACAAAAAAAACGCTATGGGTGACTGTCAAAAATTAAAGAGCCAAAATATAAATTGTTTAGTTAGTTATTACGTAGATCAGCCCTTTACCGCACAATAGCTAAGTCGGCATACAAATTGCTTCATCCTCAGTATGTTTTGAAGAGGATGGCAATTATGCGCCTTTTACTGCCTTTATTATTTTTAAATTTAGCTGCTTGTAACTTGGTGCCGCCGCCAGAACCAAGTGTGCCTACAGATGCACCTAAAGCAGCCATGGCTCCTTTTACGGTTAATGACTATGTAGTTAATTTAACGTCGCAACTTAACCACCTAAACGGAGCATTAAATGCTAATGCACGTGTTGGCGTTAGTAGCTTCTTTTATGCAGATGCACTAGATACAAAATTAGTGACAGGGCAAGCCTCAGGCTTAAGTCAGCAGATCCAAGAAAGTCTGCTTACACAATTTACTCAACTGGGTTATCACATCGTTGAGTACAGACTTGGGAATAACCTCTCTTTATCAGAAAACTCAGACAGTATTTTAAGTCGCGATTTAAGTAAATTACGTAATCGCCAAAATATTGACTTAGTTATCACAGGAACAGTGACTCGCCAGCAGCATGCATACATAGTTAATGCACGGCTTGTGAATATAGAAAATAAACAGGTGCTCTCTGCGGGAAGTACCGAGATCCCAATTAATGTAATGTGGGGCAATGAGAAAATTCAGCAGCGTGACGGACTTTTATACCGAAGCGAATACTAATTTGGAGCACAAAATGAAAAACCTATTAATTACATTATGCTTACCACTGGGCTTTGGTTGCTCTCAAATACTAGGCACAATGAATACAGACACCGCAACACCACAAAGTGAGCAAAGCAACCAACTGGTGAGTAACCAACGCGACGTTGCAGCACCTGTTTCTGACGATAACTTATTTCAGTCAGGAATGGCTCCACAAGATAACTACACAAAAGCAACACCGCCAATGCGCAAAAATATTAACCATTATGTGCGCGGCATAATGCAAGACATGGTTGAAAACTTACAGTACGTAAGTGAACAAACACCGTTAGCTGTTTCGAGTTTTATTTTTTTAGATGAAGACTACAACGATGGTAGCTTACTAGGAAACCAAATTGCAGAAAGCTTCATGCATGAATTACACAGCTTTGGTGTACCCGTTATTGATTTTAAAACAACTGATTATATGCGTGTTACCTCAACAGGCGACTTTGTATTTAGTCGCGACTATTTAGAGCTAAATCAAGATCAAAACTTTAAGTATGTACTAGCCGGTACGCTTGTAAACCATCAAGGTGGTGTACTTGTTAATGCACGTATTGTTGGGCTAGAAAGTAAGGCCGTAGTCGGTTCTGCACAAGGGTTTATTCCACAGTCAGTTGTTGATGCGCTTAATAGTAGCTATCGCACTGATGGCATAATGTTAAAACAAGCAAGCAAGTGAGATAATTATGTATAGTAAATTATTTAACCGCTTTATCGTTTTTTTTGCTTTAGCTAATTTAACTGGTTGTGCCTTTACTCAAAATAATGAAAGTGCTGAAATGAATGCATCTTCAACCACACAAGTAAATTATGACTTAGCAAGCATGCTTAAAACAGCCGAGCAAAAATCAACTCAAGATGATGCTAACGGCAATCAATTTACACCACTTCAGCACCATAAAACACTTGCTAACTATGTAGAGCAAATGGCACTTGATTTGGTTGATACGCTTGAGTTTGAAAGTGATACCGACGCCAATATTAATATTGCCGTTACTACCTTGGTCGATCTTGATTCATCGCTTACTAAAAGTAATCAATTAGGTAATCAAATTTCTGAAACGTTAATTCATCAGTTACAAAAGTTTGGTTATGGCGTGGTTGATTTTAAAACCACTCAAACAATAGATGTAAATAGTCGTGGTGATTTTGCTTTTTCGCGCGATATTGAAAAGCTTAGTGAAGATCAAATGGCGAGCCATGTATTAGCGGGTACATTAATTTATCGCAGTGATGCTGTTGTTGTAAATACACGTGTAATTAACGCGCATACAAAAAAAATCGTCGCGAGTAGTCGAAAACTAATCCCAATTTATGTACTAAATAAAGAAGATATATACTTATCAAGCAATTAAGTTCAGTTGTCACTTGATATAAAAAACCAGATGCCGTTATAATTCACACCTCTAAGCACACAGCTTGTTTGTGGCCTCTTAGTTAAATGGATATAACGGCCCCCTCCTAAGGGGCAGTTGCAAGTTCGATTCTTGCAGGGGCTACCAATAAAATCAAAGACTTATACTAAACCCCCGTTTTTATTTTAGTTCCATGTAGCACATGTGTAGCACTTTGTTTTTTAACTTTAAAGACTGAGTAAAATAATTAATTTACTCTGCTAATTCACTAAATGCAGATGTCAGAGTAGTATTGGTGTTTAGATATATTAATAATTTAGTTTTATAAGGAAGTAAATAATGGTTTCTCTTGCGTTGAGGTTTCGAGATCTTGTTACACCACCTGATGGTACTATTGAGCTGCACCAAGAAATTATAAATAAAATAGGCTATGTATATTGGGGGTGGTGGGCTAAAGCTGGTGAGAAATGTCCATCGAAATTTAATGAGTTGCAAGAGCAATTGAGTGATGGAGATCAAGATGTCTTCTTATTTGATAGTGGCCAAAGTAAGCTCTATAAAGCGACGATTGTAGATGTAGCTTATAATAACAGTAAATATGGTATGAATTGTCCTTCTATAGATGCTACTCCTGATTACTATAGGGCAAGAACTTTCAAAGCATGGTTTAAATTCACTCAAATTATAGAAATTACTCAAGATAGCATTAATTCTCAACTTAATTCTTTTAGTTATGAAAGTGATAACTTTGGTCTATTCAAAGAAAGTGAACCATTTCAGGATTTTTTCGATAAACAAGTTAGTAGTCTCGAAGAGTTAAGACACCAAGATAGAACTATTTGGTTTTTAAAGTCATTTGATGCTGATAAGCACGAAACTCACGAGATAGTTTTGTATAATAGCAGCAATGTTGACCCATCTGTTTTTCCAAAAAATTATTCAAAGCTATACTCTTCTAAAGTTCACTGGGTATCTGATTTACATTTCTCTGATAGTCCCAACAGGCATGCTTTCGATGATGAGCTTGAGGCAAAGCCACTAACATATTTAATTGAAGATAAATTCAAAGACGAATTGCATTCATTAATTGTTTCCGGAGATATGACTTGGAGCGCTACAAACACTGAATTTGATAAAACAAAAGAATTTTATGGTTATTTGTGTTCAAACACAGGGTTGAGCTTTGATAAAATTGGTTTCTGCCCAGGCAATCATGATATTGCTTTTGATGGACAATTGGATGATTTGCAAACAGGCGCTTTAGACAAATTTCATAAGATACAAAGAGGTTCTACAGAGCCTGTTATCTTATCATATGAAGAGAAGTCGAGTTTAAAAGCTATTGAGACTTCTTCGATTAATAATGAAAATTATAAAATACATTTTGAACAGGTAACTTCAGTAAAACCTAATAGCTTTTTATCAATGGGGAAAAAGCTATTAGTAAATGGACAGCGAGCTTTAGATATATGTTTTCTGAATTCAAATACATTAGAACAATACAAAAGTTTGTTCCAAGGTACAGGTTTTATTGGTGAAAACCAAAGAACTGATGCATTGTCGAAAATGGGTTGGAAACAGCCTAAAGCATATGGTGCACTCAGAGTGGTTGTACTTCACCATAATCTGTTACCTGTTGAATATAGCAAAGTACCTTATTTGGGAGCGCAGATGGGTAGCGTTGTATATGATTCTCAAGCAACACTTAAATGGTGCTATGAGCACCAAGTAGATGTTATTTTACACGGTCATACTCACCAGAGGTCAGCTATTAAGATCCAAGATAAGCTTGTTAAAGATTCAAAAGGAATATGGCTAGTTGGGTTAGGTAGTACAGGAGTGCACCAGTCCCACTTGGTTCACTCTCATTTGAACCAGCTTGCTGAACTAGACTTTTCAAAAGAATATATTTCTATACAGTTTTTTAAAATTTTACATAATACAATTGAGGTGGATGGCGACCCCTTGATTTTGGATTAACATATGAAAAAATTACTCATAACAGATTTAGATAATACACTTTATGATTGGGTTGCATATTTCTCTCAGTCTTTTTTAGCAATGCTTGAAAAAACAAATGAGATTACTGGTATATCAAAAGAAATATTAATTTCTGATTTTAAAAAAGTGCATCAGTACCATGGTAATACAGAGCATCCTTTTTCAGTATTAGAACTTGAATGTTTACATAAGCATTTTAAAACAAAAGATAATGCCTTGTTAAAAGTACACCTCGATGAAGCTTTACATTCTTTCAATTCGATGAGGAAAAAATCGTTGAGCTGTTATGAAGGAGTTTTAGATACACTAGAATACTTACAAAATAAAAATGTTCTTATTGTTGCTCATACAGAAGCTCCTGTGAGGAACTCACTTTATCGATTGGAAAAGTTAGGGATAAAAAAGTACTTTAACAATTTGTATGCGCCTAAAGATAAATATCATGATGATTTAGATAAAAGATCACTTGATTGGCTCGCAGAGCATAAAAATTTCTTGAAATTACTTTCTAAAGAAGAATTAAAGCCAAACCCCAAGCTTCTTTTAGATATTTGTAATCGAGAAGGTGTACGAATTGAAGATGCAGTATATATTGGAGATTCAATTGTCAAAGATATTTCAATGGCTAATGATGCAGGAATTACATCTGTCTGGGCTGAATATGGAAAGCAATATAATCCTCTGTATTGGTCTACTCTTGTAAGTATAACTCATTGGACAGTAGACGATATCGAAAGAGAAGAATCGTTGAAAAAAGCTTTTGATCAAAGCCAACCATCTTTAAGTATCCAAAAATTTAGTCAATTGAAAGAATTGTTTGGATAAGTTTGGACTTGGGATTATTCAGTACAGTTATTTACAGAACTCCAAGTAAGAGCCTTTTTGCCATTCTGGCAAATGGTAAGCTAAAGATAATTTTTGGGTTTGTACTGCTGTGTGATATGAGCTAAAGCTTAGTTAAGAGCTTTAGCTATTTGAAATGCTAAATTTAACTGCAATTTTATTTGAGAATAATAGCTTTAGCTTTTTTAGATAATAGGGAGCTTTAGCTAACTCGTTCTAGCTTTAGGTTATGCCTTTTCTACCTTCCATGAGTAATGTCTAGTGATAATAGCTTTACCAGCGAACCATAACCCTTTTACTTTGAGTATGAGTTCACCATCGTAATAGCTTTGTAAGCACTCGCCAGTTTCCTCAACGATGTTTAAATCGTAATGTAATCTGATAGGTCTATCATTTAGCTTTTTGTGTAAACCGCCCATAGCAAGTATGTAGCCTTTCCAATCGCTGTTATCAGCAGCAAAGCGGGCTTGTTCTAATAGACTGTCTTTTTTGTCATTGAACATAGAGCGTAAACGTCTTAATTCACGCCATACAGAAACGCTAGCGCCGCCAATTTGTTGAAACTGACGAATGCACCAACACGATGCCCACGCATCAATACGCTGGGCTACAAGGAGCGAATCGTTACCGAATTTATCTTCGCCGACACCTTCACCATCTATATTTTTTGCTATGTATTTTAAAATATAACCAGTTGCAGAACCTTTATTCGGGTCAATTTGTTTAAAGTCACAACGGTTTTCCGCTGCGCCTTTTTCGTCACCATCAACTTCTAACGCATAATGGCGAATAATTGCTTTTAATGCGTCTAGCTTTTCGCTCTCAATAAAAAACAGCATATGCCAATGCGGTGTACCATCATGTTGTGGCTCTGCTACACGAAAACCATAAGGCGCAATATTTTGACGTTTAAACTCTGCGCGGGCTTTTTGCCATTGGTGGTTTAAATAGCTATTGGCTTCATCAGGCATAAAACCTTCCCACTTGGGGTTAGCAGCTCCCGATTTTGAAAAAGCACGATGGTATTTAGAAGGGCATGTAATAGTAATAAAAAGTGCTTCATGGCCTAGCTCTTTCGCTAGATCTTCAAAGCCTCTTGCTCTACATAGCAATTCATCTTTTCGTATCTTAGGGTTTGATACATTAAGGTCTGATATTTCTTTTAACGAGTAGCGCTGGCCTTGCTCATTAAGTATGTAAGTTGAATTAAGCAGCTCGTCATTTCGCTGGCGCTGAGTAATGCGATTTTGAGTTGTTATATTGCTCGCATAGATTTCTCTTTTTCTGTTCACAAAATTTAAATGCAGGGCTGCTTTTTCGTTTGCTTGAGTAATGAGTTTACGAAATTTTCGAAGCCACCAACGGTTATCGATATAGCGTTTTATACAGCCTGATATTTTTATGTTGTTTTTAGGCTCTATAGGCGAAACACCAAACTTAACTGCGTAGTTTGATAAAAAATCAAAAAGGGCTTTTTGCTTGGCATCAGCGAATTCGCTATTAATCTCGGTATTGGTAGAGCGAAACACAGCGGAATTTACGCTATTAGTTTCGCTATCAATCATTTCATTACTACGAAACTCATGCGAAACGGTTCGCTCTAGTTCGCTATCATTTCGCTGTTTGTTTTTAGCTTGATAGTAAAGAAAGTTAACTTTTTCGGGGTTTATAGCAATTTGGCGGCAATATTTTGCACACTCTTTCGCTATGTTATTAATATCATCATCAAAGCAAAAAAATAGGTGAGCGAGTTTTTTAGGTAAGAGTTTATAAAGCTTATTCGTGGTATCTAAAACATGACGGTTGCGCTCAAAGTTATTAGATTTATTAAAAGCATCAGCTAAAATTGTACTTTTAATTTTATTGGAAAATGGCGCTAATCTTTTAGTTAAAAACGCCGCATCGTACCCATCAACTAATGCTAAATACGGCGTTAAAATATCGTCTTGTTCATTAATCGCTTTTGCAATTAATGTTTCTCTAAAAGTACTCATTGGCTATTTAGGGTTAGCGTAAGCAAACACAAAACCACGACCTTTTTTGGTCAAAAAGTAATGTTCATATTTAACGCCAAAATGATAAATTATTTCACTTGTTACGAGTGCTTCGTTAACTAGTTTACCAAGTGTTCGCGTATCAAATTTAAATGGTTGCCCATGCTTACTAACATAGGTATGTAGTCCGTTCATTTGTCGATATGAATAACCAATTTCACGGCAAATTTCGAAATACGTACTTTCTAACGATAACCAAATTAACAGGCGAGTTTGCTCTTTAGTTAACTTAGGCATGATCACCCCCGTTAGGGTTTTGACCTAAATGCTCTAAGCGACAAAAGTTATTTAACCAGTTATCTAAATCATCTTTTAAATAACGTACAGTACGACCAATTTTAATAAATGGTGGGGCAGGGGTTCTATTAGTGCGATTGCCTTCCATACGTGATTGACGTAAGAAAGAGCGACTCATACCGATATATTCGGCTGTTTCTATTTCTGATAGTGCGCGTTTGTTTGTGGTGGTTGGCATAAGTGCCTCCTGAGTTATTAACGTTTCAGGAGGTGTTTTACAATGCGGATTTTTTTAAATGAGCTAATTCAGGAATTGAATGAGCTTATACGGGAATTTTAGATTCATAAAATATATGAGTGGCGTAATTCTATTAATTTTGTTTAAATTATATTTCTGAATAAGGTTGCAGTCAGCAGCCCTCTAAAACTCCCTCCAAATATAAGGATGTATATGAAAATTTTAAAAGTATTACCATTATTTATAGGTTTAAATTTTATTGCTGGTTGCAGTTCTTCAGATGATTACACTACGCAATTTAAACCAGAGGCTAGATTTTATGGTGGCTGGAATTGTATTAATTCAATGGGAGTAGAGGGGGCAGATATCATCTTAGATATGGATGTATCTTATGTTCGCAACGGAAAATACAGTAGTGCTGGAAAGCTAATTATAGATATATTGGACGTACCAAAGCTGGAATATTGGGTAAGCACAAGTGGTAGCTGGGAATATAAAAATGGCTATTTAATTGAAACAACTAATGAAGTTATAATTAAAAACATAAAAAACCCTGAGTATGATAATTTGCTAGATCTTCAAAGCATGTTTCCTCAAAATAGTAGCGAATCATCAGAAGTTCTTCAAATAACAAACACATTTTTTAAAGCTCGAACTGAATCTGATGGAATTATATTTACTTGCAATAAGGTTTAAATAATTTTTAATGCAGAGCTAACCTTGTTGAAATGTTAGCTCTGAAATTAGTGTTAAGAGCTTTTTCTGACTTTAGTTAGTCTATTTGAGAATGAGCTAAAGCTAATTGATTTTCTTATTTTCTTGTTTCTATCTTGCCATTTTATGTGGTTGCCAGAAACTTCAATCAATAAGTTATACTTATCAAACACTCTGAAACCTTCTATATCCTCGGCTTCATTTTCAAGTAATCGCCAGTATTCTTTAGCTGTTAATTCTGGCTCTGCGTCAACAAGCCTGATTAATAAGTCGTGAAAATCATCAGTGCGTGTTTTAGGTGTTTGATTAAGTTGAGAGCTAGTTGGAATTGGTGGGATTACGACTTCTAGTTTGTTAGTAATACCTGCTTTAACTAAATCGGTATGTAAAATACAAATATCAGTTAACCCAAAATTAATCCCCTCTGAGTAAAATTGTACCTTTGGTATTCTGGCATCAAATTCTTTTTCATATTCGTTTGGTTTAGATTGTTCTGCACCTAATGCTTTAAAAGTATTAGTCATCGCATTTTTAAACGAATGAAGTGTGTGTTCTTGCTCTTTTGGAAACAGCTTTGCAGGAATTTTGTCCCAGCTAATATCGCTTGGCTGTTTTGGTTGCCATGTATGCAAAAAGGCATTAGGTGTTTTTGATTCAAAAGGATAGTCATAATTTGCGCTAACTATCTTATCTTTGTTCAGTAACCAAAAGTATTTACAGTTAGTTTTATGCTTTGAGAGGAGTGTTAGCTGATCCTTCTGAGTGATACTTGCAAAACCACTATATTTGACAGAGGCATATCCAATAAAGCCATTACCCTTCACCCAGCCACCGATAATGAATTTATTATCGGTGAGTCTAAAAGCTAAATCGAGTTTTGAGTTTTCAACTAAATAAAGCACATCACTAAAAGATAAATCGAACCGTTTTTCTAGTTCATCTAATCGGTAATATTCTTTTTCAATCATTAATGAATTCCGTTTAATCTTTTGCGTTGACTCAAATATAAGGCAAGTTAAAACAACTATAGCTTATTGTATTTTGTAGCTTTACCTTTACTCAAGGAAACAGGGTATTTTTGAGCGTTTAAGTCAATTTTTTTAGTTGCACATTCAAGAATATCAATCCCCAACTTGTCACTAATTTGTATTAAGTAAAGGAATACATCAGCTAGCTCTTCTTTCACAGATGTTAAAGTTTCTTCATTATTCTCTAGGTATGACTCACTTTCAGATAGCCATTGGAAATGCTCAATTAACTCCCCAGCTTCACTAGAAAGTGCCATAACTAAATTTTTCGGAGAGTGAAATTGCTCCCAATCTCTTTCTCGTGAAAAATTTCTAAGCCTGTTTATTAACTTTTCTATTTCGTTGCTTTTCATATAGTTCTCTAACAGCATCAAGTGTTAACCAAGGTCTGTTTCTATGAATCATTCTGTGGCAGTTTGCACATACAATCGCAAGGTCATCTAAGCTTGTGTTTACTACACTGTCCTTGGATAAATCAGCTAAAGGGTTTTTATGATGACATTCAGCATACATAAAACCTCTTTCACCATAAGCTTCAGAAAAGGAAAAGTCACATACTTCACAGCATAAATCGCCTGTTTTTTCAAAAGTTAATCGTTTCTTTTCTTGAGGGGCTAACGAATCTCGCTCTCTTTTTTTGTGTAAACTGTAATAAACTTTTCCTTCATTGCTATAAGGCTCTTCTTGTTCTTTTAAGGTGTTTTTTTCTGTTTTAATTTTTACCTTATCTTTAGGCTCTTTTAATTTAGTATCAAGAGGTACCACTTTGCCACTTGCACCTATAGAAAGGATAATTGCATTAGAATAGCCAACATCATATGTGTCAGGTCGGATTTTAATGTTCTCTTGTTTATCTATTATTTTAAAATTGAATCTGTGGGGATATAGCTTATCTTGCCAGTGATAGGTAGTTGCTTCATATGGTTCTTTCGTTACTTCTGTAACAACTAACTCATCCAAGTTACATTTAAATTGGTTAACATCGGAGCAGAATTTTGGGAACCAACCCGGTCTCTCACCCTCATCTTTCGGCCAAGACATTTTATGGGCAAATAAAACGGTGTCTCCTAGCTGTATTTCATTAAATCGTTTGTCATTTTTTGGTATCGAATCAAAACCCCAAATCCCACTTTCCATACCTAATGTATAATTCGGTAAAATTGCCTTGTTGCCACCAACATATATAAGCCAAATTCTTTTTTCTTTTATTACTTTCAACATACTAGTCCTTTAATTTATTTTTCCTGTACCTTAAATATACATGTAAGAAAAAACACAATCTAGTGGAAGCTATTGCTTTTGGCAAATTAATCTTAACCTATCAAATTAACCGCCGCTGCTTTATGTTCTGGCGCTAAATGTGCGTACCTTAGCGTCATTTTTAAATCACTGTGACCTAAAAGCTCACGAACTGTATTCAAATCCACACTTGCCATTACTAACTTACTTGCAAAGTGGTGGCGTAAATCATGAAACCTAAAATCGGTAATGTTTGCATCTTCCAACAAAGCCGCCCAATCGTATCTAAAATCTAGTATTCGTTGCTGATTATTATCTTTAAACACATAGCCAATATTCCCCGATAGCTTTTGCCAATCACTCAAAACATTAAATGCTTGAGTATTTAAAGGTATGTGACGAGTATTACCCGATTTAGCATTTTGGAAATCTACAGTCAGCACTTTATTTTCTAGGTTAACGTCATTCCAATTAAGCGATAAAATTTCGCCTTTACGCATACCTGTATTGATAGCAAGAATAACGATAGTCGTTAGATGCTTAATATCGAACTTAGCAAGGCTTTCACGCAAGCGGTATTCTTCATCTTTTGATAAATAGCGCACTTTTGCGTTATCTACGGTCTGAGCTTTAACCTTTTGTAAATCGTGGCTATCGATAACTTCCCATTCGACCGCGCGACTCAAGCAGCCTTTAATTAAATTTATTTGGCGGTTTGTAGTTGCTGGTTTTATTCCATCGGCCAAACGTTTATTACGCCACTTTTCAACTTCCCATGCTGTAATAGCCGATAACTGAAAATCCATAAATTTGCTAAATGCTGACAGGAATGCTTTTTTTGTTTTATCTGCTGTTTTGGGGTTACGAGATTGCAGCCAAGGAAAGTACTTTTCATCTAAAAAGTGTTGCAAGGTAGATAGCTTTGATTCTTTAGTTTTAATGCGGTCTTGCTTTTTTACTTCGTGAACATTAATCCCTTGGGTTACTTCGGCGATTTTATTTTTGGCTAGGTCTCTAGCTTGTGCGGGAGTAATTTGCCCATCATAACCTAAGTGATAATTTACTTGTTTACCCTTGTGCCTATAAAACAAGAAGTAGGAGATTGCTCCAATACTAGAAATGCGCGCATGGAAACCTGTGACTTCTGTATCATTTAATCGTTTATCTGCTGGCGTTAAGCCTTTAATACTCGACAATGTTATTTTTGCTTTGATTGGCATGCGGCTTTTCCTGTGTAGCACATATGTAGCAGGTGTATTGTGCCGCAAAGAACAAAGGAGAACAATGGTGTATTTTTATATTGATTTTTAGTTATTTTAAAACAATGGGTTACTTGTATGTTTTGTTTCTTGTTGTTCATTGTTGTTTGTAGGGATACATTAATAAAATGCACTCCTAAGGGGCAGTTGCAAGTTCGATTCTTGCAGGGGCTACCAATTAAATCAATGAGTTATATTTTAACCTCCCTCCCTTATACTTTGTGTATAGCGTATATGTAGTAGTGTTGCACTTTTTAATTGAAGGCGTTTAACACTTCTTGCTCACATTTTTCACGCTCTGTAATCATTGCTTCAAAGTCAGCTTGAATTTGCGTTAGAACGGCTGGTGGATTAAGTCGTTTGATTCTTTTAAATTGAATGCTTTCTTCTTCATCATAGGCGAGTATGGCTAAAGTGATTTTTTCGCGTTCAATACCATTTGAAAATAATCCTTCTGCATCTAATTGCATAAGTACTTTTTCCATTGCTGTAAGCCATTGGTGCCAATTATCCATCGCCTCTATATCTGATTGAAACAAATCAATGCTGTTTTCTAGTTTTTGGCATTCTAGCGTTGTTTCATCAAAGTATTCTGAATAATATTCAAGCGTCGGGTAGTCCTCAGGGTTCCATTTAGCCATGTAAAAGCTACTTACATCGTTGTTGTACTCTGTTTCAAATACTTCTTTTAAATCTGATAAAGTATTAAACATTGGCAGTAATGAGTAGCTACCTGTGTGGTAATAACCCATTACATAAAGATCGTTACCATATTTTTGAATGATGTCTTTAAATGCTTTTTTGGTATCTTGATAAAGTGTTTTTTCGAAGTTTTTAGTATCTAACATGAGGTCATTATTTCTTTTATGATTACAGAAATTTATATGAAAAAGAGAGTGATTAAAACTCACCCTGCAAAAAATAAAATAACCAGAGCTACTACTCTGGTTATTGTAAGTTAATATTAGCCATCACTTGTAATCGTATCGATTAACTCACTCAGTACCGCTTCGGCCTTACTTGTTTCTACTTGGCAAGTACCGGCATTTAAGTGGCCACCACCATTATATTTTAAGCACAGCTCGCCAACATTGGTGTTCGAACTGCGGTTAGTGATAGATTTACCAACGGCATACACTACGTTTTGCTTTTTAAGGCCCCACATTTTATGAATCGAGATATTGCAGTCGGGGTACATTGCATAAATAACAAATCGATTTGTGGCGTAAATAGTTTCTTCTTGGGTTAAATCAAGGATCACTAAGTTTTTATGCACGGTAGCGCATTGAGAAATTTGCTCTTTTGCTTTTTCGTTATGCTCGTTATATAAAGCAACACGCTCGGCTACATCTTCCATTTTTAGAATGTCTTGTATGCTCTGATCTTTACACGCATCAATCAGTTTCATCATTAATTGGTAATTTGAAATTTTAAACTCGCGAAAACGGCCAAGTCCTGTACGCGCATCCATAATAAAGTTCATTAATACCCAATCGGTTGGGTTTAATATTTCGTCTTTTGAAAACTGAGCAGCATCGCCTTTATCTACCGCGTCCATCATTTCAACAGAAATATTTGGAAGTTTTTCAGCGCCGCCATAATAGTCATAAACTACGCGAGCAGCTGATGGGGCTTCTGGGTCAATAATATGATTTTTTATGTCGCTTGAGTTACGAACGGTTTCGCTAAGGTGATGATCAAATGCTATATGACAGCCTGCAACGTAGGGGAGGTTGGTCGTAATGTCATTTTCGGTAATGCCTATTTTGCCGTCTTGCATGTCTTTTGGATGAACAAATAAAATATCGTCAATTAGGTCTAAGTCTTTAAGCAATACGGCACACACTAAGCCATCAAAATCGCTGCGAGTGACTAGTCTAAATTTATTATTGGGCATAGCTATTCCATCTTTTTAATTGAATTATCAATTAAGTGTAACAGTTAAATTTTTTTTTGAGAGATCAGCTTAAAAAAATTATAAAAAAAAGCCAAAACGTTAGTTTTGGCTTTTACTTAGCAAGTTTGTATGTGTAGTAAATAGGTTATGCGCCTGGGCCACATTCCATACATGAATTTACAATGTCTGGGCCAAATTTAAGTTTGGCATTTAAGTCGCGAAGGGCGGTACGTAACCCTTCTTCAATTACTGGGTGGTAAAATGGCATATCAAGCATTTCTGGTACGGTCATTTTGTTTTGTACAGCCCATGCTAGTAAGTGAGCGATGTGTTCGGCTTGTGGGCCAATAAATTCTGCACCTAAAAATAAACCTGTACCTTGCTCTGCGTATACTCGCATATGACCTTTGTTTTTAAGCATTACTCGGCTACGACCTTGGTTTTCAAAGCTGACTTCGCCTACTTCAAAACAACCGCATGGGCCTAATCGGTCAGTAATTTGCTTGTAGCTTTCGCCTACCATTGCTATTTGTGGGTCGCTAAATACAGCTGCAATTTTAGCTCTGCGCAGACCTATACGTACATCTGGGAAGCGCCCTGCATTTTGACCTGCAATAGCACCTTGGTCTGATGCTTCGTGTAACAATGGGAGCATGTTACTCGCATCGCCTGCTATAAATATGTTTGACTCACCACACTGCATTGTATGTGTGTCTGCGTGCGGTACGCCGCGTTCATCAAGTTCAATGCCTGTGTTTTCAAGGCCTAGTTTATCTACGTTAGGTACTCGGCCTGTGGCTGCAAGTACGTAGTCAAACTGTTCGGTGTGTTTTTCACCTTGTTTGTCGGTGTAAGTTAGCTGTGCTTTGTCGCCAACTTGCATCATGTCAGATACGTTTGAGTCGGTATCTACAAAAAATTCTTCAGCAAAAACAGTATTTGCATAGTCTTTTACGACTGGATCTGTAAGTGGGCCAATTGCGCCGCCTACACCAAATAGTTTTACATTTACGCCTAGTCGGCTAAGTGCTTGGCCAATTTCAAGACCTATTACACCAGGGCCAAATACAGCGACTGATTCTGGTAGGTCATCCCAATCAAATACGTCGTCGTTTATAATAAGTTTGTCGCCAAAGTTATTAAATACGCCAGGGTACGAAGGGCGTGAACCGGTGGCAATTACAAAGCGTTTTGCTGTAATAATTGTGTGGTCGTCTATTTGTATGCGGTTTGTGTCTAAAAATTTAGCGTAACCACGAATTTTATCACCATCTGGTAATTCATCTACGGCTTCTACTACGAATCCTGCAAAACGATCTCGTTCACTTTTAACGCGTGCCATAACTGCTTTGCCATCAATGACTGGCTTTGAGCTATGAACACCAAATGCAGGAGCCATTTCAATTGCGTGTGCAGCTTCTGCGGCTGCAATCAATAACTTGCTTGGCATACAACCAACACGTGCACATGTGGTGCCGTATGGGCCTGATTCGATCATTAATACATTTTGTGTGAACTGTTTAGCATTACGATAAGCACTTAAACCAGCAGTGCCTGCGCCTATAACAACAACATCGGTTTGCAATTCTTTCATAGTATTTTTTCCTCTAATAAATAGGGGCATAAAAGCCCCTATTTTTTACCTACTAACGTTAGGTATTTAATTTACTTATTAATTAAGCAAAGTATTTTTCTAAGTCGTCTGAACCACCGATGTGTTTACCACCAATGAATATTTGTGGAACAGTGTCACGACCAGATACAGCTTTTAGACTTGTTAGTGATGCGCCTGCACCCATAACAATCTCTTCATATGCGAAGCCTTTTTCTGCAAGAAGCTCTTTTGCTTTTTTACAGAAAGGACAGCCAGGTTTAGTAAAGATGCTTACTGGTTCTGGTTTAGCTTGCTTAGGGTTGATGTAATCAAGCATTGTGTCTGCGTCTGATACTTCAAACGGGTCACCTGGTAAATCTGGTTCGATAAACATTTTGTCAATCACGCCATCTTTAACAAGCATAGAGTATCTCCAGCTGCGCTTACCAAAGCCTAGGTCGTTCTTGTCTACTAACATGCCCATGCCGTCAGTAAATTCGCCGTTGCCGTCTGGTAATAAAGTAATGTTTTGCGCTTCTTGATGCTCAGCCCATGCGTTCATTACAAAGGTATCGTTTACTGATAAACATACAATTTCGTCAACGCCGTTTTGCTTAAGTACGCCTGCTAATTCGTTGTAACGTGGTAAGTGAGTTGATGAACATGTTGGTGTGAATGCACCTGGTAGTGAAAACACTACAACAGTTTTACCTTTAAAAATGTCATCTGTTGTTACTGATTTCCAATCGTTATTTTGACGAGTTGCAAATGTAACACTTGGGATTGTTTGACCTTCGATATTGTTTAACATAATTTTTGTTCCTCTTGATTTGTTGATAGCCATTATGGTGAATAATTAAATATAGTTCCAATCGTTTGTTTGTATTAAACTGATAGTTATAAACTATCACGTAGAGCTGAATATGAACTTAAAAGATTTTGAATATGTAAAAGCAATAGCGCAATATAAACATTTTCGCAAAGCTGCCGATGCATGTTTTGTAAGCCAGCCTACATTAAGTGGTCAAGTAAAAAAACTCGAAAATGAGCTTGGCGTTACTTTGTTTGATCGCTCAACCAAGCAAGTTACCTTAACAGCAAAAGGTGAACGTTTGTTGACGCAAATAGAGATTATTTTAGAGCAAACGCAAATACTCAAAGAACTTGCTGCTACTTCTAACGAGCCTCTACAAGGTAAATTAACTATTGGTATTATTCCTACCATTGCACCTTACTTGTTGCCTGCGTTACTAACATCGATGAAAGCGGCATTTATTGACAGCCAGTTTTCGTTTATTGAGATGCAAACAGCAACAATTTTAGAAGCTTTAAACAAGGGTGAACTCGACTTTGCTATTTTAGCCGATGTGCCAGAGCTTATTAATTACCATACGGTTGCTTTATACAAAGAAGATTTTTTAGTGGCGGTATCACACGATAACGCGCTGTCTAAGCATAAAAAAGTAGCGCTGAGCGATCTTCAAGGATGCAGCCTATTAATGTTAAGTGATGGCCATTGCTTTAAAGATCAAGCCCAAAAGTTTTGTTTTTCTGCGGGAGTTGATGTATCTAACCAGTATAAAGGTAATAGTTTAGAAACATTATTAGCGTTAGTGGCTATGGATGACGGTATTACATTTGTACCAAAGTTGGCATGTACCGACCGTGTAGGGATTGATTACTTGCCTATATTCCCTAATCAGCAGCGTAATGTGGTGTTTGCATGCAGAAAGCATTATCCGCATTTATCTGGTGTAGAACAATTGGGCGAGTGGTTATCGGCTCACCCTAATTTAAAAGCTAAATTAACTAAAAAGATTAATTAAAGATCTTGGCTGATTATTTCTACAACATCGTTAATTTGCACGCCAGGTAGTGGTTTGTCATCAATACTGACAGCTACTGCAGTTTGCTGATAAAGCTGCTCTACGCGAATTTTATTAAGCGTGGTGATGGTGTGCGGCATAACATTACCTGCCGCGTCGGTTAAATAGTTATGGTGCGCAATGCTTAGCATTTGGCCTTTTTTTAACCCATGAGCTTTACCTAAGTTAATAACGATTTTGCTATTTTCCATATGCATTATTTTACCTTGAGTAGGTAAACACGCCATGGCTGCTTGAATGTCATAACTTACTGATTGGTTGATATCGGTTATGCTTTGCCCATAAGGTGATTGCCAAAACCTATCACTATTAACATCAACTATGGTTGTTTTTTCAAATGGCCAAATTGCTTGAGTATGGTAACTATTTTGCCAAAGTTGCTCATAGGTAGTGCCATCAAACAGTGCAAACTCAATGTTGTAACTGCGCTCATAAGCCTCGTCTTGCCAAAATGCATAATCGTTATTGAGTTTGTCGCTCGTTGAAAGGCTCGTTATTTGGCTAAGTAGGACATATTGAGCATTACTACGCGAAGATATTTCTTCTAATTGGGCATTTGAATAGTCGTGCTGCTGCGAAAAGTATTTATCAACGCTTATTGCATTATTATAGTAAGCAATAGGTACTGCGCTCATTTTTGATTTTTGCAGGGAAGTAAAAATATTTTTGCTAATCGCTTTGCTTACGTCAAATATTTGACCCATTTTGGCGTGTTCACGATGCACTAGTTGGCTTTGTGTAACGGCCACAAACTTATTAAAACTATTTTGTGGGCATTGCTCTGTTTGAGAAAAAATATCGAGTCGTAATGTAACGGCAAATTTATTGTCGTATTTATTTTCGCTGACTAGTTCAATTTTTTGAATTTCGCCGTGGCTGCTAATTTTTAGCTGATCTTGCATTAACACGCCATCTACCAGGGTTTGTACAGAGCTAACCCGTGCGCCAGAGAACACTAACGCTTGTGTAATCGCATCTTTTATAGCGGCAGATTTAGCTGCGCTCGTATCACCATTTTGAACGTTCGCATGGCCTGTTGATTCATACCACTGCGCTTTAGTAAAAGGGGAGAACGTTAATAATGCCGTTGCACTTAACCCTGCAAATGCCAATAATAAAAACGACTTCATACTTTTACTCCAATTAAACGTTAGCTATTAACTAGGTAGAGCAAGGACTGTACCAATGTTATTTGGTAATTATTAGTAATGCTATAAATGGCATTAAACGTGCATATGTACTGCTAATTACTATACAAGGGCTAAATGCTATGCGAGCAATTTCATTACTTATTACACTTGGGTGTTTAACCTTAGGTGGTTGTAGCAGCGTTTTTGATAAGCATGTTGAATATAAATATGTAGAGCCAAATAATTACCCTGTTTTAAAAGCGATAGGGTATGCACCTATTAGCTTGCAAAAAGGCGCTAACCTGTCGCAAAAGCAACTTATGGCAATTAAGGCTTCTAAGCTTGAGGCTTATCGCGAGCTTACTGAGCAAGTATATGGGCAAAAAATTACCGCAGGAACAACGGTGGAAGGTTCAATTGCTCAAGACGATTACCTAGAAAGTAAAGTGCAGGGGCTTATTAAAGGTGCACAAATAATTAAAACTTACGCAGTAGATGACACTTACGTGACCGAGCTTGAGCTTAATATGAAGCGTGTGCACGATTTATACATAGGTGAAGTAAAACCACGCGAAGTTAAAAAAGTAACTTATTACTAATCATTAAAAAAGTTATTCAAAATATCTCATCCTCTTATATTGAGTGCTATGCTGTTGTTAGGATTAATTTTTAAGCAGATTGCGTAGTGCTCAACAGATGTATTTTATTGCCACTTATATTAACAGTGGCTCTGTAAATGGCGTTTAAGCCAACTTATTTAAATCCTAAATTATTTATATGGTGCAAAGCCAATTTGCGCTACCTATTACTGTTTTTTGTACTCTCTAGTGGTGTGCTTGCAAGCCGACTAACTATTCAATTTAATACCTTTATTGAGCTGATGGGTCAAAAATATGGACCTGCGCGAGCGGCTGTTGCACGTAACTGGCAAAGTATGTTGGTACAAACTCAAAACAAACCAGAGCAACAACAAATTCTTATTGTTAATGATTTTTTTGCGCGTAATTTACGCTACCAAACTGATATTTTGCTATGGAAACAAAACGATTATTGGGCAACCCCTTTAGAAACGTTAGGCAGAGGCTTAGGTGATTGTGAAGATTACGCAATAGCAAAGTATATAAGCTTGAGAGCCCTAGGGGTGAGCGACGACAAGTTACGCCTTATTTATGTAAAAGCAAAAATTGCGGGCACTAACAAAACGCAAGCACATATGGTGTTAGGTTATTTTGCTACACCAAACGCTCAGCCACTTATTTTAGACAGTTTAATAACAAAGGTTTTACCTGCTGCAAAACGTGTAGATTTAAGCCCTGTTTTTAGCTTTAACAGCCAAGGTTTATGGGCTAATAATTCAACCAAAAGTGTAGCCAGCCCAACAGCAAGACTTTCACGCTGGCGTAAAATTTTGGAGCAGACAACCAAAGAAGGAGTTATGTGGTAATGGCATCATTTTCCTTATCTAAGTATCTTAAAAAACGAAAAATAACACTCAGGCAAGAGCTGTGGATTGCATTATTAATTGTTATTTTTGTAGGCTTTATAAGTAGTGTTTTAATTAGCACTAATTCGGCTAAAAGTTATTTTTCGACCCAGCTGTACTTAAAAAATGTAGATAACGCCAGTTCACTCGCGTTAATGATCAGCCAATTAGACAAAGACCCCGTTGAGCTTGAGTTATTAGTATCGGCCACATTTGATACCGGTCACTATAAGCGAATAGAACTACAAAACCCTAATGGTGAGGTGATTGTTAAACGCACGTTTACCGATGAACTTAAAGCGGCGGCTCCGCAGTGGTTTAGATCAATGTATGGATTAAATGTACAGCCAGGGGTTGGGCAAGTAAATAATGGTTGGCAGCAGTTTGGTACTTTGTTTATAGAAAGCCATAGTCAATATGCTGAGCAAGCCTTATGGGAAAGTGCGCTTAAACTATTTTTTAGTTTTTTAATTGTCGCTTTTTTTGCTTGTATAGTTAGTGCTTACTTTTTAAGTAGGATATTAAAACCACTAGATGATGTTGTGTATCAGGCTAATGCATTTGGTGAAAAACGTTTTATTAAATCGAGCGTTCCGCGCACTTTTGAGTTTGCACGTTTAGTGCAATCAATGAACCAGTTATCTACCCGTTTTAGCCGTATTATTAAAGAAGATAATAAACGTTTAGAAGAGCTTAGATTTAAATCGCAACACGATGAGCTAACTGGTTTAGCAAATAGAGAGTACTTTGGTGCAACGCTTGAGGCTCACTTACAAAAATCGAAAGATCATGCCCATGGTGCTTTGTTTTTATTTAGGGTTGTAAACCTCGATCGCGTAAGTGAGGAAGTGGGACGAGTAGAAATGGTTAACTTTCTACGTCGATTTTCACAGATGTTGGTTAGCTTCTTAGAGAGCAACCAAGAACACTTTTCTGAAAATTACATTGCACGTATTTCTCACAGCGATTTTACCGTTTTATTTAGTGATATTGATGATATTCAAGCAATCAGTGAACGTATTTTATTGATGCATCAATCGTTTGTTGAAGAGTATAAAAACGTTAAGCTAGCGATACCTCACAGCTGTACTTATATTCAAAAAGACGACACGCGATTTGATGTATTAAAGCGTGCGGATGAACTTTTAAAATCATCGGGTAAACGATCTGATGTACAAGCAAAAGTAGCTCAAATCAAGCAAGAAAGTGAGCTGTTTGATAATGCAACTAGCTGGAAAAATGCCATAGAAGAGGCACTCAACAATAATAATTTAGAAATAAATACTTACCCAGTAACGAGCTTTACAGGGCAGGTAATGCAAAATCAATTAGGGTTGAGCCTAAAGCTTGGTGGGCAAGTATACCGTGCTAGTTACTACTACCAGTGGGCTAACCGATTAAAGTTATTAGCGCGTTTAGATTGGGGTTTAATTAAGGCGTTGGTGGCTCATTATAGTATTGAGCCACCAAGTGAACTGATTTCGGTTGAATTATCTGCTCAAACGTTACTTGATGATGCTGCACTTGCTTCGATTCTTACGTACCTTTCGGCGTTTCCTGATTTAGCCTCTAAAATTTGTTTTGATATTCGTGAAAGTATTGCCGTTAGCGAAATTGAGATATTTAAAGATTTTTGTGAGCAGGCTCGATGTATGGGCGCTAAAGTAGCATTAAAACGTGTGGGCCCTGAATTTACTAAAATTGAAAAAATTCAGGAGTTTGGGCTTGAAATGATTAAGGTTGATAGCGTGTATGGGCACAATATTAGCTACAGCCAAGACAACCAAACATTCCTGCGAGGTGTATGTACGTTGGCGCACTCTATTGGTATTAAGGTTGTTGCCCAAGGTGTAACAAGTCAAGATGACCTCGATACACTTATTAACTTAGGCTTTGATGGGGTTATTAAAGAGTAAGTAATAAGCATTAACTGTGCGGTTAATGCCCTTTTACAACTAACATTAATTGAATGCGGTCGCGAACTTTTAGCTTATTAAATATAGAGCTCATATGCTCTTTAATCGTGCGCTCTGTAATATTTAAAGATTCTGCGGCTTGCTTGTTAGTCGCGCCTGTTACAACAATATCAACTACTTGACGTTCTCGCTTTGTGAGTACATCAAGCTCGCATGTGCTCGCATATTTAAACTGTGTATTTGATAAAGCTCCTACTAAGTTAGATAGTAATTGCCCTGGTAACCATATTCCGCCAGCACAAATTGTTTCAAGTACTTGTTCAATAATTACTTTAGTAGCGAGTGCTTCTACGTACCCCCTAGCTCCTGCTTCAAGCGCAGCTCTTAGTTGGTTTATTTCTAGTTCGTTGGTCATAACAATAACGAGTAAACGTTGTTGCGAATACTTTTTAACGAGCTCAAGCCAGTTAGGTGTGCCGGCCAAAACCCAAATAATATTTGATGACGTGACCCTGTTTGGTTCTTTTGTGCATATCAAACAATCAGGAAACGCCGTATGCCAGTGTTTCGATTCAAATTCAGGCTGTGTGATAAAAATACTTTGGCGCATTACTTCTCCATTTATAAAATGCTTAACGCTCTGTCATTGCTTGCGATGTAGCTCTAAGAACTGGTTTTAAAAGATACTCAAGTACGGTTTTTTTACCGGTAATAATATCCACTTGAGTGGTCATCCCTGGAATAATAGTCAGCTCTTTTGAAAAATTATTTTTGGTGGTTTTTAGTTGTACCAAATAAAAGGTGTTTTCGCGGTCATCTGTAATTGTATCGGCGCTTATATGTAATACCTCTGCTTCAAGGCCACCATATACGGCAAAGTCGTAGGCACTAAACTTTATCATTGCAGATTGCCCAGGACGTAAAAACGCAATGTCTTTAGGCGGAATTTTTGCCTCTACTACAAGTTGATCGTCAAGCGGGACAATTTCCATAACATCACTACCAGGCTGCAAAATACCGCCAACAGTATTAACTAATAATCGCTGTACAGTGCCTTTAACAGGAGAGCGTATTTCAGTTTGAGTTACTTTATCGGCTAAGCCAGATTCGGTTTCTTTAATTGAGTCGAGTCGAAGTAGCGCTTCGGAGAGTTCGTTGTTCCAGCGGTTGATCATAACGAGCTCAACTTCGGTTACTTTGTTTTTAGCTTCGTTAATAGCCGAAAGACTTCTGTTTATAACTGCCTTAGTGCGGTTTATCTCGCCGGTTAGATCCACTATTTGACGCTCTAAACGAATAATATCTATATCTGAAATAGCACCGGTGCGTAATAATGGGCGAGTAACAGAGAGTTCTCGGTTTGTTAAGCGCAGCGCGCTTGTATGTTGCTGAAGTGCTGCTTTAGCTTCAATATAATCTTGGTGTCGTTGCTCTAGTTGGCGTTTATGAATGCTTACCTGCTGCTCTAATTCTTGACTGTTACTTAAATAAAGTGAGCGCTCATGTTGTATTACTTGAGGTGCGTTTTTTATAATATCGTCGCTAAATACCAGCTCCTTTTTTTGAGTAAGCGCTCTGAGTCTTGCTACTTTTGCGCTTAACGATTCAACCTTTGACTGATTTTCTCTAAAGCTAGAAATAAAGCGGGTAGGGTCTATTTTAATAAGCACATCACCCTCGTTTACTATTTGTCCTTCTTTTACATTGATTGTTTCGACCATACCGCCATCATAAGATTGAATAAGCTGTAATTTATTAGAAGGAATAACACGGCCCTCGCCACGAGCAACTTCATCCAAATTAGCAAAGCCAGACCACACAATAAGGCATATAAACGTTAAACAAATTAAATAAAGTAGTAATCTCGCGCTTGCTGGCTCCTGCTGCATTTTTTCCCACTGTGCATCTACTACCCAGTCTTGAGTGTTTGGTGGAGAAAGCCATCCTTTAAAAAGTGTATTAAATACAGATGGCTTACCTTGTTTTCTGGCCTCTATAGCTTTACTAACAGATTCAAAAGAGCGTTGTTCAAGTGGTTTTTTGTTATCACTCATGAGGCTTGCTCCACGGTTTTATTATTTAACGCCGCAATTACTTTTTGTTTTGGTCCATCAGCAACTACTTTTCCGTTATCTAAAACTATAATTCGATCAACAAGCTCAAGTAATGATGAGCGGTGAGTCACCACAATGAGAGTTTTATCGATAGAGCATTTTTTTAAGTTACTAATAATTTTACTTTCACTGTTGTGATCTAGCGATGAGGTTGGTTCATCTAATAATAAAATAGGAGGATCGTTTATTAATGCTCTAGCCATCCCAACTGCTTGGCGTTGCCCACCTGATAATTGACGACCTTGTTCGCCCACTTGTAAATCAAATCCGTCGGGGTGCGAATTAATTAAATCAAATAATTGGCTTCGCTCACAAGCTTCAATAATTTGCTCGTCTTTGGCATGCCAAGCGCTTATCGTAAGGTTGTCTTTTAAGGATCCATAAAACAGGGCGACGTTTTGCGGAACGTAGCCAATATTATGACGAAGCTCTGCAGGGTCAATTTGATGTATATCGTTATTGTCCATCAAAATTGATCCTGAACAGGGTTCATATAGCCCTAAAATAAGCTTTTCTAATGTACTTTTACCTGAGCCATTGCGCCCTAAAATTGCAACTTTTTCACCCGCTTTAATTTTAAAGCTAACACCGTTAAGTGCATTATGAGATTCGTCAGAGTATTTAAAACATACATCTTTAAATTCTATATCGCCCTTTAAAATAGGGTGGCTTAACCAATGTTTACCCGGTGGGCGCTCGACCTCTTTTTCCATAATTTCGTTTAGTGATTGCATTGCTATTGCCGCATGATGATATTGCGCTAAAACAGCGGCTGACTGCCCAATAGGGCCCATAGCACGAGATGATAATAAGTAGGCTGCAATTAATCCGCCTTGAGTTAGCTCACCTTCAATAACGAGGTGTACGCCTATTATCATTATTATCACGCCTACACATTGCTGTATCCACGATGCTGTATTTGATATAGAGCTAGAAACGAATCGACTTTGTGCGTTTACTTGCGCAATGTAAATGGTCGACTTTTCCCATACAGATTGTGTTTTACACTCTGAGTGAAAGCTTTTTACATCTTCAATATTGGTTAAGCTTTCAACAAGTACTGCGTTTCGCATTGAGCTTGCTTTCATTGTTTGTTCTGAAAGGGCTTCGAGTTTGCGATGTGCAGCAATAGCGTAAGCTAATAATATAAGTGCGCCCGCTATAATAGGTAAACTTAGAGGTACGCCAATAATGGCAATAACAATTAAATATAAAACAACGAATGGTAAGTCGACTAATGCGACAAGCGTTATGGAGCTAAAAAAGTTACGCACAGCTTCAAATGATTGAATGTTGCTAGCAAAGGAGCCTGCGGATGATGGGCGGTTTTTTAGTTTCATCCCCAGTACTCGCTCCATAATTACAGCAGATACTTTTACATCTATTCTACTGGCAGCAAGCTCTACAAAGTAGCCTCTTACTAAGCGCAAAACAAAGTCAGCAGTGAGTGCTATTAAAATGCCAATGGCAAGTACCCATAGGGTTTCTGTTGCATGATTGGGCACTACGCGGTCGTATACGTTCATTACAAATAAAGGCATAGCAACCGACAAAAAGCCCAACGCAATAGCTGAAATGATTACGTCTTTATAAAGTGAGCGGCACTCTTTAATTACTCCCCAAAACCATCCGTCTTTTGATAGTTTTTCAAGTACGGGTGTTCGCTCATCAAATGCAAATTCTGGTTGTGCATAAATAATTAAACCAACACTGTTGCCTGCTAATTCATCAATGCTTTGTTCGATAACTGATTCGGTAAGCTCTGGGTAAATTACACTCACCAACTGCTTATCGTAATCAATAGAATTAATAACACAGGCTTGATTGTCTTTTAAAATTAAGATGGCAGGTAGCAGTGCTGTATTAATTTTTTGTAGTGGCTTATTAACTACTTTCGATTTAAAGCCAATGCGCTTAGCTGCGCGCGAAAAACCTGATGGAGTAAGATTTCCATCAGTTAGAGGAAGTCCATTTAATAGTGCTTCTCTTGAAAACTCTTTATCATGATGGCGACATAAAACTGCTAGGCAGTCAACGAGTATGCCACCATGATCAAGTACATCGTTTAATTCCATAAACCATCCAATGTTATGTAGAACTGCATGCGGTTGTTACTACTAAACCTAAACTCGAGAAATAAATTTAGCTTAAATATTTCAAGCCGAGTTTAGGGTCTGTTGATCTTTCAAGGTTAAATTTTCAGCAGTCTGTTTGGTATTTAGGCAAGGCAGAGCCTATGCAATGTGGTTATTCCCCATAAATGGGCGATAACGTAGCATTAATGCCAAACAGGCGCTGCCCAAAGGGTTCTTCCTAGGGGCTATTTACTCTTTGTTGCTCGGTTTTTACTTAGCCCACTAGGTTACAAATCTCGCGCCGCGATTAAACAGCCCCTAGTTTGAACAAATTTTAATCCGCAAAGATCAACAGACCCTAGTTATTTACATAACGTTAATTGACTTAGCTATCAGTAATTACAGCTTCGATACGTCGATTCGCAGCATTTGCTCTTACTGATATTTCGTTTACTCGAGGTTGATCAATACCGTACCCGAACGATTTAACACGTTTTGGTTTTATATCGAATTGTTTAATTAGAATTTCAGCAACAGCAAACGCACGTTTTTCAGATAGTTTGCGGTTATATGTTCGATCTCCATCTAGAGAAGCATGACCTTGTATTTCAACCTGCTTATTTGGATTTTCTTTTAAAAAATCTGCAAGCCGACTAATTTCTTGAATATATTGAGACCTTACATCGCTTGAGTCAGCAGAAAAAGGGATACCAATCTCTATATTCGAGGTTGATGCGCTATAAATTGTACAGCCAGATAAATCAACATTAGTTGACAGCGGCGTACTCGGACAAGTGTCTTGCTCGTTTGGTACGCCGTCACCATCATCATCTAAAAAGCTACTTTGTGTAGTGTCGGTTTCCAACGGTATATCTAAGTACCTTGGCATAGCGGTTACACTCATGTAGGCATTATCTTGCTTCGCTTTTTTTTGTAGAAATGCCTTTCGGCTAAAGGTGGTTGCTACATCGTAACTCGGACAAATATTTTGTGCGTTATGCACAATAGGATCGTCAGTTAGCTCTTTTAATGTAGGGTATTTACCTGACATTACGTCAAGTGCTGGCAATAATTTCCCCATTTCTTTTAGCATAGTTAAAATAGCCGATTGGCGGTCGTAAAGCGCAACTATGTATGAACGTGTTGATTGGAACGATTCGTTTTCGGCATCAAGTACGTCTAGTAGAGTTCGTTGGCCTATATCAAATTGATCTTTATATGCAATTTTAACTTTAGTTGATGATTCGCGGTGTTGATTAAGCGCTGGCAACTTTTGCTCTAGTATAGTGACGTTGTAGTAGGCAATTTGCAGACTTTGACGAATATCAATACAGGCTTGATCTCGTTGATATTTTGCAATGTTTATATCTTGATAAGCTTGTTCTAAATTAGCGCTATCAAGACCACCGTTATACAAGTTATAACTAATATCTATGCCGACTCGCGCTTCTGTTCTGGTTTCATTTTGACCAAGCTCATCTCTATCTTGGCTACCGTAGCGGGCAGATAAATCTACGTTAGGATGAAAGGCCGCTTTTTGTGCTTTGGCGTTCGCCTTTTGCGCTTCAATATTATACAAAGAGGCATAAAATGAAGGGCTGTTTTTGTAGGCGACGTCTAGCGCTTGGTTAACCGAAATTGGTATATTGTTTTCATCAAGGTCAGCTTGCTTTATATCGTTCATAGGTAGCTCACCTACAACTCTTAGGTAGCGAGCGCTTACATCATGTAAATTTGAGTACTCCGTTAATACATTAGATTGCGCTAGAGATAAACGACCACTAATTTGTTCTAGGTCTGCTGCGCGCGCTACACCGGCGCCTACGCTTTGCTCTATTTGTTGGTATACAGACTCGTGCTCTTGTAAATTAGCTTCTGCAAGTTGTACTAACTCTTTGAATTTTTGTACGTCAAGTAGTGCAATCGAGGCTTCAAGTGCTGTTTGTTCTGTTTGAGAAATAAGCTCAAAGTACCTAATAAGTTGAATACGTTTAAAACGGTCAACTGTATTAGATGTTCTAAAACCGTCATAAAGCATTTGAGTAACGCTTAATTCGGCTGTATTACGGTTATATTCTTCTTCAATACCGTAATTTCTTCTTTCATATCCTGCACTTGCTGATACATCAACACTTGGTAAATAACCTGAACGGGCAGCATCCACTCCATAAATAGAAGATTTAAAAGCATGCCATGCTTCTTGTACTTCAGGATTGTTTTCAATCGCTTTACTTGAGACGTATGTAAGTGGCATTGCTGATTGTTCGTTTGCATGCACGTAGTTTGATAAAGTTACGGCTGTAATCGCTAATCCGATTAACATAGTCCCTTGATGCTTTTTAAAAGTGTTTTTTATAATCATTTCTTCCTCTTAGATCCTGTTAAGACCGAAAATACTCTTTTAAATATTTAGTAAAGGAGTGCTAATTTTGCAAGTAATCTTTTCGGGTAGCATGAAAAAAAATTTCTACCACTTTTTTGTTGATTTTTTATTTTTGAATTTTTCTTCTAAACCTGTACTTGAGTCCAGTATCTATGTGCTTTTTTTGTTCTACCTTTAATTTATTAGATTGTTATTTTAAAAAGTTTGAGGGTACCTAAATGGAAGCAAATCAACTTGTAGTTATTGATATTCAGGGTTCGGCGGGTGTTGTGTTGGATGATGGATCAATAAGAGCGTTAAACGTTGGTGACATTATTACCGTAGGTGATTTAGTTGTTACTGCTATTAAGTCGTCGTTACAAATAGATGTGCAAGGTGAAACCTTATCTATACCCGCAAATCAAAAGGTAAAAATAACACCAGGCCTATTAGCGAAAGAAGCAAGAGACTCTAGCGAAACAACTGTTTTTGATGAAAGTTTAGATGAAGCAATCGCAAGCTTAGACTTAGGTACAGAGCAAGACTCATCAACGGCGGCTAATTCAGATGTAACAGATTTTTTAGATGCATTAGAGGGTGATGGGGACATTTTAGATAATTTAGAGGCAACAGCCGCTGGTGGCGGTAATGCAGCTGGTGCAGATGGAGGTAGTTCGTTTGTACAGTTAACCCGAATTTCTGAAAGTGTTGATCCTAGTAGTGTTACTTTTGATTCTTCTTTTGATCAAAGCGCTACTGAAGCTTTTAATTTAAGAGATACCTCTGATGGTATTGTGCCTGACGTAACTTCGGCTTCTATTTCACTTAATGAGCTGGGCGTTACTAATTCATCACAACCAACAATTACCGGTACGAGTGAAAACTTAATTGGCGAAACGGTTAATGTGACGGTAACTGATGTTGATGGAAATTCTCAAGTAGTTAGTGTTGTGATTGGCCCTGATGGTACCTTTGAAATAACCCTACCAACTCCAGTTGCGGATGGCCCTGTGACCGTTGTTGTTGAAGCAACAGATCCTGTTGGCAACCCTATAAACGACACTATTTCTATAGAAATTGATACAACACCTCCGCTTATTGCTATTGATCCTGTTGCCGATTCTGCTTCGCAAACAGTGACAGTAACAGGGACTGTATCTGGGTTGAACACTGGTGATAATGTGTCGGTCACGTTAACGGATAGTGCAGGTACGGTACAAACAATAGTTACTCAGGTTGATGCTCAAGGAAATTGGGTAATTACTACCACCTCACCTTTATCTGAAGGGGAGTTTAACGTAAGCGCTGTTGCGATTGATGCAGCTGGAAATCAAGCTGTAGACCAAGCTTTAGCTAATGTAGATTTAACTGCTCCGGTAATCACAGTAAATGTAACTGATGAAACAAATAACGCAACACCACCACTTTTTGGAACAACAAATGGGGTTCCTGAAGGCACGCAAGTAACAATTACTGTTACAGATAGTGCAGGACAAATACAAACATTAACTGCGGTTACTCAAGCCGATGGAAGCTGGAGTGTAGAAGTTGGGACTCCTTTACCCGAAGGTGATTTTACTGTTGATGCACAAGTAAGCGACAGTGTAGGAAACTTAGCATTAGCAAGTGATTCAGGAGTAGTTGATTTAACGGCGCCTACGGTACAAATTAATAATATTAACGATACTCAAGACACCACGCCAACTATTACAGGTAATGCGCAAGATGTACCTGCTGGCTCTATTATTAGTGTGGTTATTACCGATTTTAATGGTCAAACTCAAACATTATTAACCCAAACTAACGCTGATGGTGATTGGTCTATTGACGTAACTACGCCATTGGCTGAAGGGCAGTTTGAGGTTGATGCAAGTGTAAGCGATGCTGCAGGTAATCAAGCCCAAGCAAATAACCAAGGTGTTGTTGATTTAACAAATCCAGATATTACCGTTACTGCAATTGCTGATACTAACGATACTACACCAACATTTGTAGGTAGGGTAGAAGACGCTCCAGCAGGCTCTGTAATTACAGTATTAGTAACCGATATAAACGGTAGCGTACAAACTTTAACTACTTTATTAAATGAAGATGGTACATGGAGTGTTGATGCTAATGAAATCTTGCCAGGTGGTGAGTTTACAGCAACTGCGTCAGTAACCGATCCAGCAGGTAATGAGGCTACTGCGCAAACAAACGGCGAAATAACGTTTGCTCCTATTTCAATTCAAATCGATGCAATTGCTAATACTAACGATACCACTCCATTTTTAAGTGGTAACACCGGTAATGTGCCTGCAGGTACTACCATTACTTTAACTATTACGGCAAGCGATGGGAGTACGTTTACATTACTTGCAGTGACGCAAGCAGATGGTTCGTGGACTGCACAAGTAACAACCCCTCTACCTGAGGGCGACTTTACCGTAGTTGCTGCTGTTATAGATGACTCGGGTAATGAGGCGCAAGCAAGTGCAGTAGGTAATGTTGATTTAACGGTAAGCATTAATTTTATTATTGATACTAACGATACAACACCAACAGTTAGCGGCTCTACCCAAGACGTAGAGCCTGGTGCATTAGTAACCGTTACATTTACAGGAAGCGATGGCGTAACAGAAACCGTGCAAGTAGTTACTGGTGCTGACGGAAGTTGGTCTGTTGAGGCAAGTAATGAATTGGTTGAAGGTCAGTTTAGTGTAATTGCAACAGTGACTGATGCTGCAGGTAATACAGCTTCTGCAAGTGAAACTGGAGAGATTGATTTAACCGATCCTGCAATCACGATTAATCCTATTGAGGATACGAATGATGTAACCCCATCAGTAAGTGGTAACGTAATTGATGTACCTGCAGGGACCGAAGTTACATTAGTAATAACTGACAGTGAAGGCAATGAACAAACACTCACAACACTTACAAATGCCGATGGTACATATACAGCGGATATTATTGCAGATCTCAGTGAAGGTGATTTCACAGTAACAGCAAGTGTTAGCGACACTGCAGGCAATAGCAGTACTGCAACTGTTACAGGTACGGTTGATTTAACCGCACCAAGTGTCACTATTAACAATATTGCAGATACAAACGATACAACACCTACTCTTACAGGCTCTACCCAAGGATTAGCATCGGGCAGTGAAGTAACTTTAATTGTTACCGATAGTCTAGGGGCTGAGCAACAGTTAGTTACTACTATAAGTGCGGATGGTACTTGGAGTATTGAGGTTCCAACTGCTTTAAGCGAGGGGGATTTTACCGTAACTGCTAATGTATCTGATAATGCGGGTAACGCAGCTCAAGATTCACAATTAGGCTCAGTTGATACCACCCCTCCTTTAGTTGCAATAAATGACTTTGCTGATTCAAACGATACAACACCTACATTTAGCGGAACAACGAGTGATGTAGCTCCGGGTAGCCTTGTTAGTGTTTTAGTTACTGATGCAAATGGTGAGTCTCAAACATTGACGGCGGTTGTGTCAGAAGATGGAACTTGGCAAGTAGGTGCAACTCAAGCTGTTGCTGAAGGCGACTTTACAATTACGGCAACAGTAACAGACGCTGCAGGTAATGAAGCAAGCGATACCGGTACTGGAACAATTGATTTATCAGCTCCAATTATAGCAATTAATGCAATCCCAGATAGCGCCGATACTACTCCAACAATTTCAGGTTCCGTACAAAATGTGCCAGCTGGAACAACGGTTACGTTAACATTGACGGACGCTGGTGGTAATACACAAACAATTACAACACAAACGCTAGCTGATGGTAGCTGGACAGCTGATGCTATTAATGAGTTAGTTGAAGGTGACTTTAGCGTTAATGCCATCGTTAGCGATGAAGCAGGTAACCAAAGTGAAACTTCAGCACAAGGAACTATCGATAATACCGCACCAACTATTACGATTGATGCACTCGCTGATAGTAACGATACAACACCGACAATTTCTGGCACTGTAACGGGCGAGCCAGAAGGCACCGTTGTTACTATTACCGTGACTGATGAAGCAGGTAACCCACAAACCATCACCACAGAAGTACTCGCTGACGGCACTTTCACTGTTGATGTATCAGATGAATTAAGCGAAGGCGAATACAGTGTAGACGTATCAATCACTGATACTGCGGGTAACGAAAGTACAGAAGTAACAACGGGTACTATTGATACCTCAGCACCGGTGATTACGATAGATGCACTGGCTGATAGTAACGACACCACCCCAACTATTTCAGGCACCGCAACAGGTGAGCCAGAAGGCACGGTTGTTACTATTACCGTGACTGATGAAGCCGGTAACCCACAAACTATCACTACAGAAGTACTCGCTGATGGCACCTTTAGTGTTGATGTGCCGAACGAATTAAGTGAAGGTGAATTTACTGTTGAGGTATCGGCTACAGATACTGCGGGCAATGAAACCACAGCAACTACGACTGGCGAGGTTGATACTTTAGCACCGGTGATCACGATAGATGCACTGGCTGATAGTAACGACACCACCCCAACTATTTCAGGCACCGCAACGGGGGAGCCAGAGGGCACGGTTGTTACTATTACAGTTACTGATGAAGCAGGTAACCCACAAATCATTACCACTGAAGTACAAGCCGATGGCACCTTCAGTGTTGATGTACCAAACGAATTAAGTGAAGGCGAATTTACAGTTGAGGTATCCGTTACTGACACTTCAGGTAATGAAACCACAGCAACTACGACTGGAGAAGTTGATACGGCTGCACCATCAGTAATAATAGACCCTGTAGGTGATACTAACGACACCACACCAACTATTTCAGGCACCGCGACGGGTGAGCCAGAAGGCACGGTTGTTACTATTACCGTGACTGATGAAGCAGGTAATCCACAAATAATTACTACTGAAGTACAAGCCGATGGCACCTTCAGTGTAGATGTGCCGAACGAATTAAGTGAAGGCGAATTTACTGTTGAAGTATCGGTTACTGATACCGCGGGTAATGAAACCACAGCCACAACAACGGGAGAAGTTGATACCACAGCGCCAATAGTTACTATTAATGCGCTAGGCGATACGAGTGATACAACACCAACTATTTCAGGCACAGCTAGCGGTGAGCCAGCTGGTTCAACCGTAACTTTAACCGTGACCGATGCTAACGGTGAATTACAAACAATTACAGCACAAGTAATTGCTGATGGAAGTTGGACTGCAGAAGTATCCGCGGCTTTAGCTGAAGGAAGCTACTCTGTAGATGCAAGTATTAGTGATAGCGCTGGTAATGAAGGCACAGCAAGTGCTTCAGGCACAATTGATACAAGCGCATTGACCATTACCATTGATATTATTGGCGAAACTAACGATCAAACACCTCAAATAAATGGTGATACTTTTAATGCACAAGTTGGCTCTCAAGTGGAAGTTCAGATCACTGACTCAGCGGGTGCAGTAATTACTTTAACCACAGTTGTTGATGAAAACGGTCTTTGGAGTGTTACTCCGCCTGCAAATTTAGCTGAGGGCACCATTTTAATTATTGCAACAGTAACAGACATAGGTGGTGGAACGGCTAATGCAGAGCTTGATGCTGTAATTGATATTACGCCTCCAACAATACAAGTTAATGAACTAGAAACTAGTAATGACACTACTCCAATTATTTCAGGTAGCACAACAGACGTAGCTTCAGGCACAGTTATAAATTTAACGGTTACTGATTCTCAAGGGGTTGTTCGTACATTTAGCACAACAACGGATGCCGATGGTAATTGGAGTGTTGAACTTTCTCAAGAGTTGGCCTCGGGCGATTATTCTGTAGAAGCTGAAGTATCTGATGCTGCAGGAAATAGCGCTTCAACTACGGCTACCGGTAATATAGACACATCAGGACCTAGCTTAACCGTTGACTTTGAAGCTGTAACCAACGACTCAACGCCTACTATTTCAGGCACTAGTGATGCAGACGTTGGTACCAGTATCACGGTTGTTATTACAGATGAAAATGGAGTTGAACAAACACTTAGCACCACAGTAGATGCAAATGGTAACTGGGAAGTAACTCCACAAACAGATTTAAATGAAGGTGATAACACCATCGAAGTGAGTGTATCTGACGAAGCAGGAAATACGACAACAGTTACAGATACAATTACGTTAGACACACAAGCGCCAATACTCACCATTCAAAACGTAGGCGATGTCAGCGATTTAACACCTGAGCTGCAGGGCACTAGTAATGAAATTGGCGGCACCGTAACACTGACCATCACCGACAGCCAAGGCGCTGAGCAAACCTTCACCACCACCGTTGAAAGTGATGGCCACTGGAATATTGAAATTCCAGGTGCCCTTGCACAAGGTGACTTTAGCGTTGTTGCCAGCATTACCGATGCCGCAGGCAACGACACCACGGCCAACAGTAGTGGTAATGTAGATACCATTACACCGGTTATCACCGTTGATGCACTGGGTTTAGGCAACGACAGCACCCCTGTTGTTAGTGGTACCTCAACAGAGCCTGAAGGCACCGTTGTGAATATTGTTATCACAGACAGTAACGGCGATGAAACACCAATTACAGCCACAGTCGATGCGAACGGCAACTGGCAAGCAATCAGCCCTGAATTACCAGAGGGCAGCTACAGTGTGCAAGCCAGTATCACCGATGATGCAGGCAACACCGGCGGCGCCACACAAACAGGCAACCTAGATACCTTAGCGCCGACATTGACGTTAGACACAGTCGGTGCCACGAATAATAGCACACCAACAATTAGCGGGACATCGAACGCGCCAGCAGGCACGGTTATAACGATTAACGTCACGGATGCAAATAATACAGAAACGTTCACCGCAACAGTACAAGCTGATGGCAGCTGGTCAGCGGATGTACCGAATGCACTGAGCGATGGTGAGCTCACCATTGAAGCTAGCGTTAGTGATAACGCCGGTAATACCACTACATTAAGTGAAACCGCAACACTCAACACCACGGCCCCAAGCATTAGTATTAATGCATTGGTTGATACCAACGACACCACCCCAACCATTAATGGTACAAGCGATGCGGCAGATGGCACCACGATTAGTTTAACGTTTGAAGACAGTGCAGGGAATATTACGACTGTTGATACGACGGTAACGGGTGGTGTATGGAGCATCGATGCACCAACTGATTTAGCCGAAGGCGAATATACTGTTACCGCACAGGTAGACGATGGCCTAGGTAATATCGGCAGCGCCACCGAAACAGGCGAGATTGACTTAACCGCACCAAGCCTTGTTATTGTAGACAATGGTGTTAGCAATGACACGACACCGACCATCTCGGGTACAAGCGATGCGCCACAAGGCAGTGAAGTCACTATTATTGTGACAGACAGTGCCGGTGCACAGCAAACCATTACCGCGACAGTTGGCGGAAGTGGCGCGTGGTCAGCCCCTGTTACGACAGCCCTTGCAGAAGGTAACTTCACCGTAAGCGCAAGCGTGAGCGATGCCGCTGGCAACGAAGCCAACGGCACAGGCGCAGGAGAGGTGGATACAATTGCACCGACCCTTGTACTTACCAGCCCTGGTTCAAGTAATGACATCACCCCGACATTTAGCGGCACAAGCGATGCGGTTGAAGGCACGGTTATTAACTTCACCGTAGTGGATGATTTTGGTAGCTCACAAACGTTCACCACCACTGTGGATGCTGATGGCAACTTCTCAGTGGAAGTACCGACTGCACTGGCAGAAGGGCCATACAGCATCGAAGCAAGTATTAGCGATGCGGCAGGCAACAGCACCGATATTGCGAGCGATGGCACCATTGATACCACAGCACCAAGTGTGAGTGTGGATGCGCCAGTACTCACCAACGACACCACACCCACAGTGACTGGTACCAGTGATGCACCTAATAGCACTATCACAGTTACGTTTACAGATGCAGCGAATACCACTCAAAGCATTGATGTACAAACCGATGCTAATGGTAACTGGAGTGCGACACCAACAGGTACATTAGCTGAAGGTGACTACAGCGTCAGCGCCAGCATCACTGATGCTGCAGGCAACACAGGCACCGGCACGGACAGTGGCGAAGTAGACGTAACCCCGCCAGCACTTGCCTTTACACCAACGTTTGAACTTGGTTTATTAATTACCCTAAGCGGTACGTCTGACTTGCCCATTGGCAGTGAAATTACTATTACCGAGCAACTTGTTAACGGTGGTATTGGTGCAACATATACCACTACAACGGATGCGGATGGCAACTGGTCATTAGTCGGGTTGGATGTATCTTTACTTGATGTTGGCTCAGTGATCGCAACAGCGACCGATGCCGCAGGTAATACCCGTACAATTAGTTCAGATGACTTTGATAATACACCGCCGACACTCACTGTTGATGTTGCAGCACAAAGCGACAGCAATACACCGGTTATTAGCGGCACAAGCGATGCGGGTGAAGGCGCGCAAGTCACTATTGTAGTGACCGACAGCGCAGGCAACCCGCAAACTATCACCGCCCTTGTGGATGCAAACGGTGATTGGAGCGCCACACCAGCGACACCATTAAGTGAAGGTCAAAGCACCATTGAAGTAAGTGTACGCGACAGTGTTGGCAATGAAACCACCGTGAGTGACACCACCACTATCGACACGCAAGCGCCACTACTCACCATTCAAAACGTAGGCGATGTCAGCGACTTAACACCAGAGCTTCAGGGCACCAGTAATGAAATTGGTGGCACCGTTACATTAACTATCACCGACAGTGAAGGCATCAATCAAACCCTTAGCACCGTTGTAGGCAGCGATGGTCACTGGGCAATCGAAGTCTCGACAGCCCTTGCACAAGGTGAGTTTAGCGTTGTTGCCAGCATTACTGATGCTGCAGGCAACGACACCACCGCGAGCAGCAGTGGTAACGTAGACACCATCACACCGGTTGTCACCGTTGATGCACTGGGTTTGGGTAACGACAGCACTCCAGTGATTAGTGGTACCTCAACAGAGCCTGCAGGCACGGTTATAAACATTGTTATTACCGACAGTAACGGTGATGAGCACCCAATCACCGCTACTGTGGATGCAAACGGTAATTGGCAAGCAACCAGCCCTGAATTACCAGATGGAAGCTACAACGTACAAGCCAGTATCACCGATGATGCAGGCAACACCGGCGGCGCCACACAAACAGGCAGCTTAGATACTTTAGCGCCGACACTGACGTTAGACACAGTAGGTGCCACGAATAACAGCACACCAACAATTAGCGGGACATCGAACGCGCCAGTAGGCACGGTTATAACGATTAACGTCACGGATGCAGATAATACAGAAACGTTCATCGCGACAGTACAAACCGATGGCAGTTGGTCAGCGGATGTACCGAACGCACTGACTGATGGTCCACTCACCATAGAAGCAAGCGTCAGTGACAGTGCAGGCAACACCACCACATTAAGTGAAGGCGCAACATTGGGTACCAATGCACCAAGTATTAATATTGATGCATTAATGGATACAAATGATACAACGCCGAATGTGAGCGGTACCAGCAGTGCAGCAAATGGCACTATTATCACCGTCAGTATCACGGACAGTAATGACATAACAAACACGGTACAAACAACCGTTACAGACGGTATCTGGAGTGTTGAAGCCCCTTTTGACTTAGCTGAAGGCAGTTATGAAGTTGAAGCGAGTGTTACAGATGGAAGCGGCAATACAAGTACAGCAACAGAAAATGGTGTAGTGGATACGACCATTCCTAATATTGCCGTAAATGATGTAACCGTGACTGATGACACAACACCTACGATCACTGGCACAGCGAATGCGCCACAAGGCAGCACCGTGAGCGTTGAAATCACCGACAGTAATAATATTACTCATACCGTAACGACCACATTAGGGGTTAATGGCACATGGAGCGTAGCAGCCACGCAAGTACTGGCTGAAGGCACCTTTACAGTGAGCGCCAGTGTGAGCGATGCCGCAGGCAACGAAGCCACTGCCACAGGCACTGGTGAAATAGATACCATTGCACCGACACTTGTACTTACCAGTCCAGGCTCAAGTAGCGACATCACCCCGACACTTAGCGGCACAAGCGATGCCGTTGAAGGCACCGTTATTAACTTCACCGTGGTGGACGATCAAGGCAATACACAAACCTTTACGACCACTGTGGATGCCGATGGCAACTTCTTTATAGAAGTACCGACTGCCTTGGCAGAAGGGCCGTACACGATCACCGCCAGCATCAGCGATGCAGCAGGTAACAGCACCGGTATTACAGGTAACGGCACAATAGACACGACCGCGCCAAGCATTACCGTGGATGCGCCAGTACTCACCAATGACACCACACCCACAGTGACTGGTACCAGTGATGCACCTAATAGCACTATCACAGTTACGTTTACAGATGCAGCGAATGCCACTCAAAGCATTGATGTACAAACCGATGCAAGTGGTAACTGGAGTGCAACGCCAAGCGGCGATTTAGCGGAAGGTAATTACAGCGTCAGCGCCAGCATCACCGATGCTGCAGGCAACACAGGCACAGGTACAGACAGTGGCGAAGTCGATATAACACCGCCAGACTTAGCATTTACACCTACCTTCTTATTAGGCTCATTGGTGTTATTAAACGGCACCTCTGATTTACCGGCTGGCAGTGAAATTACCATTACTGAGCAACTTGTTGGCGGCGGTGTGGGCGTAAGTTACACCACAACCACTGACGCCAATGGTAACTGGTCACTGACTGGTATTGATATCTCATTACTGAACTTAGGCTCAGTGATCGCAACAGCGACCGATGCAGCAGGTAATACCCGTACAATTAGCTCAGACGACTTTGATAATACGCCACCGACACTCACTGTTGATGTTGCAGCACAAAGCGACAGCAACACGCCAATCATAAGCGGCACAAGCGATGCAGGTGAGGGTGCACAAGTGACGATTGTGGTTACCGACAGCAACGGCAACCCACAAACCATCACCGCGCTTGTGGATGCAAACGGTGATTGGAGCGCCACACCAGCGACACCATTAAGTGAAGGTCAAAGCACCATTGAAGTAAGTGTACGCGACAGTGTTGGCAATGAAACCACCGTGAGTGACACCACGACTATCGACACGCAAGCGCCAACGCTCACCATTCAAAACGTAGGCGATGTTAGCGATTTAACACCTGAGCTGCAGGGCACCAGTAATGAAATTGGTGGCACTGTCACACTCACTATCACGGATAGCGCAGGTGCTGTGCAAACCATTGATACAATAGTTGACAGCGATGGCCACTGGGTTATTGAAGTATCAAACGCGCTTGCCCAAGGTGACTTCACAGTTGTTGCGAGCATTACCGATGCCGCAGGCAATGAGAGCACAGCGAATAGCAGTGGCAATGTTGATACGGTTACACCAATCGTCACTGTTGACGCATTGGGTCTAGGTAACGACAGCACCCCAGTTGTTAGTGGTACCTCAACAGAGCCTGAAGGCACGGTTATCAACATTATTATTACCGACAGTAACGGTGATGAGCACCCAATCACTGCCACAGTTGATGCCAGCGGTAATTGGCAAGCAACCAGCCCTGAATTACCAGATGGCAGCTACACCGTACAAGCCAGTATCACCGATGATGCAGGCAACACCGGTGGCGCAGTTCAATCAGGCACTCTTGATACCTTAGCACCGACATTAACACTGGATACCGTGGGCGCCACGAATAACAGCACACCAACAATTAGCGGGACATCAAACGCGCCAGCAGGCACGGTTATAACGATTAACGTCAGGGATGCAGATAACACAGAAACGTTCACCGCGACAGTACAAGCCGATGGCAGTTGGTCAGCAGATGTACCGAATGCACTGAGCGATGGTGAGCTCACCATTGAAGCTAGCGTTAGTGATAGCGCAGGCAACACCACCACGTTAAGTGAAACCGCGACACTCAATACCACTGCGCCAAGCATCAGTATTAATGCACTGGTTGACACCAATGACACCACGCCAGAAATTCGCGGGACAAGTGATGCAGCTGATGGCACAACCATTAGCTTAACGTTTGAAGACAGTGCAGGGAATATTACGACTGTTGATACGACCGTAACGGGTGGTGTATGGAGTGTCGATGCACCAACTGATTTAGCCGAAGGCGAATACATTGTTACCGCACAGGTAGATGATGGACTGGGTAATATTGGCAGCGCCACAGAGACAGGTCAGATAGATCTAACAGGTCCGAGCCTTGTTATTACCAACAACGGTGCAGGCAACGACACCACGCCAACGATTGCAGGCAGTAGTGATGCACCGCAAGGCAGTACGGTAACGGTTATAGTGACAGATAGCAGTGGCACACCACAAACAATGAGCGCCACCGTACTTGCTAATGGTACGTGGTCAATTCCTGTACCGGCAGCCATTGCAGAAGGTGGATACACCATCAGCGCAAGCGTGAGCGATGCAGCAGGCAATGACACCACCGCTACTGGCGCTGGTGAAATAGACACCATTGCACCGACACTTGTACTTACCAGTCCAGGCTCAAGTAGCGACATCACCCCGACACTTAGCGGCACAAGCGATGCCGTTGAAGGCACCGTTATTAACTTCACCGTGGTGGACGATTTAGGCAATACACAAACGTTCACCACCACGGTTGATGAAGATGGCAACTTCTCAGTCGAAGTGCCAACAGCGATAGCAGAAGGACCATATAGTATTGAAGCTAACATCAGCGATGTGGCAGGTAACAGCACCGATATTATAGGCAACGGCACCATTGATACGACCGCACCGAGTGTGAGTGTAAATGCGCCAGTACTCACCAATGACACCACACCCACAGTGACTGGCACCAGTGATGCACCTAATAGCACTATCACAGTTACGTTTACAGATGCAGCGAATGCCACTCAAAGCATTGATGTACAAACCGATGCAAGTGGTGACTGGAGTGCAACGCCAAGCGGCGATTTAGCGGAAGGTAATTACAGCGTCAGCGCCAGCATCACCGATGCTGCAGGCAACACAGGCACCGGCACGGACAGTGGCGAAGTCGATATAACACCGCCAGACTTAGCATTTACACCTACCTTCTTATTAGGTTCATTGGTGTTATTAAACGGTACATCTGATTTACCGGCTGGCAGTGAAATTACTATTACTGAGCAACTTGTTGGCGGCGGTGTGGGCGTAAGTTACACCACAACCACTGACGCCAATGGTAACTGGTCACTGACTGGTATTGATATCTCATTACTGAACTTAGGCTCAGTGATCGCAACAGCGACCGATGCCGCAGGTAATACCCGTACAATTAGCTCAGATGACTTTGATAATACACCGCCGACACTCACTGTTGATGTTGCAGCACAAAGCGACAGCAACACGCCAATCATAAGCGGCACAAGTGATGCGGGCGAGGGGGCACAAGTGACTATAGTGGTTACTGATAGCGCAGGCAACCCACAAACTATCACCGCCCTTGTGGATGCAAATGGTGATTGGAGCGCCACACCAACCACACCGCTAAGCGAAGGTGAAACGACCATTGAAGTAAGTGTGCGCGACAGTGTCGGCAACGAAACCACCGGGAGTGACACCACCACCATCGACACGCAAGCGCCAACACTCACCATTCAAAACGTGGGCGATATAAGTGATTTAACACCAGAGCTGCAAGGCACCAGTAATGAAATTGGTGGCACCGTTACATTAACTATCACCGACAGTGAAGGCATCAATCAAACCCTTAGCACCGTTGTAGGCAGCGATGGTCACTGGGCAATCGAAGTCTCGACAGCCCTTGCACAAGGTGAGTTTAGCGTTGTTGCCAGCATTACTGATGCTGCAGGCAACGACACCACCGCGAGCAGCAGTGGTAACGTAGACACCATTACACCGGTTGTCACCGTTGATGCACTGGGCTTAGGTAACGACAGCACTCCAGTGATTAGTGGTACCTCAACAGAGCCTGCAGGCACGGTTATAAACATTGTTATTACCGACAGTAACGGTGA